>JAGRMG010000089.1 GCA_020441385.1 Paracoccaceae bacterium
AATTCATCGCCGTTGTAGGTGTTCCAGACGGCCAGCATGTTGCCTTCGCCGATGCCCGTCGAATTGTTGCTGCTGCCCGAGGGCGAAATCAGGAAAACGTCGCCCAGGGGCGTTCCGCCGGCGCCGAAGTGCAGCCCGAACAGGTCGCTTTCCTGCCATGTCGCCATCACGGTGCCATCCTCGAGCGGGTTGAGGTTGACCAGCCGCTGCGTCACGCTCAGCCGGCTGCCGTACTGGCCGGTCGCGCCCAGCGCGGCGCCGCTGGCGTCAAAGCCGCGCGCCAGCATGTCGTATGCGCCCGAAGGCAGCCGGCCCGCCGCCGCCGCCATGAAGCCGCCGCCGGGCAGCGCGGCGATCTGCGCGTCGGTGATGAAATCCGGACCCAGATCGCCGAAGGCGGCCACGCGGTCGCCCCGCGCCGTGCCGTCGGCATCAAAGCTCTGCACCCAGTTGGAAAACTCGCCGGAGGCAGGGTCGTAGGTCTGGAACACCAGCGCGACGCCGCCATCGGCAAGCCCTGTCGCATCCAGCGACTGGAACGACAGCTGGTAATCGGAGACGAGCGCGAAGGGATCGCCCATCGCCTGTCCGGCGCCGTTGTAGTGTTGCGCCAGAAGCGCGGTGGGCGCCTCGTTGGGATATGCGCCCGAGACGAACAGGAACGTCCCGTCCGCCAGCGTCGCGATGTGCGGCTGCGGGCTGTATGAGACCTTGCCGGCGAAGGGCTGGATATCGCCGCCGAGCGGGTTAACGAATTCCATGTGTGTTCTCCTGGGTTGAAAATCCTATGCCAACAGATCGAAGGTATCGCCCCCGATCTGGAGGTTGATGCTGTCCTGCCCGCCGCCATCGACCAGCGCCCAGAGGATCTGCCCGGTGGGCTTGTAGATCACGAAGGCCTCCATCAAGTCGTCGGCCCCCGAGCGTTCTCCGGTCTCGCGGTTGGCGGTGTGCGTGGTGTTGACCTGGAACTGGCTGGCCGTGGCGGAGCCGCCGAACACCAGAACGTCGCCCTCGGCGGCGTCGTAGTCCTGCACCCAGTCCGAGCCGTGGCCTTCCATCTGGTCGCGGGTGCCGCCGACATGGAAGAACTTGTCCGCCCCCGAACCGCCGTTGATCAGATCATGCCCGAACCCGCCATTGACGAAATCGTTGCCGGCGTTGCCGAACACGATATCGCCGAAGGCCGAGCCGGTGATGACATCGTCGCCGTCCTGGCCCTCGACCGTGTCGGCACCGAACCCGCCTGCCAAAGTGTCGTTGCCGCCCTGGCCATAGATCTGGTCGTTGCCATACCCGCCATCGACCGAATCGTTGCCTGCGCCGGCATAGATCACGTCGCGCAGATCGGCCTCGGTTTCGCCGCCCTCGATCAGGTCGTCGCCATCGCCGCCGTTCAACGTGTCGGCCCCGTCGCCGCCGCGCAGCGTGTCGTTGCCGCCCATACCGACCAGCCTGTCGTTGCCGCTCAGCCCTTCCAGCAGATCGTTGCCCGCCCCGCCGGTCAGATTGTCGTCGCCGGGGGTTCCGCCCGGCCGGTCGCCGCCGGCCTTCTCGGTCATCTGCGCCAGCGTCAGCGTGCCGTCAAGAAAGGCGAAACTCTCGACGCCGCGCACCACGTCGGTGCCGTCGCTCGAGGTGATCGTGAACACGCCGCCGCTGAGCGTGGCGGTCACGTCGCCGCTGTTGGCGCCGAAAGCGGCGGTGTCGCTGCCCGCGCCGCCGCGGATGTCGTCGTTGCCGGCGTCGCCGGTCAGCCAGTCGTCACCGTCCGCGCCTTCCAGCGTGTCGTTGCCGCCCCCGCCCCGGAACCAGTTGGCCACGGCGTTGCCGATGATCGTATCGTCGCCGCTGCCGGTGCGGACGTTCTCGATCAGCGAGCGCAGATCGCCCTCGTACAGCACGGGGTTGCCGATATTGCCGCGTGCGAAATGCGCCGGGCCGGTCTGCCCCCTCGACAGATCGGCCAGTTGCGCCGTCGAGAACGTGCTGAAGGCACCGGGCCTCAGGTCGATCGACTGGTCGTTGTCGAAATTGGCGAAGTCGAACAGGTCGGTGCCGCCGCCGTCCCAGATGGTCAGCAGCACCTTGCTGTTGTAGGACGCGCCGAACCCGAACCCGTTGACCGACATTTCGCCGGTCGCCGGATCGAATTCATAGATGCTGTCGGTTTCGTTGCTGCCCGCCCCGAAATTCGCGCCATAGAGATGCTGCAATGCCCGCACATCGTTGATCATGTAGGTCCAGGGGTATTCCTCCTGTTCCGTGATCCCCTTGTCGAGGTCGTGCCCGACATAGGTGCGATAGGTCATGACCGAGTATTCCTGGGAATCCTCGGCCGCGGGCAGCGCCGGAAAGGTGGTGCCCGCGCGCGCGGGATCGAACGAAGGCTGCTCGGCATGGCCATGCTTCAGCCCCAGCGCATGGCCGTTCTCGTGCAGCAGACCGGCGGCGTACTGGAAACTGCCCAGCACCGGCGTCACATATTCGCCGACGGTAAACCAGTTGTCGCCGCTGGTGAAGGCGCCGGAAAACTGCGGATCGGGCGGATTGGCCTCGGCCGATCCGCGCCCGCCGGGGATGTGAAGCCCGTTCTGCGAATGCATCGGGCCATAATCGATCCGCGACGCCTGGGCAAAGCGCAGGTCGCCGAAACTGGAGACGCCCGAAAACTGCAAGCCGCTGAAGACGCCCAGGTTGTTCAGGCCGAAATTGATGATCTGGTTGGCCTGGAACTCTGTAAATGGCTGAAAGTTCTCAATGAAATTGTATCCTGTATATTCGCTCGGGGATTGCGGAAACGATACGGTAAGGTTCGGCCTGTCCCATTTCCAGCCCCACAACAGCGCATCTATACTCTGGTTTCCGGTCAAGGCGACGGGTGTCGGCATGGGTGAATCCCTCAAGGAAAGAACAACACAACACTCGAATCATACGCGATCTGCGACGATACGTCACCTTTGCATGACATGCCGCGTTCAATCGGAATTGCCGCTGCCGGCCTGCCCGCCATGGCCCGACCGGCGCGACAAGCGGCTCGGATCCGCACCGTGCGCCGCCCGAAACCCGCCTCAGTCCGTCGCCCGCTCAAGCTCGTTCAGCAAATCCAGCAGCGCCTCGAACCGGTCGCTGCCCATCTGGTCGCGGATCTTCTGCATCAGGGCGATCGAGTTTTCCAGATTGGCGGCGATCACGGCCTCGCCCGCGTCGGAAATGTCCACGATCTGCTTGCGCCGGTCACCGGGGTCGCGGCGGCGGCGGATCATCCGCTTTTCTTCCAGCTTTTGCAGGATGCGGGTCAGGCTGGGCAGCAGCAGGCAGGAACGCTCGGCGATGCGGGTCGGTTCCAGCGGGCCGGATTCCTGCAACACGCGCAAGACGCGCCATTGCTGTTCGGTGATGCCGGCATCGGCCAGCATGGCGCGGATCGGGCCCATCACGCGCTCGCGCCCCCGCAAAAGCGAGATCGCCAGCGAGCGATTTGTCTTTGGCAGCGATCCGGTCATTGCACCGTTTTGCCTGTCCGATGCGCAAAGCGCAATCCAAGATCGCATCGGCGGGCGGTTGACAGCGGCCCCGAAATAAACTACACATGTTAAACAAAACGGGAGGGCGCAATGCCGCATCTGATCGTGGATTACTCGCCCAACCTCGAGGACCGCGTGGACATGGCCGCCTTCTGCGACACCCTGCGGCAGGCAGCCATCCAGACCGGGGCGATGCCCATGGCCGGGGTCCGGGTGCGCGCGGTGCGGGCCGATCACGTGTCCATGGCCGATGGCGATCCCGCGCACGGCTATGTCGACATCACGTTGCGCCTGCGGGCCGGGCGCGACCTTGAAACCCGCAAGGCTGCGACGGCGCACGTCTTTCAGGCCGCCCGGGCGTTCCTGGCCCCGGCGATGCAGACCCATTCCATCGCGCTCAGCTTCGAGATGCGCGACATCGACCCGGCGCTTTCGCCCAAATGCGGCACCGTCCGCGACCACCTGAAAGGGGCGGACCCGTCATGACCGACCTTGCCGCCAACCTCGAGAAACTGGATCGCTATCTCGCCCGGTTCCCCGACGGGGGCATCCAGAACCTGATCGCGGGACAAAGCCGCGCCGCCGCGTCCGGGCGCGTGTTCGAGACCGTATCGCCGGTGGACGAAAGCCCGATCTGCGCCGTGGCGCGTGGCGGTGCGGAAGATATCGACGCGGCCGCGACCGCGGCGGCGGATGCGTTCGCGGCCTGGCGCGACATGCCCGCGCCCGAACGCAAAAGGATCCTGATCCGCATCGCCGATGCCATCGAGGCGCGCGCCGAAGAGATCGCGCTCTGCGAATGCTGGGACACCGGCCAGGCGCTGCGCTTCATGTCCGGGGCGGCGCTGCGCGGGGCCGAGAATTTCCGCTATTTCGCCGACCAGGTGACATCGGCGCGCGATGGCCTGCAACTGCGCTCGCCCGGGCTCATGAATGTCACGACCCGGGTGCCGATCGGCCCCGTGGGCGTCATCACGCCCTGGAACACGCCCTTCATGCTGTCCACCTGGAAGATCGCCCCGGCGCTGGCCGCCGGCTGCACGGTGGTCCACAAACCCGCCGAACTCAGCCCGCTCACCGCCCGCATCCTGGCCGAGATCGCGCACGAGGCCGGGTTGCCGCCGGGGGTGTGGAACCTGGTCAACGGCTTTGGCGAAGAGGCCGGGCGCGCGCTCACCCAACATCCGGCGATCCGCGCCATCGCCTTCGTCGGAGAAAGCCGCACCGGCAGCCTGATCGCGGGGCAGGGCGCGGATACGCTCAAGCGGATGCACCTCGAACTGGGCGGCAAGAACCCGGTGGTCGTGTTCGACGACGCCGATCTCGACCGCGCGCTCGACGCGGTGATCTTCATGATCTACTCGATCAACGGCGAACGCTGCACCTCCTCCTCGCGCCTGCTGATCCAGGACACCATCCGCGAGGAATTCGAAACCAGGCTGATCGCGCGCATCGACCGCATCCGCGTCGGCCATCCGCTGGATCCGGCCACCGAGATCGGCCCGCTGATCGGCCGGGACCATTTCGACAAGGTCACCGGCTATTTCGAAATCGCCCGCGCCGATGGCGCCACCGTGGCCGCGGGCGGCACCAGGGCCGGCGATACCGGCTTCTTCGTGCGCCCGACGCTGTTCACCGGCGCCGAAAACGGGATGCGCATCGCCCAGGAAGAGATCTTCGGGCCGGTCCTGACCTCCATTCCCTTCACGACCGAGGACGAGGCGCTGCATATCGCCAACGACATCCCCTACGGGCTGACCGCCTATGTCTGGACCAGCGATTTGACCCGCGCCTTGCGCTTTACCGACCGGCTCGAGGCGGGCATGATCTGGGTGAATTCGGAAAACGTCCGCCACCTGCCCACCCCCTTCGGCGGCGTCAAGGCGTCGGGCATCGGGCGCGACGGCGGCGACTGGTCGTTCGAATTCTACATGGAGCAGAAACATGTCGGCTTTGCCATGGGCGCGCATCCGGTCCCCCGGCTCGGGGCATGAGGGCAAAACGGCCCGGCCCTTCTTCTGGCCGCAAATATCCCCGCCGGAGGCACCCGAGCCGAAGGCGAGACAAAAAGGAACGCGCCGCAGGCGCGCAATCGGATCGATCCAGCCGGATCGATCCAGCGCGTGTCGCGGTCATTCGGATTGCGATACTCGCCCGACGCGTCGAGGCAGCGTCTTCAAGGAACGACGCGTTCGGCCCGACGGGTGAATTCAATTGAACGCGACATGCGCTAGGAGGAAGAAATGGGAGAACTGGTTCTGGCCGCGAAATGCACCCATGTGCCGACCATGCTGATGTCGGAACAGGAGGGGCGGCTGAAAGGCACCCGCCAGCCGGCCATCGACGGCCACTATGACATCGCGCGGCGCGCCAGGGCGCTGGGCGCCGACACGGTGGTGATCTGCGACACCCACTGGATCGTCAATGCCGGCTTTCACGTCAATGCCAACACCCGGTTCGAGGGCGTGTTCACCTCCAACGAATTCCCCCAGTTCATCCGGGATCTGCCCTACGCCTATGACGGCAACCCCGCATTGGGCGACGCCATCGCCAGGCACGCCAGCGACAAGGGGGTCTTCACCCTGTCCCACCGGCTCGACAGTCTGGAACTGGAATACGGCACGCTGGTGCCGATGCGCTTCATGAGCCGCGAGCACGACATGAAGGTGGTGTCCATCGCCGCCTGGTGCACCGTCCACGACCACGAGGAAAGCCGCATCGTCGGCGAGGCGATCCGTGAGGCGGTCGAAGCCTCCGAAAGCAAGGTGCTGCTGGTCGCCTCGGGCTCGCTGTCCCACAAGATCTGGGCCAACAGGGATTATGCCGCCAACAACGGCACCTTCACCATCTCTTCCGAATTCAACCGCCAGATGGATCTGCATGTGCTGGACATGTGGCAGCGCGGCGATCACGCCACCTTCCTCAGGATGCTGCCCGAATATGCCCGGAACTGTTCGGGCGAAGGGTCGATGCACGACACGGCCATGCTCTACGGCGCGCTGGGCTGGGATGGCTACGAGGGCAGATGCGAGGTCGTCAGCCCCTATTTTCCCTCATCGGGCACCGGCCAGACCAACGTGATCTTCCCGGTGTCATAGGTGGGCGCGATGGACTGGAACGAATTCGCCCCCTGGGGCCGGCTTGTGGCCGACTGGGCGGCCGACTATCACCGCAGCGTCGGCGAACGGCCGGTGCGGGCGCGCACCCGGCCCGGCGCGATCCTCGATGCCCTGCCCGCCAGCCCGCCCGACACCGCGCAGGACATGGAGGACGTGTTCGCCGATTTCGAACGCATCGTGATGCCGGGGATCACCCATTGGCAGCATCCCCGGTTCTTCGCCTATTTCAACTCGAACACATCGCCGCCCTCGGTTCTGGCGGAATTCCTGGTCGCCGCCATCGCGCCGCAATGCATGCTCTGGCAGACCTCGCCCGCGGCGACCGAGATGGAAACCCGGATGATGGACTGGCTGCGCCAGGCGCTCGACCTGCCCGAGGGCTTCGCCGGGGTGATCCAGGACAGTGCCTCCAGCGCCACGCTGGCGGCGGTTCTGACCATGCGCGAAAGGGCGCTGGACTGGACCGGCAACCGCACGGGGCTGGCCGGGCAGGCGCGGCTGCGCGTCTATGCCTCCTCCGAGGTGCACAGTTCCATCGACCGCGCCATCTGGATCGCCGGGATCGGGCAGGACAACCTCGTGCGCATCCCCATCGCCGGGCCCGCGCGCGGCATGGATCCGCGGGCGCTGGAGGACGCGATCGCGCGCGACAGGGCGGCCGGGTTGACGCCTGCGGGGGTGATCCTGTGCGTCGGCGGCACCGGCACCGGGGCGACCGATCCGGTGGCGTCCTGCATCGACGTGGCCGAACGCCACGGGCTTTACACCCATGTCGATGCCGCCTGGGCGGGTTCGGCCATGATCTGCCCGGAATACCGGCCGATGTGGGACGGGGTGGGCCGCGCCGACAGCATCGTGTTCAACCCGCACAAATGGCTGGGCGTGCAATTCGACTGTTCGGCGCATTTCCTGCGCAATCCCGGCGATCTGGTGCGCACGCTGGCGATCAGCCCGGAATATCTCAGGACGCACGGCGCCGAAGGCATCGTCAACTATTCCGAATGGTCGATCCCGCTGGGCCGGCGGTTCCGCGCGCTCAAGCTGTGGTTCGTGATCCGCGCCTACGGGCTGGACGGGCTGCGCCAGCGCCTGCGCAACCACATCCGCTGGTCGGAGGAACTGCACGACAGGCTGGCCGCCACCGACGGATTCGAGATCGTGACCCCGCCCATGTGGTCGCTTTGGACGTTCCGCTATGCGCCTGATGGCGTCGCCGATCTCGACGCCCTGAACCTCGCGCTGGTCAACGCGATCAACGACGATGGCCGCATCTACCTGACCCAGACCAGGGTCGACGGCAATCTGGTGATCCGCTTCCAGGCCGGCCAGTTCGACACCACCCGCGAAGACGTGATGATGGCCCACGACGTGATCTGCGAGATCGCCCGGGGGCTCGCCCCATGACCCGTTTCGCCAGCTACAGCGTGGGCGAGGACAGCTTTTACGGCGCGGTCGCCGGTGACGGCATGATCGCGCTTTCGCCCGCCTTTCGCCAATGGCCCGGCCTGCGCGAGGCCATCGCCGCGGGCGGGCTCCACGATCTGGCGCTTGCGGCGCAGGACCGCCCCGTGACGCACCCCGAGGGCAGTTTTCGCTACGACATCCCCATTGCGAACCCGGAAAAGATCATCTGCGTCGGCGTCAACTTTCCCGACCGCAACGCCGAATACCGCGACGGGCAGGACGCGCCGGCGAACATGTCGCTGTTTGTCCGCTTCGCGCGCTCGTTCACCGGCCACGGCCGGCCCCTGATCCGCCCCCCCGAAACCCCGCAACTGGATTACGAGGGCGAGATCGCGGTGGTGATCGGCACCGGCGGGCGGCGCATCCCGGCGGCCCGCGCCCACGATCACATCGCGGCGCTGACGCTGTGCAACGAGGGCACGCTGCGCGACTGGGTGCGGCATGCGAAATTCAACGTCACGCAGGGCAAGAACTGGGACAGTTCAGGCGCGATGGGGCCGTATCTGGTGCCCTTCACCCATGCCGCGCAGATCGAGGATATCCGCCTCACCACGCGGGTCAACGGCGAACTCCGCCAGGACGACCGCACCAGCCGGATGCTGTTCCCGATCCGGCGGCAGATCGAATACATCTCGACCTTCACCACGCTGGTGCCCGGCGACATCATCGTCACCGGAACGCCGACCGGAGCGGGCGCGCGGTTCGACCCGCCGAGATTCCTGCAACCTGGCGACGTGGTCGAGGTCGAGGCGACGGGCATCGGCACGCTGCGCAACACGGTGGCCGACGAATGACCCCGGCGCAGATCGAGGCGGCGGCCGAGGCGTTGTATCACGCCGACCGCGACGGCCGGCAGATCGGGCTCTTGTCGCTGCGCCATCCGGCCATGACGATGGACGACGCCTATGCGGTGCAATCCGCGCTGGTGGCGCGCAAGATCGCCGCCGGGCGGCGCCGGATCGGCTGGAAGATCGGCCTGACCAGCCGGGCGATGCAGGACGCGCTCGGGATCGACACGCCCGACAGCGGCGTGTTGCTGGACGACATGGCGTTCGCCAACGGCGCGACCGTTCCGGCGGGCCGGTTCATCCAGCCGCGCGTCGAGGCCGAGATCGCGTTCGTGATGGCTGCGCCGCTGGACGGGGCCGGGTGCACCCGCGAGGACGTGATCGCAGCCACGCAAAGCGTCGCGCCGAGCCTCGAAATCCTCGACACGCGCATCCTGCGGGCCGACCCCGCGACCGGGCAGGCGCGCGCCATCACCGACACGATCGGCGACAATGCCGCCAATGCCGGCTTCGTGCTGGGCGATGCGCGTCATGCCCCCGGCGCTCATGACCTGCGCTGGACCGGTGCCATCCTCGCGCGCAACGGCATCGTCGAGGAAACCGGGCTTGGCGCGGGTGTGCTGAACGATCCGGTGACATCCGTTTTGTGGCTGGCCCGGCGCCTGGCCGCCTATGGACAGCGCATCGAGGCCGGCGATATCGTCCTGTCGGGGTCGTTCATCCGCCCCGTGGAGGCGCCGCCGGGCGCCGACATCACCGCTGATTTCGGATCCTTC
Source organism: Paracoccaceae bacterium (assembly GCA_020441385.1). GTDB lineage: Bacteria > Pseudomonadota > Alphaproteobacteria > Rhodobacterales > Rhodobacteraceae > JAGRMG01. The sequence continues at coordinate 9,675 of JAGRMG010000089.1, forward strand.
GGATCGGTCGGCATCGCGTTTTCCTGAAGGAGTGCCCATGCCCGCCCCCGTCAACCGCCTGAAACAGCGCCTGCTGGCCGGTGAAACCCTGTTCGGATGCTGGCTCAGCCTGGCCGACGCCAACGCCGCCGAGATCATGGGCACCGCCGGTTTCGACTGGCTGTGCATCGACGGCGAACATGCGCCCTACGACATCCGCGCGATCCGCGACCAGCTGGCGGTACTGGAATCGGCCGCCTCGGAAGTGATCGTGCGGGTGCCCGCGCACGAGGCCTGGATCATCAAGCAGGTGCTGGATGCCGGGGCGCAGACATTGCTGGTGCCGATGGTGGAAAGCGGCGATCAGGCCCGCGCGATCGTGCGTGCCTGCACCTATCCGCCGCGCGGCATCCGCGGTGTCGGTGCGTCAGGCGCGCGGGCAAGCCGGTTCGGATCGGTCCCCGATTACGTCACCACCGCCAACGACCGGATCTGCCTGTTCCTTCAGGTCGAAAGCCGCGCCGGCCACGCCGCGCTGGATGACATTCTCGCCGTCGAGGGGGTGGACGGCGTGTTCGTCGGCCCCGCCGACCTGGCCGCCGACATGGGCCATGCCGGCAACAGTGCCGCGCCCGGGGTGCAGGCCGCAATCCGCGACATCCTGACCCGCGCCGCCGCCGCCGGCAAGCCCTGCGGCATCCTGTGCCTGGACGGGCGGACCGCGGACTATCTGGACTGGGGCGCGCGGTTCGTCGCCGTGGGCATCGACGTTCTGCTGCTGGCGAACGCGGCCCGCGCGCTGGCGGCGCGCCACCGCGGCTAGCGCCGCCGCGCCGCTGCCGTGACGGCATGCGTATTTACACGCAATTGACCCGGGCGCCATGTCGCAAGTAGCCTGTCGGAACCTAGGAACACCGCGCGCCCTCCCGTGGCGGCGCAGATCAGGGAGAAACCAAGTGAAACGCACGATTGTTGCGGGCATGGTGTCGGCAATGGCGCTGGCTTCGACTGCCCATGCCGATATCAAGATCGCTCACATATACGGCAAGACGGGGCCTTACGAAGCCTATGCCAAGCAATCCCATGACGGGCTGATGCTGGGGCTGGAGTACGCCACCGGCGGCACCATGGAAATCGACGGCGAGAAGATCGTGGTGATCGAGAAGGACACACAGCTCAAGCCGGAGAACGGCAAGGCGCTGCTTGAGGAAGCCTATGGCGACGACGAGGTCGACCTGGCCATCGGCCCGGTCAGTTCCGGCGTGGCGCTGGCGATGCTGCCGGTGGCGCAGGAATACGAGAAGATCCTGATCGTCGAACCGGCGGTGGCCGACAGCATCACCGGCGAGAACTGGAACCGCTACATCTTCCGCACCGGGCGCAATTCGTCCCAGGACGCGGTATCCAACGCCATCGCGCTGGCCGGCGAGGACGTGCAGATCGCCACCCTGGCGCAGGATTACGCCTTTGGCCGCGACGGCATCGCCGCCTTCAAGGAGGCGCTGGCCGGCACCGGCGCGACCATCGCGGTGGAAGAATACGTGCCCGCCGACACCACCGATTTCACCGCCGCGGCCGAGCGCATCTTCAACGCCATGAAGGATCTGGACGGCAAGAAGAAGCTGTTCGTGATCTGGGCCGGGGGCAACAACCCGATGGGCAAGATCAACGCCATGGACCCGGGCCGCTTCGGAATCGAGATGGCCACCGGCGGCAACATCCTGGCAGCGATGGCGGCCTACAAGGAATTCCCCGGCATGGAGGGGGCGACCTACTATTACTACGACATCCCCAAGAACGAGGTGAACGACTGGCTGGTCAAGACCCACCAGGAACGCTTCGGCGCGCCGCCCGACTTCTTCACCGCCGGGGGCATGGCCGCGGGCATGGCGGCGGTCGAGGCCATCAGGAAGGCCGGCAGCACCGATACCGAGGCGCTGATTTCGGCCATGGAAGGCATGGAGTGGATGACGCCCAAGGGCAAGATGGTGTTCCGCCCCGAGGATCACCAGGCGTTGCAATCCATGTATCACTTCAAGATCCGCGTGGACCCCGACGTTGCATGGGCCATACCGGAACTGGTGCGCGAACTGACCATCGAGGATCTGCCGATCCCGATCCGCAACGGCAAGTGACCGGCGGCGGCGGGGGCGGCACCCCCGCCGCATCCGCCGCAACACGCCGGCCCGCCCGCCAACGACGAAACGAGCAGCCGGCGCCGCGCCCGGCCGGGAAAGCGCCCGAGATGTCCCCACCAATCCTTCAGACCCGGGATCTGACGGTACGCTTTGGCGGCCATGTCGCCGTCGATGCGGTGACATGCGACTTTCACACCGGCCAGCTGACCGCCATCGTCGGCCCCAACGGCGCCGGCAAGACCACCTATTTCAACCTGATATCGGGCCAGATCGCGGCGACGGCCGGATCGGTCCGCCTGCGCGGCCGCGACATCGGCGGCCTGTCGGTCGCCGCCCGCACCCGCGCCGGCATCGGGCGCGCCTTCCAGCTGACCAACCTGTTTCCCAACCTCACGGTGCTGGAAAACGTCCGCCTCGTCGTGCAGTGCCATGCGCAGCAGGGCTTCAACCTGTGGTCGATGGCCGCCAGCCATCGCGAACTCACCGACCGGGCCATGGCGGTGCTGGAGCGGGTGCGGCTGGCGGACCTGGCCGGGCAGACCGTGTCCGAACTGAGCCACGGCAATCAGCGCAAGCTCGAGGTGGCGCTGCTGATCGCGCTGGACCCGGCGGTCTACATGTTCGACGAACCCACGGCCGGGATGAGCGTGGACGAGGCGCCGGTGGTGCTGGACCTGATCGCCGAACTCAAGGAGCAGAGCGACCGCACGGTACTGCTGGTGGAACACAAGATGGATGTGATCGCGCGGCTCGCGGACCGCATCATCGTGCTGCACAACGGCGCCCTGGCCGCCGATGGCGAACCCGCCGAGGTGATCGCCAGCGACGTGGTGCAGGAGGCGTATATGGGCCGGGATCTGGAAGATGTCTGAACCGATGCTGCGGCTGGAGGGCGTGTTCACCAACATCGCCCAGTATCACATCCTTCGGGGTGTCGACCTGGAGGTGCCGCGCGGCCGGGTGAGCATGCTGCTGGGGCGCAACGGCGTCGGCAAGACGACGACGCTGCGCACCGTCATCGGGCACTGGCGGGCGCACGGGGGCCGCATCACGCTGGACGGGCAGGACATCACGGCGATGCCGACCCCGGCAATCGCGCGCGCCGGCGTCGGGTTCGTTCCCGAGGACATGGGCATATTCGCCGATCTGACGGTCGAGGAGAACATGGTGCTGGCCGCCGTCAGCGGCCCCATCGACAGCGCCCGGCTGGACTGGGTGTTCTCGGCGTTTCCGCCGCTCAAGACGTTCTGGAAATCCGCGGCCGGCAATCTTTCGGGCGGGCAGAAGCAGATGCTGTCGATCGCCCGCGCGATGATCGAGAAACGCCGGCTCTACCTGATCGACGAGCCGACCAAGGGGCTGGCGCCGGCGATCGTCGCCACCATGGCGCGGGCGTTGCGCGAACTGAAGGCCGATGGCGCGTCGATCCTGCTGGTGGAGCAGAATTTCGCGGTCGCCAAGGCTCTGGGCGACACCGCCAGCGTCATGGATGACGGCCGCGTGGTCTGGTCGGGCGCGATGGCCGAACTGGGGCGCGACGCCGATTTGCAGGAACGGCTGATGGGCCTGAGCATGGAGGCGCGCTGATGCGCAATCGACGGATGCCGGATTCGAGTATTTGGAACCAGAAAGAAGCAGGGCGCGGGCGATGACGCAGGCCCCCGACCATGCCCCGAAGATGGCGCGCGCCAGCCTGGCGCATCGCGTGGCGCCCTGGCTGCCGCTGGCGCTGGTGCCGGTGCTGGCAGTGCTTGGTCTGGCCGCCATTCCCAGCCTGTCGAGCTGGCTGACGCTGACGATCAGCGGGCTGGCGATGGGGATGATGATCTTCATCATGGCCTCTGGGCTGACGCTGGTGTTCGGGCTGATGGACGTGATCAATTTCGGCCATGGCGCCTTTGTCTCGGTGGGCGCCTTCGTCGGGGTGACGGTTCTTCTGATGCTGGGCCCGATGACCGGGGCGCCATCGCTGGCGCTGAACCTCGCGGCGCTGCTGGTCGCGGTGATCGGCGCGATGCTGGCCACCGGGCTGATGGGCTGGGCCTTCGAGCGGGCCATCGTCAGGCCGGTCTATGGCCACCATCTGAAGCAGATCCTGGTGACCATGGGCGGGCTGATCGTGGCCGAACAGCTGATCATCGTGCTGTGGGGGCCCGAGGAAATCTATATCGCCCGGCCCGAGGCGCTGAAGGGCGCCATCACCTTCGCCGGCGCCGCGCTGGAGAAATACCGCCTGGTCGCCGTCGCGGTCGGGCTGGCGGTGTTCCTGGCCATGCGCCTTGTGCTGCGGCGCACGAGGATCGGGCTGATCGTGCGCGCCGGCGTGCAGAACGGCGAGATGGTGCAGGCGCTGGGCTATCGGCTGCGGCTGGTCTTTGTGGGCGTATTCATGGCCGGATCGGCGCTGGCCGGTCTGGGCGGCGTGATGTGGGGCCTCTATCAGGAGGTGATCACCGCGCAGATGGGCAACCAGGCGATGATCCTGATCTTCATCGTCGTCATCATCGGCGGCCTGGGCAGCGTCGAGGGCTGTTTCATAGGCGCGCTGCTGGTCGGGCTGTTGCAGAACTATGTGGCGTTTCTAGAGCCCAAGGCGGCGCTGATTTCCAATATCGGCCTGATGGTGGCGATCCTGATGTGGCGCCCGATGGGCATGATCCCGGTGGTGAAGGCGAAATGATGCGGGCGGTTCTTTCCGGCGACATGCCGCGCAGCAGGGTTCTGGCCCTGATCCTGGCGGTCATCCTCGTCGCTCTCGCGCTGGCGCCGTTCCTGTTTCCCGGCGTGCGCACGGTGGACACGGCGGCGCGCATATGCGTCTTCGTGGTTCTGGTGGCCAGCTACGATCTGATGCTGGGCTATGGCGGCATCGTCAGTTTCGCCCATACCATGTTCTTCGGCATCGGCGCCTATGGCATCGCGCTGGCCTCGACCCATATGGGGCGCGGCTTTGACGCGCTGATCGTGGGCGCGGGCGCCGGCGCGCTGGTGGCCGCCGCTCTGGCGCTGGTGATCGGGTTGTTCAGCCTGCGGGTGCGGGCGATCTTCTTTGCCATGATCACGCTGGCCGTGGCCAGCGCGGTGGCGGTGCTGGTCAGCCAGCTTTCGGGGCTGACGGGGGGTGAGGACGGGCTGACCTTTCAGACCCCGCGCGCGCTGAGCCCGGCGTTCAGGTTCGGCGATTCGCTGCTGGGGGTGAAGCTGAACGGCAAGCTGCTGGTCTATTACCTGGTGTTCGTCGGCGCGCTGATCCTGTTCCTGCTGCTTCTGCGGGTGGTCAATTCGCCCTTCGGCCGCGTCTTGCAGGCGATTCGCGAGAACGACTTCCGGGCCGAGGCGATCGGCTATCGCGTGGTCTACTACCGCGTCGCGGCGACCTGCCTTTCGGCTTCGGCTGCCGCCCTTGCGGGTTCGCTCTATGCAATCTGGCTGCGCTATGTCGGCCCCGATACCGTGCTGTCGATGGAAATCATGATCGACATCCTGCTGATGGTGGTGATCGGGGGCATGGGCACCATGTATGGCGCGGTGATCGGCGCGACGCTGTTCGTGCTGGCGCAGAACTATCTCCAGGCGCTGATGGGCAGCGCATCGGGGCTGGTCGAAGGAGTGCCGGTGCTGCCGCAACTGCTGAGCGCGGACCGCTGGCTGTTGTGGCTCGGCGTGCTGTTCGTGCTCAGCGTCTATTTCTTTCCCACCGGTGTCGTCGGGCGGTTGCGGCAGGGCAGATAGCCCCCCGGTCCGCGGTGTGCCGTCCGCAGGGTCTTGCGGCAGGCCGCCACCGGCGCAAGGCCGCGCGGGGGCTCGCGCATGTCGCGTTCAATCGAATTCACCCGCCGGGCCGAACGCGTCGTTCCCCGAAATCGCGGCCTCGCCCCGGCGGGTGAATGCCTGAAACCGGATGACCGCGAACCGCGCTGAACCGCGCGATGGTACGGCGCGGTGAATACCCGGGTCATGGGCCTGCACATGGCGGCACGGGCCATGTTTCCATCGTGCCGATTTCGCGCCGATCGGAAACACGCGGGCCGGTATCTTGTTGCAAGGTGGCAAAAAAACCGCGTGGCGCGTCTCTTGGGATATTGCCGTTCTTCCGGGCCGGGCGTATTTGCGTCCGTGGGACACCCCTCCCCAACGAGGGGCGCTTATCTGGAAGGGTAGCTGAAATGGCTATTGAACGACCCGGCGCGCGGCCGGCCAATCCGCGATTTTCCTCCGGCCCCTGCGCCAAACCCCCCACATTCACGCTCGACAAGCTGGCCGATGCCGCCCTTGGCCGCAGCCATCGCGCCGCCATCGGCAAGGCCAGGCTGAAGGGCGCGATCGAGGGCACCCGCGAGGTGCTGGGCATCCCCGAGGACTACCGGATCGGGATCGTGCCGGCCTCCGATACCGGCGCCGTGGAGATGGCGCTCTGGTCGCTTCTGGGCGCGCGCAAGGTCGAAATGCTGGCCTGGGAGAGCTTTGGCGCCGGCTGGGTCACGGATGCGGTCAAGCAGCTGAAGATCGACGCCGAGGTGAAGACGGCCGGGTACGGCCAGCTTCCCGACCTGGCGTCGGTGAACTTTGACAATGACGTGGTGTTCACCTGGAACGGCACCACCAGCGGCGTGCGGGTTCCCGATGGCGACTGGATCGCCGCCGACCGCGCCGGGCTGACCATCTGCGACGCCACCTCGGCCGCCTTCGCGCAAGACCTGCCCTGGGACAGGCTGGACGTGACCACCTTCTCCTGGCAGAAGGTGCTGGGCGGCGAAGCGGCGCATGGCATGCTGGTCCTGTCGCCCCGGGCGGTCGAGCGGCTGGAGAGCTACACACCGGCCTGGCCGCTGCCCAAGATCTTCCGCCTGACCAAGGGCGGCAAGCTGATTGAGGGCATCTTCAGGGGCGAAACCATCAATACCCCGTCGATGCTGGCGGTCGAGGATTACCTGTTCGCGCTGGACTGGGCGCGCTCGGTCGGCGGGCTGAAGGGCCTGATCGCGCGCGCCGATGCCAACGCGCAGGCGATCTTCGATTTCTGCGACACGCATGACTGGATCGCCAACCTGGCCGACGAGGCGGGCACGCGATCCAATACCAGCGTCTGCCTGAAGTTCACCGACGACCGGATCGTGGACGGCGCCGGCTTTGCCAAGGCCGTGGCCAAGCGGCTTGACGAGGCCGGGGTCGCATATGACATCGGCGCCTATCGAGATGCGCCGCCGGGTCTGCGCATCTGGTGCGGCGGCACAGTCGAGACCGCCGATATCCGGGCGCTTCTGCCCTGGGTCGAATGGGCGTTCCAGGCCGAGATCGCGGCGCTTTCCGAAAACGCGTGAAAACAGGGTGGGCCAACGCCCACCCGATCCCCAGAAATTCGCAGGGCGGGCGGCAACCCACCCTCAGCAAAGGACCAATGCAGATGGCTCCCAAGGTACTCGTTTCCGACAAACTCAGCCCCACCGCCGTGCAGATCTTCCGCGACCGCGGCATAGAGGTCGATTTCGAACCCGATCTCGGCAAGGACAAGGACAGGCTGGCCGAAGCAATCGGCAAGTATGACGGCCTGGCCATCCGCTCGGCCACCAGGGTGACCGAGAAGATCCTCGAAAGGGCCACCAATCTCAAGGTGATCGGCCGCGCCGGCATCGGCACCGACAACATCGACAAGGACGCGGCCAGCAAGCGCGGCGTGATCGTGATGAACACGCCGTTCGGCAACATGATCACCACCGCCGAACACGCCATCGCGCTGATGTTCGCCGTCGCCCGCCAGTTGCCCGAGGCGAGCGCGTCCACCCATGCCGGGAAATGGGAGAAGTCGCGATTCATGGGCGTCGAACTGACCGGCAAGACCCTGGGCGTGATCGGGGCGGGAAATATCGGCGGCATCGTCTGCGAGCGCGCGCGCGGGCTCAAGATGAAGGTGATCGCCTATGATCCCTACCTCAGCGAGGAGAAGGCCGCCAAGATGGGGGTGGAGAAGGTCGCGTTGGACGACCTTCTGAAACGCGCCGATTTCATCACCCTGCATGTGCCGCTGACCGACCAGACGCGCAACATCCTCAGCCGCGAGAATCTGGAAAAGACCCGGAAGGGCGTGCGTATAATCAACTGTGCCCGCGGCGGCCTGGTGGACGAACAGGCGGTGGCCGACCTGCTCAAATCGGGCCACATCGCCGGTGCCGCCTTCGACGTGTTCGCGAAGGAACCGGCCACCGAGAACCCGCTTTTCGGCCTGCCGGGCGTGGTCTGCACGCCGCATCTGGGCGCCGCCACCACCGAGGCACAGGAGAACGTGGCGCTTCAGGTGGCTGAACAGATGTCGAACTATCTGCTCGACGGTGCGGTCGAAAATGCGCTGAACATGCCTTCGATGACCGCCGAGGATGCCAAGGTCATGGGCCCTTGGGTGAAACTTGCCGCGCATCTGGGCGCATTCATCGGGCAGATGACCGATGAGCCGATCAAGGCGATCAACATCCTCTATGACGGGACCGTGTCGCAGATGAACCTGGAGGCGCTGAACTGTTCGGTCGTCGCCGGGATAATGAAGAAGGTGAACCCCGACGTGAACATGGTGTCCGCGCCCTTCATCGCCAAGGAGCGCGGCGTGCAGATCTCCACCACCAGTCAGGACAAGTCGGGAGCCTTCGACGGCTATGTGAAGGTGACGGTGGTCACGGAAAAGCGCGACCGTTCGATCGCCGGAACCGTGTTTTCCGACGGCAAGCCCCGCTTCATCCAGATCAAGGGCATCAACATCGACGCCGAGGTCGGCGCGCACATGCTTTATACCACCAACGATGACATGCCCGGCATCATCGGCACGCTGGGCAACACGATGGGCGAAAACGGTGTCAACATCGCCAACTTCACCCTGGGCCGTGCCGACAAGGGCGGCGAGGCCATCGCGCTGCTTTATGTGGACGAACCGGTGCCGGCGCCGGTCGTCAGAAAGCTTGAAGACACCGGCATGTTCCGGCAGGTCAAGCCACTGGCATTCGATATTGCCTGATACAGGCCGCGGTGCCGCCGGTGCGGCACCGCGCAGGGGCGGGCCGGCCCTTCCCATCGCGGCGATCCTGCGCTAGCCCGATACCATGAACACACCGATCTACGCCGTCGGCGACATTCACGGCCATCTGGCCAAGCTCGATCACGCGCTCGACCTGATCGCCGCCGATGGCGGGGCAGCGGCCGAGATCGTGTTCCTGGGCGATCTGGTCGATCGCGGCCCCGACAGCCGCGGCGTCATCGACCGGCTGATGCAGGGTCAGGCGGCGGGCCGTCCCTGGCGGGTGCTGATGGGCAATCACGATGCCATGTTCGCGCGGTTCCTGGCCGATGGCGATCCGCACGATCCGCGCATCAAGTCCGGGGCCGCCTGGACGCATCCGCGGCTGGGCGGGCTGGGCACCCTGGCCTCCTATGGCATAGAGCCCGACCCGCGCGCACCTTTGCGCGATCTCGCCGCCGCCGCCTGCGCCGTGGTGCCCGATGAACATCGCGCCTTTCTCGACAGGCTGCCGCGCTTGGCCGAACGCGGCGCGCTCTTGTTCGTGCATGCGGGTATCCGCCCCGGGGTGGCGCTGGCCGATCAGGATCCCGACGATCTGATCTGGATTCGCGACGAGTTCCTCGACCATCCCGACCCGCACCCGTGGCTCGTGGTACACGGGCACACGGCACTGGAATGCCCAAGGCATTTCGGCAACCGCGTCGATCTGGACGGCGGCGCCGGCCATGGCCGCGATCTTCACCCGGCGGTGTTCGAAGGGCGCGACTGCTGGCTGCTGACCGAGGGCGGGCGGGTGCGGCTGGACCCCTGAAGCGCGCCGGTCAGGGCCAAAGGTCGGTCGAAAGATATTTCAGCCCGCTGTCGCAGATGACGATGGCGATGCGCCCGCCGCGTTCGGGCCCGCCGAGCAATTCAAACGCCGCCGCAAGATTGGCGCCGGCGGAAAAGCCCGCGAATATCCCTTCCTCCCGCGCCAGGGCGCGGGCGGTCGCGCGGGCGGTCTCGCCCGAGACGGCCATGTATCCGTCCACGGGCGCGCCGTGCAGCAGCGCCAGATCGCTCATCGCATAGCCCCCGCCCTGGATGGGATGGCCGGGCCGCGCCGCGGCGCATCCGGCCAGTACCGCCGCGCCCTCGGGTTCCACGACATAGCCGCGCAGCGCGCGATTGCGCGCCCGCAGCGCGCGCATGGTGCCGGCATAGGTGCCCCCCGAACCGGCGAAATCGGCGAACGCGGTCAGCGTGCAATCCGAATCCGCCCAAAGCTCGGGGCCGGTGGTGCGATAATGCGCATCGGCGTTGCCGGGGTGGCGGAACTGATCGGCGCGAAACGCGCCCCGCGCCTCGGCAAGGCGGCGCGCCTCGGCCTCGACGCGCTCGAGATCGGCGCCCGATACCTCGCCGGGCACGCTGGCGGGGCATTGATCCACCAGCACCACCTCGGCCCCCAGCGCCGCCATCATCCGGGCCCGTTCCGGCGAATTGCCCCGGCTCATCACCGCCACGAAGGGATAGCCGCGCGCACCGCAGACGATGGCCAGCCCCGTGCCCATGTTGCCGCTGGTCAGTTCCACAACCGTCTGCCCGGGGCGAAGCACACCCTCGGCCTCGGCCGCCTCGACGATGCCCAAGGCGGCGCGGTCCTTCTTGGAAAACCCCGGGTTGAGGTAGTCGAGCTTGGCCAGTATCCGGCCCTCGAGCCCGCGCGCCGCCACCATCCGGTCGAGCCACACCGCCGGCGTGCGTCCGATCACATCGACGATGGTATTCGGCGCCATTCGCCCAGCCCCCCTTGGTCCCGTTCTATCGCTTGCCGTAGTAGAACCCGACCACATGTTCCGCCTGTGCGAAGAACAGCCAGCGCGATACGGCGACCCCGGCGAGGTGACAAAGTGCCGCCAGCGCCGCAACCAGGTGGCCGGCGCCCAGCATGAGCAGGACCAGCGGCAGCACGACCGCCAGCGTCAGGGCGATCGCCCTCAGTTTCAGCGCATGCCTGCGGCCCACCACATGCACGAATTCCTCCAACAGGTAGTTGGTGCCGGTATGGGGCGGCTCGAAGGCGCGCACCGCGCGCGGTGCACCAAGGCCGGTCGCGGTGGCCAGCGTCGTGCCCGATCCGGCAAGCGCCCGGTCGCCGAGCTTCCAGTAGGCGATCTGCACGATTCCCGACAGCAGCAACAGCGCCTTGGCGGCCGCCATCTGGCCGGCCAGCAGCGCGCCGCCGGTCAGCGAGAGGGTGAGAAACATCACCGGCGTCAGCGCCATGTTCCAGCGCGGCACCGTCCTGAGCTGGGCATAGATCATCGAGGTCGTGAACACGACCGCGACGCTCATCGCCGCGCCGGCCAGCCCCAGGGCCGTCCACCGCGTCCCGAGAAACACCAGCCCGGCACCGTATCCCGCCATCAGGATCAGTGCGATCACCGATGTCCAGCCCTCGCGGCTCAGCCAGCTCGTGCGCCATTGGGTGAACGCCCTGATCGCGCGTTCGGGGCGGCCGAGATGGAAGGTCGAGGCGAGAAGCCCGCCGACGGCCAGCAGATATGCGATGGCGAAGAACCCGAACGCGGTCAGGCCGGTCACGCCCGGCAGGCCGAGGCCAAGCCAGACCAGCAGGCCGAAACCGGCCCCGGAAAGCGTGGTGAAGATGATGACGGACGGCGCCGGATTCATGTCAGCTGTTCTCTTCTTTGGCAGGGGCGTCCATTCGGGCGAGGCCGCCGCCGGGCAGACGGTCGAGCGTGCGGTCGAGCCATGCCAGAAAGCCCGAGGCCGTTTCGGCCACGGCGGTCAGGGCCGGGGAGTCGGCGCCGATCCTGTCCCGGGGGCGCGGCGGCAGGTATTTGTTGACCGGCCGCGTACCCTGCTCCGGCATCAGGTCGATGCCGCCACGCTCGGCCACCAGCTGCGACACGGCGCTGTCGGGATCGCCGAGATCGCCGAAATGGCGGGCGCCGGCGGGGCAGGTGCGCACGCAGGCCGGAACGCGGTCCTGCTCGAGCAGGTTTTCGTTGTAGATCCGGTCGATGCACAGCGTGCATTTCTTCATCACGCCGGCCGCGCGGTCCAGTTCGCGGGCACCGTAGGGGCAGGCCCAGGCACAAAGGCCGCAGCCGATGCAATGATCCTCGTTGACCAGCACGATACCGTCCTCGCGGCGTTTGTAGCTGGCACCCGTGGGGCAGACGGTGACGCAGGGCGCGTCCTCGCAATGCAGGCAGGACTTGGGGAAATGCACCAGTTGCGCGGCGCCCTCGTCGGGGCGGATTTCGAACGAATGCACCCGGTTGAGAAACGTGCCGGAGGGATCGGCGCCATAGGCGTCCTGATCGGAGAGCGGAGCGCCGTAATTCTCGGTGTTCCAGCCCTTGCAGGAGATGACGCAGGCATGGCAGCCGACGCAGGTGTCGAGGTCGATCACCAGCCCCAGCTTGCGGTCGGTCCTGACGGGAAGCTGGGTCATCGTGTCCTCCAATCCAGGTTGGCGGGGCCCAGAATTTTTGAAAATTCTGGACAATTTTCTTTGAAGAAAATTGGGCCCGTCATTTGCCGACCTTCCATGTCAGGGTGTCGGGGCCCTTGCCGACCGGCGACAGGATGGGCGGGAATTGCGGTTGGCTTTCGCGTATTCCTTCTGGCGGGGCGGCCTTCGCGATGCGGACCTTCAGGTCGAACCACGCTGCCTGGCCGGTGATCGGATCGGAATTGGCCCAGCGCAGCCCGTCGCCCCTGGGCGGCAGCAATTCGTGGATCAGGTGGTTGAGCAGGAACCCCCTGGTCGCCTCGGGCGCGTCCCCGTCCAGCGCCCAGGCGCCCTTGCGCTTGCCGATGGCGTTCCAGGTCCAGACCGTGTTGTCGTTGAGTGCCGCCATTTCCATGACCGGTACGGTGATCGCGCCATGCGGCGAGGTCAGCCGGGCCCAGTCGCCGTCGCGCAGCCCGTGTTCGCGCATCAGCCTGGTCGGGACATAGAGCGGATTGCGCCCATGTACCTGGCGCAGCCAGGCGTTCTGGCTGCCCCAGCTGTGATACATCGCCATCGGGCGCTGGGTCAGGGCGTTCACGGTGAAGCCCTCGTTGCCGGTCTGGTCGGTCTCGTACCAGATCGGCAGCGGATCCATCGTGGCGCGGATGCGCGTTCGCAGATGCTCGGGCGGCTGGCGCTCGCCGTGGCCTTCGGCAGCCAGCTGGAAGCGTCGCAGCGGTTCGACATAGAGCTGGAACAGGAACGGCTGCGGGCTGTCGTAGAGCCCGATTGCGACCGCCCAGTCCTGATAGGCGCGGTTCCAGGGTTTGAAGTAGTCGGCGCCTTCGGGGATGTGCTGGAGTGCGAAGCCGCCGTTCTCGACATAGCGGTCGATCTGCCCGGCGTTGGGGGCGCCGCGCCCGAATTCGCTGCCGTCGCCGCGAAAACCGGCCAGCGGGCCGATTCCGGGTCTGCGTTCGTGATTGACGATGTAGTCGGCGTAGTCGGTCCAGTTCGGATTGCCGTGCGCATCGGTGAAACCGGGCAGTTTCAGTCGGTTGGCCAGATCGATCAGTACCGACTGGAAGCCGCGCACGTCACGGTCGGGTTCGACCACCGGCCAGCGGATCGCATCCGCCGCGGCATTGGCCTCGCAGATCGGGCGGTCCAGCAGCGAGATGCAATCGTGGCGTTCCAGATAGGTGGTGTCGGGAAGGATCAGGTCGGCATAGGCCACCATCTCGGAGGAATAGGCATCGGAATAGATGATGTGCGGGATGACGTATTCGCCGCTTTCGTCCCTGTCGGTCAGCATGTCCATCACGCCGGCGGTGTTCATGGACGAGTTCCACGCCATGTTGGCCATGTACATGAACAGCGTGTCGATCCTGTAGGGATCGCCGGCATGGGCGTTCGGGATCACCATGTGCATGAGCCCGTGCGCGCTCATCGGGTTTTCCCAGGTGAACGCCTTGTCGATGCGCGCCGGCGACCCGTCGGCCTTCAGGGCCAGATCGTCCGGCCCCTGCACGAAGCCCAGATGCGGGCCGTCCAGCGGGGCACCGGGCGTGACCTTGCAGTGCGGCCTGGGATGGGCGGTGGCGGGCTTGGGGTAGGGCGGCTTGAAGCGGAAGCCCCCGGGCACCTCGACGCTGCCCAGCAGGATTTGCAGGACGTGCAGGGCACGACAGGTCTGGAAGCCGTTGGCATGCGCCGACACGCCGCGCATGGCGTGAAAGCTGACCGGGCGCCCGATCATCCTGTCGTGGCGGTCGCCGCGGAAATCGGTCCAGGCGTGGTCCAGTTCGAACGCCTCGTCGAAGGCGACACGCGCCAGTTCGGCGGCGATGGCGCGAATCCTGCCGGCGGGGATGCCGCAGCGCCCGGCCACCGCCTCGGGCGCGTATTCGGCTGCCAGGTAGCGTTCGGCCATGATCCGGAACACCGAGACGTGACTGGTGCCGCCCCTGCGCAGGCTGCCGTTCAGGTCGGGGCGCACGCCGGGCGCGTCGAACGGGGCGGGTTTGCCGGTGGCCCGGTCGATCACCAGCGGCTTGCCGTCCTCGCCGCGCAGCAGCAGGCCGCTTTCGGGGCTGTCCTGGTCTTCGTTCACCAGGCAGGGCGCATTGGTGAACCGGGCCAGGTAGTCGAGGTCGATCTTGCCGGATTTCAGCAGTTCATGCACCAAGGCCAGGATGAACAGCCCGTCGGTGCCGGGCGTGATGCCGACCCAGTCGTCGGCCACGGCGTTATAGCCCGACCGGATCGGGTTGACGCCGATGATGCGGCCGCCGCGCGCCTTGATCCTCGCCATGCCCATCTTGATCGGGTTGCTGTCGTGATCCTCGGCGACACCGAACAGCATGAAAAGCTGCGTGCGTTCCCAGTCCGGCTGGCCGAACTCCCAGAACGCGCCGCCCATCGTGTAGATTCCGGCCGCAGCCATGTTGACGGAACAGAAGCCGCCATGCGCGGCATAGTTGGGCGTGCCGAAATTCTGCGCCCAGAAACTGGTGAACGACTGCGACTGGTCGCGGCCGGTGAAGAAGGCCAGCCGTTCGGGGGCCTGCGCGCGCAGCGGTTGCAGCCAGCCGGTCGCGATGTCGAGCGCCTCGTCCCAGCCGATTTCCTCGAATTCGCCCGATCCGCGCGGCCCGACGCGGCGCAGCGGCGCGCGCAGGCGCGACGGCGCGTTGTGCTGCATGATGCCGGCGCTGCCCTTGGCGCAGAGCACGCCCCTGTTCACCGGATGGTCGCGGTTGCCCTCGATATAGGCGACCTTGCCGTTCTTCATGTGGACATTGATGCCGCAGCGGCAGGCGCACATGTAGCAGGTGGTGCGGCGCACCTCGTCGGAAACCTGTGGCGACGTGTCGACGACCGGTTGCTGGTATGCCATGCCTGCGTTCCCCTTAGATTGCCGGCAGCCTATTTTAACATTCCAATAATTGCGACCGTTTTCTGGAATGTGATTGCGGGCCGGCGTTTGCCGGTCAGTTCCGCCCGGCCAGCGGCACATAGGCGCGCGGTTGCGGGCCGTCGTAAAGTGTCAGCGGCCGGATCAGGATGTTGCGGCGCTGCTGTTCTATGCACTGGATGATCCAGCCGGGCATGCGCCCGATCGCGAAGATCGGAACGTAGAGATCCATCGAGATGCCGTGCAGCTGATAGATCACGCCGGAATAGAAATCGACGTTCACGTTGAGGCCGTGGCGGGCGTAGGGTTGCATCGCCTCGACCACGGCTTGCAGGATGGCGTACCATTCCGGGGCGCCCATCTCTTCGCCCAGCCGGCGCACGCCCTCGCGCATGTGGCGCGCGCGCGGATCCTCGCGGCGATAGACGCGGTGGCCAAAGCCGGTGACGGCCTCTCTGGCCGCGCGTTTGGCCTTGACATAGGCGGCGGCGTTTTCAGGCGCGCCGATCTCGCGCACCATCTTCATCACGTCCTCGGCGGCGCCGCCATGCGCCGGGCCCGCCAGCGTGGAAAGCGCGGTGACGATGGCGCCATGCAGGTTGGCCTCGGTGCCGATGGTGACGCGGGCGGCAAAGCTGGAGGCGTTGGAGCCGTGTTCGGCATGGAGGATGAAATCGACATCCGCCAGCCGCGCGGCATTGGCGGAGGGTTCCTGCCCCTTCAGCATCCACAGCCAGTTGGCGGCGTGCCCGAGTTCGGGATCGGGCGCCACCGGCGCCCGGCCCTGGCGGATCGCCTCGTGGGCGGCGACGATCATGGGCACCTGCGCGATCAGGCGAATGCCGTTTTCGATGAATGCGTCCTCGCCGGTTCGCTGGCTGTCCGGTTCGAGCGCCGCCAGCGCCGAGACGGCCGTGCGCAGAACATCCATCGGATGGCCGTGCTTGCAGGCGGCGATGATGTCGTGAATCTGGGGCGGAAGAGTTCGGGCCGACCTGAGCGCCGCGTCGAAATCGGCCAGTTGCGCCGGGGTTGGCAACTCGCCATGGATCAGCAGGAACGCGACCTCTTCGAATGTCGATTGCGCGGCGAGATCGTGGATCGAATAGCCGCGATAGCTGAGTTCGCCCGCCGCCCCGTCGATGTCGGATACGCCGCTGCGTTCGAAATAGACCCCCTTGAGGCCACGGTTGATCTTGACGTCATCGCTCATGGGTGGCTCCTTTCGGAAGCAGCAGGGGGGATGTGGATGTCGGTTCTCGAGAATGCATATGCCGTCGCGCGCGCGCGGCAGGCACGGGTGGTCTTCCCGGAAATGGAGGATGCGCGCGTGGCGGAGGCGGTGACGCGGCTGCGTGCTGACGGGCTGGTGCGGCCCATCGCGCTGTCGCCTCCGTCCGAGGCCCATGTTGGCGCCCTCGTCGCGGCGCGCGGGATGAAAGAGGGTATCGCGCGGCGGATGCTGAACAAGCCGCTGTATCTCGGCGCGGCAATGGTGGCCTGCGGCGAGGCCGATGTCATGGTCGCCGGGGCGGATGCGCCGACGCGCCGGGTGATCGAGGCGGCGAGCATCGCGATCGGGCTGGCGCCGGGCGTGGCCCTGCCATCGTCTTTCTTTCTGATGCTGTTTCCGGACCGGCGCGAGATGGTGTTCGCCGATTGTGCGGTGAACGTGGCCCCGGATGCCGCTGCACTGGCCGATATCGCGCGGGCCTCGGCGGATTCGGCGCGCGCCCTCCTGGGCGCGGCACGGGTGGCGCTGCTGTCGTTTTCCACGGGCTCGTCGGGCGAGGGCGACAGCGTCGCCACGGTGCGCGCGGCAGCCCGGGCGACAGGATTTGCCGGGCCGGTGCAGGCCGATGCGGCGCTGAATGGCGCCATCGCGGGCAAGAAGGGAATCGCGCCGGTGGACGCCAACGTGCTGGTGTTTCCCTCGCTCGATGCAGGCAACATCGCATACAAGCTGTGCCAGGAACTGGCGGGGGCGCGCGCGCTTGGTCCGTTCCTGCAAGGCTTTGCGCGACCGGTCTGCGACCTGAGCCGGGGCGCGACGGCCGAGGACATTGTGGCGGCGACAATCATCACCGCGGCATGCGCGTGAGGCGAGGCAGGCTTTTTGAAAAGCCTGTGCAAATTTCTTTGAAGAAATTTGTTCGCCCCGCCGCCGTCGCGCATCAGTTCTGTTGCGGTCTCATGTCGGCCTTGTCGATCCCGGCCACCGCGACCGGCTTCTTCATGGCGTCGCGGCGGAACGGCTCTCCGAGTTCCTGGTTGATCATCGCCTCGATCAGCGTGGTCTTTCCGGCCTTCTGATCCTTGATGGCCTGCGCGAGCGCCGCGCTCAGTTCCTCCATCGTGCGCGCCGCCACGCCCTGCAATCCGCAGGCCCGGGCGATGCCGGCATAGCTTACCTCCTCGTCCAGTTCGGTGCCGACGAAGTTGTCGTCGAACCACAGCGTCGAATTGCGCTTTTCCGCCCCCCACTGGTAGTTGCGGAACACGATATGGGTGATCGCGGGCCACTGGCCGCGGCCGATGGCGGTGAGTTCGGTCACGGCGATACCGAAGGCGCCGTCGCCGGAAAAGCCGACGACCGGCACGTCGGGGCAGCCGATCTTGGCGCCGACGATGGCCGGCAGGCCATATCCGCAGGGGCCGAACAGGCCGGGGGCCAGGTATTTGCGGCCCGCCTCGAAGGTCGGGTAGGCGTTGCCGATGGCGCAGTTGTTGCCGATGTCCGAGGATATGATCGCCTCGCGCGGCAGCGCCGCCTGGATGGCGCGCCAGGCCATGCGCGGGCTCATCCAGTCGGGTCTTGCGTCGCGGGCGCGCCGGTTCCAAGTGGTGCCCGGGTCGTCGTCCTCGTGATCCATCGAGGCGAGTTGCTGCGCCCAGGCTGATTTGGTCTGGGCGATGGTGGCGCGGCGGGCGTCGCGGCCCTCGTCGCCGGCGCTGTCGGACAGATGCGCCAGGATCGCGCGGGCCACCTTGCCCGCGTCACCGACGATGCCGACGCTCACCTCCTTGGTCAGCCCGATCCGGTCGGGGTTGATGTCGACCTGGATGATCTTCGCCCCCTTCGGCCAGTAGTCGATGCCATAGCCGGGCAGGGTCGAGAACGGGTTCAGCCGGTTGCCCAGCGCCAGCACGACATCGGCGCGGGCGATCAGTTCCATGCCGGCGCGCGAGCCGTTATAGCCCAGCGGGCCGGCAAACAGCGGATGCGAACCGGGAAACGCGTCATTGTGCTGATAGCCGCAGCAGACCGGCGCATCGAGCCGTTCCGCCAGTTCCATGCTGTCGGGAATGGCGCCGGACAGGATCACGCCGGCGCCGTTCAGGATCACCGGAAATTTAGCCTTCGACAACAGATCGGCGGCGGCTGCGATGGCGGCCTCGCCGCCGGCGGGGCGTTCGAACTCGACGATGGCCGGCAGGGCGATGTCGATCACCTGGGTGAACATGTCGCGCGGCACGTTGATCTGGGCCGGGGCGCTGGCGCGCCGCGCCTTCAGGATCACCCGGTTCAGCACCTCGGCGATGCGGGCGGGGTCGCGCACCTCTTCCTGGTAGGCGACCATGTCGCGGAACAGCGCCATCTGCTCGACCTCCTGGAACCCGCCCTGGCCGATGGTCCTGTTGGCGGCCTGCGGCGTCACCAGCAAGAGCGGCGTGTGGTTCCAGTAGGCGGTTTTCACCGCGGTCACGAAATTTGTGATGCCGGGGCCGTTCTGCGCGATCATCATGCTCATCTTGCCGGTGGCGCGGGTATAGCCGTCGGCCATCATTCCGCCCGATCCTTCGTGGGCGCAGTCCCAGAAGGTTATTCCGGCGCGGGGAAACAGGTCCGAGATCGGCATGAAGGCCGAACCGATGATGCCGAAGGCATGTTCGATGCCGTGCATTTGCAGCGTTTTGACGAAGGCTTCTTCGGTGGTCATCTTCATTTGCGAACACTCCCGTGAAACATGCGAAAGGGCCGGCTGCGGCGCCGGCAGTCGGCTTGGGTTTAGGCTTTGGCGGCAGGAACCGTTAGGGCCAGTGGCCGGGGTGATTTAGGTCCAGTTGTGGTGCAAGGCGCGCTCAGGCCGAATTCGCCAGCGCCCGCGCGATGCGTTCCACCCCCGGTGTGATCCGCGCCGCGGGGATCGAGGAATATCCCAGGCGGTAGAAATGCGTCGGTCGGTCGGGGCCGGCAAAGAACGGGGCGCCGGGTTCGATCATCACGCCCTCGGCGTGCAGCGCGAGCGCCAGGCGGGCCGTGTCGATCGCCTCGGGCGCGCGCATCCAGAGCGACGATCCGCCATAGACGCCGCGCCCGGCGATGGTCAGCCCATGTCGTGCCACCGCCGATTCGAGCGTCTGGCGGCGGTCGTGCAGGGCGCTGCGCATGCGCCGGATCTGGGCATCGTAATGGCCCAGCGAAAGGAAATACGCGGCGGTGCGCTGGATATGTCCGGGCGGATGGCGCAGCACGCTGGCGCGCAGGGCGCGGGCCTCGCGGATGAAGGGCTCGGAGCCCACGAGATATCCCAGCCGCAGGCCCGGAAACAGCGATTTGGAAAAGCTGCCCGCATAGATCACGCGGCCCTCGCGGTCGAGCGACTTTAGGGCAGGCGAGGGCGCGCGCAGGAACGCCATCTCGAATTCGTAGTCGTCCTCGACGATCAGCGCGTTCAGCTCGCGCGCACGCGCCAGCAGGGCGCGGCGGCGTGCCAGCGGCATGGTGGCGGTGGTCGGACTCTGGTGGCTGGGGGTGGTGAAGATGACGTCGGTTTCCGCCGGTATCGCCTGCGGGGGCAGGCCGTCGGCATCCACCGGCACCGGTGTCAGATGGCAGCGCCGTTGCGCCAGCACGTCGCGCAACGAATAATAGCAGGGATCCTCGATCGCCGCGCGCCGGCGGCGGTTGAGCAGTATCTGCGCCGTGAGCCAGAGCGCGTTCTGCGCCCCCAGCGTGATCAGGATCTCGTCGGGGCGGGCGGTGATGCCCCGGCGCGGCAGGGTGTGGCGGGCGATGAATTCCACCAGCAGCGGATCGTCGCGGTCGAAATAGTCGGCGGTAAGCGAGGCGAAATCCTTCTGGCCCAGCGCCCGCAGCGCGCAGAGCCGCCAGTTGGCGTGGTCGAACAGATCGGGATCGGCCTGCCCGTAGATGAACGGAAAGCGCATGGTTCGCCAGTTGCCGGGCTTGGTCGGCGTGTCGCCGCCGGTAAAGCTTCGCGCGATGGCGCGGGGCCAGTCCACGGTGTCGGGCAGGCGCGCCGGCGGGGGCGCATAGGCTGGCGGCACCGGCGCGTTGTCAGAGACGTAGTAGCCCGATCGCCCGCGCGAGGTGAGGTAGTCGTTGGCCAGAAGCTCGGTATAGGCCAGCGTCACCGTGATCCGGCTGACGCCCAGATGGGCCGCCAGCCGCCGCGAGGAGGGCAGCTTTTCGCCGATGTGAAAGCGGCCCGAAAGGATGCCCTGGGCGATCATCTGCTGGATCTGCGCCTGCAAGGTGCCCTGCGCGTCGGGGTTGAGAAAGAAGGTTTCGACCGAAATGCCCATGCCTTCAGGATAGGCTGGACCTAACCGGCGCGCAATCTGGACTTATCGTTTTCGCACCCGTCACGACCGCTCCGGCGCGCGTGCATGTTGGCAAGGCTGCGGTCGCGGCGTCAGGCGTGATAGGCGCTTTCGCCATGCTCGGCAAGGTCGAGGCCCTGACGCTCGGTCTCTTCGCTGACCCGCAGGCCAAGGACCATATCCGCCAGTCCGAACAGCAGCACCGATCCGATGCCGCTCCAGGCGATGGTGATGGCGATCGCCTGGATCTGGATCCAGGTCTGGCCCGCCATCGAATAGTCGCCCCCGCCCGTGCCCCCCAGCCCCGGAGCGGTGAATATACCGGTGCCGATGGCGCCGACGATGCCGCCGATGCCGTGGATGCCGAACACGTCGAGGCTGTCGTCATAGCCGAGTGCGCTCTTGACTGTCGAAACGAAGAAATAGCACACGCCCGATGCGATGGCGCCCAGTGCCATGGCGCCCACCGGGCCCGCCGTTCCGGCTGCCGGCGTCACCGCCACCAGGCCCGCGATCATCCCCGAAGCCGCGCCCAGCATCGACGCCTTGCCGCGCAGGGCCGCCTCGATGGCGCACCAGGCCAGGATCGCGCCGGCCGGGGCGGTGAAGGTGTTGATCATCGCGAGGCCCGCGCCGCCGTTCGCCTCCAGGTTCGACCCGGCGTTGAAGCCGAACCAGCCCACCCACAGAAGCGCCGCGCCGACCATGGTCAGCGTCATCGAATGCGGTGCCATCATGTCGCGGCCGAAACCGGCGCGCCGGCCCACCATGATCGCGCCCGCCAGGGCGGCAACGCCGGCGTTGACATGCACCACGGTGCCGCCTGCGAAGTCCAGCGCACCCATCTGAAAGATCAGCCCGGCGCCGTCCCAGACCATGTGCGCCACCGGGAAATAGACGCATGTCACCCACAGAAGCGTAAAGACCAGCAGCGCGGAAAACCGGATGCGCTCGGCGAAGGCGCCGACGATCAGCGCCGGGGTGATCGCGGCAAAGGTCATCTGGAAGGCGATGAAGACGTATTCGGGGATCACCACGCCATCGGTGAAGGTCGGGGCCATGGACTCGGCGGTCACGCCGGCAAGGAACAGCTTGGCCGTCCCGCCCCAGAACGGGCCGGTGGCGCCGCCGAAGGCGAAAGAATAGCCATAGATCACCCAGATCGCCATCACCATCGCAGTGATCAGCGTGCATTGCATCAGCACCGAGAGCATGTTCTTGCTTCGCACCAACCCGCCGTAGAACAGCGCCAGACCGGGCAGGATCATCATCAGCACCAGCAGCGTCGAAACCATCATCCAGGCGGCATCGCCCTTGTTCATTACCGTGTCGCCCGGGTTCTGCGCCAGAACCGGCAGCGCCGGCGCCGACAGCGCCGCCGCCAGGCCCGTGGTCGTCGCGAATTTCCGCATGCTTTCTCCCTCGGCTGGTTTCCGGCGCCGCTGATGGCGCCTCTCATCTGACGTTTCGGCACATGGCCGCGTAGCCCGTTCTTTTCGAGATCAGCACCCGAGGGGCGAAGATGGGAACGCCGCGTTGCCGGGGTGATCGGTGAAATCGCCCCGAGTTGCACAATTTTTGCACAATTGCGCCGGGTTGATTATTTTTCAGGCAGCATGAAAACCACGCCAGTGCTGCTTCTGACTCTCAACAATTCCGGCGCGGCACTGTAACCTGCGCAAAATACCAGAACCGGGCAGGGTCAAGGCATGACTGATTCCAGGCGGCGGAGACCGCCCCTCGTGGCGGACAAACGCTA
>JAGRMG010000090.1 GCA_020441385.1 Paracoccaceae bacterium
CGCGGCGAACGCATCGCCACGATGGGCGCCACCGGCGCGCTGGGCATGATGGTGCATCTGCATTTCGAGGTGCTGGAGGGCGACGATCCGCGCTATGCCACGCCGCGCGATCCCCAGCTGTTCTGGGTCGAGGGAGCAGGGCGCGTCACCTGTTTCGATCCCGGCCTGGCGATCGCCAAGGGCCTGTTCGTCACCACCTATCCGGTGGCCTGCCGCGACGGCTGATCGCGCCGATGCGGCCCCCGCCACGCCGGCAACGGGCTGGCGTGGCGGGGGTATTTTCATCCAAGACTCCGCGGGAAGGGCTGGCCTCAGCCCTTCTTGCGGCGGCGCAGCGCGGCCAGACCGCCCAAGCCGCCGATCAGCAGCAGGCCGCCGGCGGGCAGCGGAACGGGTGCCGCCGCGTCATAGACGATGTTGTCAAGCTGCATCCAGGAGTCTCCGGCACCCGATACGCTGAACTCGACCGATGTCAGGTTCACGAAGCCCGCGGACAGGTTGAACGTCGTGAAGGTCGAAGCGACGGTGGTGAAGGATTCGGCGATCGTTCCGCCGCCGAAGAGATTGCCGACCACCGAAATCGTGCGCCCGCCGACACCAAGCGATCCATCGGCCCCGTCAAAGGAATTCAGGCTGAAGGTCGAGGCGGAGGACATGTTGATCCCGCATTCGCCATCGGAAGTATCGCGGCAGACGATGGCATCGGTGCCGTTGTCGAACTGCATGACAAAGCCGTTCGACATGTTGCCGATGCCCCAGCCGTTGTGGTCGACATAGTCGAACGTGAAGCCGTCGACGACGACCGGATCGCTGGTGTTCGGGCCCTCGCCGTTGAAGTCGATCACGGCCGCCGAGGCCGTGCCGGCCGAAAGCGCCAGCGCTGCCACGGTCGCAATTCTGGTCAAGTAATTCATTCTGTTTCCCCCAAAGAGATTGGATTGCATCAAAGTTCGGTGCCCCGTTCATACCACGAAAAGCACATGCCACAAACATGTTTTCGCCATGTTTGGGCCGGCGTGGCGGGCACAATTCCATGGTTTGCGAGGTATTGTTGAGTGTTTGGAAACAGGGGGACCACGGCCCGGCGATGCGCCGGCCGCCCGGATTCGGAGTGCCGGTGTTCGTCCGGCAGGGCGCGCAGCCGGCGCCCGCGGGTTTTCCCGGCGAGGTGAATGAAAAGCGCGGGGACTATCCGCTTGCCCCCGCGCGAGGCCACGGGCATTGTGGGCGCGTCGGTTGAAATCGCTCGGGGAAAGACCCAAATCAACCTGCCAAGACGCGGAGACGCGCGCGCTGCCTGAAGACAGGGGCCGGGCGTCTTGCCAAAAACAAGGAATTGAGCATGCAAGAGCCCCTCAACTCATCCTATCCCGTGCTTCCGCTGCGCGACATCGTGGTGTTTCCGCACATGATCGTGCCGCTGTTCGTGGGCCGCGAGAAATCGGTCCGCGCGCTGGAAGAGGTGATGGCCGACGACAAGCAGATCCTGCTGTCCAGCCAGATCGACCCGTCGGTCGACGACCCCGAGGCGGACGGCATCTATCGCACCGGCGTGCTGGCCAACGTGCTGCAACTGCTGAAACTGCCCGATGGCACCGTCAAGGTGCTGGTCGAGGGCCAGAACCGCGTGCGCATCACCGAATTCCTCGATAACGACAGTTTCTTCGAGGCCCGGGCCGAGTACCTGACCGAGATTCCCGGCGACGTCACCACCACGACGGCGCTGGTGCGCACCGTTGCCGACGAATTCGCGCGCTACGCCAAGGTTCGCAAGAACATCCCAGAAGAGGCGCTGACGGCGGTAGACGAAAGCGGCGATCCCGCCAAGCTGGCCGATCTGGTGGCCGGACATCTGGGCATCGAGGTCGACAAGAAACAGGATCTGCTGGAAACCCTGTCGGTCAGCGAGCGGCTGGAAAAGGTCTATGGCCTGATGCAGGGCGAATTGTCGGTTCTTCAGGTCGAGAAGAAGATCAAGACCCGCGTCAAGAGCCAGATGGAGAAGACCCAGCGCGAATACTATCTGAACGAGCAGATGAAGGCCATTCAGAAGGAACTTGGCGACGGCGAGGAAGGCGCGGGCGAGATCGCCGAGCTGGAGCAGAGGATCGCCAACACCAAGCTGTCCAAGGAAGCCCGCGAAAAGGTGGATGGCGAACTAAAGAAGCTGAAGAGCATGTCGCCGATGAGTGCCGAGGCGACCGTGGTGCGCAACTATCTCGACTGGATTCTGTCGATCCCGTGGGGCGTGAAAAGCCGCGTCAAGAAGGATCTGAACCGCGCCCAGAAGGTGCTGGATGACGATCACTACGGGCTGGAAAAGGTCAAGGAGCGCATCGTCGAATACCTGGCCGTGCAGCAGCGCAGCAAGAAGATGAAAGGCCCGATCATGTGCCTGGTCGGCCCGCCGGGCGTGGGCAAGACCAGCCTCGGCAAGTCGGTGGCGCGTGCCACGGGGCGCGAGTTCATCCGCATCAGCCTTGGCGGCGTGCGCGACGAATCCGAGATTCGCGGCCATCGGCGGACCTATATCGGCTCGATGCCGGGCAAGATCATCCAGGCGCTCAAGAAGGCCAAGACGACGAACCCGCTGATCCTGCTCGACGAGATCGACAAGATGGGCCAGGATTTCCGCGGCGATCCGGCCTCGGCCATGCTGGAAGTGCTGGACCCGGAACAGAACAACACCTTCGTGGATCACTATCTCGAGGTGGAATACGATCTTTCCAACGTGATGTTCCTGACCACGTCGAACAGCTACAACATGCCCAGCCCCCTGCTGGACCGGATGGAGATCATCCCGCTGGCGGGCTACACCGAAGACGAAAAGCGCGAGATCGCGCAGCGCCACCTGATTCCAAAGCAGATCAAGAACCACGGTCTGCGCGCCAGGGAATTCGACCTGACCGAGTCGGCGCTGAACGAGATGATCCGCACCTACACGCGCGAGGCCGGCGTGCGCAATCTCGAGCGCGAGATCGCCAAGGTCTGCCGCAAGGCGTTGACGATGATCATCAAGAAGGAAGCGGAAAGCGTTGTAGTCACGAAGGAAAACATCGGCGACTTTCTGGGCGTGGCCAAGTATCGCTATGGCCTGGCCGAGAAGGAGGACCAGGTCGGCGTCGTCACCGGGCTGGCCTATACCTCGGTCGGCGGCGAGCTTCTGTCGATCGAGGCGTTGCGCCTGCCCGGCAAGGGCCGCATGAAGACCACCGGCAAGCTGGGCGAAGTGATGAAGGAATCGATCGAGGCGGCGTCTTCCTATGTCCGCTCGATCGGCCCGCGCATCGGCATCAAGCCGCCGCGCTTCGATCGCTGGGACATTCACGTTCACGTCCCCGAAGGCGCCACGCCCAAGGACGGCCCCAGCGCGGGGCTGGCCATGGTCACGTCGATCGTCTCGGTGCTGACGCAGATCCCGGTGCGCAAGGACATCGCCATGACCGGCGAGGTCACGCTGCGCGGCAACGCGCTGGCCATCGGCGGCCTGAAGGAAAAGCTGCTGGCGGCGCTGCGGGGCGGGATCAAGACGGTGCTGATCCCGCAGGAGAACGAGAAGGATCTGCCCGAGATACCGGACAACGTGAAGGCCGGGCTGAAGATCATTCCGGTGAGCCATGTCTCCGAGGTGCTGAAACTGGCGCTGGTGCGAGAGCCCGAACCCGTGGAATGGGACGAGGCCGCCGAGGAAGAGGCGGCCGCGGCCAAGGCCGCCATCGACCAGGGCGATGGGGCATCGGCCACGGCGCACTGACCGGCTCTCGTCGAACCGGCCGAGACCACGTTGGGGCAGGTCCGCTTGCGGGTCTGCCCCGTTTCATGCAGGGCGCACGGGCGGCGGCGGCCGTCCCGGTTTCTTCCGGTCCGGGCCGCGCGGGGCGGTGATTTTTCTTGCCCCGAACGCACCACCAGATATGGTTGGATGGCAGCAACCGGGCGGAAAATCTGCTATGTCCCGCCCGGTCCGGTGGAATTCCGCGCGAAAACCGGCTAGGGTGCGCGCAGGCAGGAACCATGACGAGGCGATACCATGACGACGAGCAAGGCAAAACCGAAACCGGCCGCGCGCAAGGCGGCGAGCGCGCGCAAGCCTTCGGCCGGGCCGAAGGCGGCGGCGTCGAAGACCCCGAAACCGGTGGCGACGAAATCTTCCGTCGCCGCGGCAGCGCCGGACGGTGCGGGCGCGGTGCCCACGGTGGTCAAGGTGACGGCGCCGGTGGTGGCGCCGGCCGACATGAAGAAGAAGGAACTCATCGGCCTGGTGGTGGAGCGTTCGGGCGCCAAGAAGAAGGACGCCAAGCCGGTGGTCGAGGCGATGCTGGCGGTCTTGGGTGAATCCCTGGCGTCGGGGCGCGAACTGAACCTCGCGCCGCTGGGCAAGCTGCGCATCAACCGGGTCGAGGACAAGGCGAACGGGCGCGTCATCGTGTGCAAGCTGCGCCAGCCCAAGGATACCGGAACCGGCCCCGACAATCCGCCCAACGACCCTCTTGCAGAGGCGGCGGAGTAGCTGTATCAGGCCAGCGCACGGGTGATTAGCTCAGTGGTAGAGCGCTTCGTTCACATCGAAGATGTCAGGGGTTCAAATCCCTTATCACCCACCAGGATGCGCGCCGCGCCGATGAAACGCGGCGCAAAGCGGGCGACGCCGATAGCGGCGGTCGCCCGTTTGTCTTTTCCGGCGGGCGGGGGCTACATCGCGAAGGACGTGCCGCAGCCGCAGGACGAGGCTGCGTTGGGGTTCACGATCACGAACCGCGCGCCGATCAGTTCCTCGGAAAAGTCGATCACCGCGTCCGACAGGAACGGCAGCGATACCGCGTCCACGACGACCTTCTCGCCCTGTCCTTCAAGCACCAGGTCGTCGGCGGCGGGCGCGTCCAGGTCGATCTGGTACTGGAACCCGGAACATCCGCCACCCTCGACCGCGACCCGAAGGGCCTGGCCCTGCTGCGCCGCGCCGATCTCGGCCAGGCGGGCGAATGCGCGGTCGGTGACTTTCGGGGGAAGCTGCATTTGAAAGGCTCCGGCGGTTTTCATGTAACGTACCGTGCAATATAGAAGCGGGCGGTACAGGGGACAAGGACGGGACCGAGAATGAGCGTGCCATTTGCGACCGACGCGGATGCCAGCCGGGGCCGTCTGGTGGACGAAGAGGAAAGCCATTTCCGCTCCTGTTTTCAGCGCGACCGCGACCGCATCATCCATTCCAGCGCGTTCCGGCGGCTGAAACACAAGACCCAGGTGTTCGTGGAACACGAGGGCGATTATTACCGCACCCGGCTGACCCATTCGATCGAGGTGGCCCAGGTCGCCCGCACCATCGCCGGCGCGCTGGGTCTGAACCCGGATCTGACCGAGGCGGTGGCGCTGGCCCATGACCTGGGCCACACGCCCTTCGGCCATACCGGCGAGGACGCGCTGCATGCGCTGATGGCGCCCTTCGGCGGGTTCGATCACAACGCCCAGGCGATCCGCATCGTCACCAGCCTCGAGCGCCACTATGCGCGTTTCGACGGGCTGAACCTGACCTGGGAAACGCTGGAGGGGATCGCCAAGCATAATGGCCCTGTAACATCCCTTTGGGATGGTGGCCCTGTAACATCCCTTCGGGATGGTGGACCGGTCACATCCCTCCGGGATGATGGCCCCGTGCCCGGCCCGGTCCCCTGGGCGCTGGCGCAGTACAACCGCCGGCACGACCTGGAACTGCACACCCATGCCAGCGCCGAAGCCCAGGTCGCGGCCATTGCCGACGATATCGCCTACAACCATCACGACCTGCATGACGGGCTGCGCGCCGAGCTGTTTTCGACCGACGAACTGGCGCGGCTGCCGATCCTTGCGGAGTGTTTCGCCGAGGTCGACAGGCTCTATCCGGGGCTGAACTACTATCGCCGCCGCCACGAGGCGCTGCGCCGGTTCTTCGGGGTGCTGGTCGAGGATGTGATCGCCTATGCCCGCGCCGCACTGGAAGCGGCCGATCCGCGGACGGTGGCCGATATCCGCCATGCCGGCCGCCCGATGGTCCGCTTTTCGCAGCCGGTGTTCGACGATCTGAAGGCGATCCGCGCCTTTCTGTTCGACCGGATGTACCGCGCGCCCAGCGTGGTGCGGATGCGGGCCAGGGTGACGGTGGTCATCAACGATCTTTTCCCGCACTTCATGGCCCATCCCGGCGGCTTGCCCAAACAGTGGCGCAAGGATGTGGACGAGGCGGGCGACGAAACCGCGCTGGCGCGCATCGTTTCCGACTATATCAGCGGCATGACCGACCGCTTCGCGCTTCAGGAACACGCGCGGCTGATCGGCGGGCAGGAGGGCGGCGGTCATGGTGCTTGAACATGCCGGCGGTCTGACGCCGGTTCTCGCCTTCGGGCTGGTCGGTGTGCTTGGGGTCGGCTCGCAATGGCTGGCCTGGTGGCTGCGCCTGCCGGCGATCGTCGTGATGCTGGCCATGGGCCTGCTGGCCGGGCCGGTGCTGGGGCTGTTCGATCCGCACCGCGATATCGGGCCGCTGACCGAACCGCTGATTTCCATCGCCGTGGCCTTCATCCTGTTCGAGGGCGGATTGACGCTGAATTTCAGCGAGCTGCGGGATTCGGCGCGCGGCGTCGGGCGGCTGGTGGTCCTGGGCGGGCCGCTGGGATGGGCGCTGTCGGCGATGGCGCTGCATTTCGGCGCCGGGCTCGGCTGGCAAAGCTCGGCCGTGTTCGGCGGTATCATGATCATCACCGGCCCGACGGTGATCGCGCCGCTGCTGCGCAGCGCGAAACTCGCCCGCCGCCCCGCCGCCCTGCTGCAATGGGAAGCGATCATCAACGATGCGCTGGGCGCGCTGGCCGCCGTGCTGGCCTTCGGCGTGGTGCTGGTGCGCCATGCCGACGCGGAGTTCGGTGTCGCGCTGATGCATTTCATCCTCGGCATCGCCTTCGCGGCCGGTCTGGGGCTGGCCGCGGGGCTTGGGCTGGCGCAGGCGTTCCGGCGCGCCTGGGTGCCCGAATTCATGAAGGTGGCGATGCTTGTCGTCGCGATCCTGGGGGTGTTCGCGCTGGCCGACACCGCCTTGCGCGAAAGCGGCCTGCTGGCGGTGACGGTGATGGGCGTGGTGATCGCCAACGCCAATCTCGCCAGTTTCGACCATCTGCGCCGCTTCAAGGAATATGCCACCGTGCTGCTGGTCTCGGGGGTATTCATCCTGCTGACGGCCTCGGTCGATCTGTCGGCGCTGGGCCAGCTGAACTGGCGCGCGGCCCTGTTCGTGGCGCTGGCGGTGCTGGTGGTGCGCCCGCTGACGGTGTTCCTGTCGCTGGCCGGCAGCGGCCTGCCGTGGCGCGAACAGCTGATGGTCGGCCTGACCGCGCCGCGCGGTGTCGTGCTGGTGGCGGTGTCGGGCCTGTTCGCCGAACGACTGGCGGGCATCGGCATCGAGGATGGCCGCCTGATCCCGCCGCTGGCGCTGATCCTGGTCATCGCCACCGTGGTGCTGCACGGGTTCACCCTGCGCCCGCTGGCCCGGCTGCTGGATCTGACGGTCGCGCGCACGCCGGGGGTTCTGATCGTGGGCGGGTCGCGGTTCACGCGATCGCTGGCCGCGGCGCTGGGCCGGGCGGACCTGCCGGTTCTGATCGCCGATCCCAACCCCGGGCGGCTGTGGCGGGCGCGCACCGAAGGGATCGAGACGTTTTCGGGCGATATCCTGGCCGAGCTTGCCGAACATGTGGTCGAGATGATGCAGTACGAAACCGTGATCGCCGCATCCGACAACGATGCCTACAACACCCTGGTCGCGACCGAGCTTGCCCCCGAGCTTGGCCGCGACCGGGTGTTCCAGCTGCGCCGCCGCAAGTACGACAGCGCGCTGTATCATCTGCCGCGCACGCTGGGGGGCAAGCCGTTCGGCCCGGACAAGGGCCATGACGAGCTTGAACGCCTGGCGGATGCCGGCTGGAGCGTGCGCTGCACCCGGCTGAGCGACGAATACGATTTGCACGACTGGCGCGCGGGAAACCCGCAGGCGCTTTTGCTGGGGGCGATCGCGCCCTCGGGCGCGGTCCGCATGCTGCGCGAGGACAGCGAACCAAAGGTCGGGCCCGGTTACAGCCTGATCGCGCTGCGCCCGCCGGATGCGCCGGATGCGGACATTGACGCCGCCGGTGCCTCTGGTAAAGCCGGGGGCGACAGCGAGGGTATGAGCCAATGAACCTTTTTGCCGAAATCCGCGATCTGGTCGTCGACTGTCTGGCTGCGATGCAGTCGGAGGGCACGCTGCCCGGCGGGCTCGACTTCGGGAACGTGAGCGTCGAACCGCCGCGCGATGCCGGCCATGGCGACATGGCGACCAACGCGGCGATGGTGCTGGCCAGGCCCGCGGGCCTGAAGCCCCGCGACATCGCGCAGGCGCTGGCCGAAAGGATGGCCGGCGATCCGCGCATCGCCGCCGTCGAGGTTGCCGGCCCGGGTTTCCTGAACCTGCGGCTGGCGCCGACCGTCTGGCAGGGCGTTCTGGCCTCGATCCTCGCCGAAGGCGAGGCGTTCGGCCGCTCGGACATGGGACGGGGGCAAAAGGTCAATGTCGAATATGTCAGCGCCAACCCCACCGGGCCGCTGCATGTCGGCCACACCCGGGGCGCGGTGTTCGGCGACGCGCTGGCCAGCCTGCTGGCCTATTGCGGCCATGACGTGACGCGCGAATACTACATCAACGATGGCGGCGCGCAGGTCGACGTGCTGGCGCGTTCGGTCTATCTGCGCTATCTCGAGGCGCTGGGCCGCGAGGTCGCATTCGAGGACGGCACCTATCCCGGCGACTACCTGATCCCGCTGGGCAAACAACTGGCGGACAAGGTCGGCAATGCCTGGGTCGGCCAGCCCGAAGCGGTCTGGCTGGCCGAGGCGCGCGAATTCTCGACCGGGGCGATGATGGACCTGATCCGCTCGGATCTGGCCGCGCTTGGCATAAGGATGGACGTGTTCTTTTCCGAAAGGTCGCTTTACGGCACCGGGCGGATCGAGGCGGCGATCGACGCGCTGCGGGCGCGCGGGCTGATCTATCGCGGCGTACTCGAACCGCCCAAGGGCAAGGTGCCCGAGGACTGGGAGCCGCGCGAACAGACGCTGTTCAAATCCACCGAACATGGCGACGACGTGGACCGGCCGATCATGAAGTCGGATGGCGGCTGGACCTATTTCGCCCCCGACATCGCCTATCACTACGACAAGATTTGCAGGGGGTTCGACGCGCTTATCGACGTGTTCGGCGCCGATCACGGCGGCTATGTCAAGCGCATGAAGGCCGCCGTTTCGGCGCTTGGCGACGGCCGCGTGCCGCTCGACATCAAGCTGACCCAGCTGGTCAAGCTGTGGAAGGACGGCGAGCCGTTCAAGATGTCCAAGCGGGCGGGAACCTTCGTCACGCTGCGCGACGTGGTCGATCAGGTCGGCCCCGACGCGACGCGCTTTCACATGCTGACGCGCAAGAACGACGCGCCGCTGGATTTCGACTTTGCCAGAGTTCTGGAACAGAGCCGCGAGAACCCGGTGTTCTACGTCCAGTATGCCCATGCCAGGGTGATGAGCGTGCTGCGCAAGGCCGCCGAGGCCGGCATTGCCGCCGACGACGCCACGCTGGCGGGCGCCGAGCTGGCGCGCATCGACGACGGCGCGGAACTGGCGGTGGCCCGCAAGCTGGCGGAATGGCCGCGCCTGGTCGAGATTGCGGCGCGCACGCACGAGCCCCATCGCGTCGCCTTCTATCTCTACGAACTGGCCGGCGATTTCCACGCGCTGTGGAACCGTGGCAACGACCAGCCCGGCCTGCGTTTCCTTCAGGAGGGAGATATCGCAACAAGTCAGGCGAAATTGGCCCTCGCGCGGGCCGTTTCCGTTGTCATTTCCGCCGGTCTTGGTATTCTTGGCGTCACACCGGCGCAGGAGATGCGGTAGCAAACCGCCCGAAACGCCGGTCCGAGGCAGACACAAGAACACCCGGGCGCGCGATCGCGCGCACCAGGGCAGTGAGGCGGACATGGCAGATATCGAGTATCCGAGCGAGACGCGCGCGGATGACGCGCATCCCGAAGCGGGCGGGTCGTCCTTCGGTTCCATCGTGAATGTGCTGGGGGCAATGACCTCGCTGGCGCTGGTCGTCGGCGTCGGCGTCTGGGGCTACTGGCTGGTGATGCGCGATGTCAGCGGTGTTCCGGTGGTGCGGGCGCTGGAGGGACCGCTCAGGGTGCAGCCGGAAAACCCCGGCGGCGAACCGGCCGATTATCAGGGGCTTGCCGTCAACGCCGTGGCCGCGCAGGGTGCCGCGTCGCCGCCCGCCGACCGGCTGACGCTGGCGCCGCGCCCCGTGGATCTGAGCGAGGAGGACCAGCCGATGGGCCGGATCGAGCCCGCCGCCGCCGATACCCCGACGGCGCGCGCGCCCGACGGGGGCGGCGAACCGGGCGCGGACAGCACGGGTTCGGAAATGTCGGATGCCGCCATCGCGGCGCTGGTCGAGGAACTGACCGCGGGTGAAAGGCCGCTGTCGGGTCATGAGGAACTGCCGCCGGAGGAGGGCGATTCCGCGGCCGCGATCGAGCAGCCCGAACCGCTCGACACGGCGGACGCGGCCGATACCGACAGCGCCTCGCGCCCCGACCCGGCGGTGCTGAACGCCCCCGGCCTGCGCGTTTCCTTGCGCCCGCAGCCGCGCCCGGCCCGCGCGCTGCGTCCTCTGGCCGGCGGGGCGGCGCGGAAGGGCGGTGCCTCGGTGATCCTGGCCTCGGCCCGGGTTTCGCCAACCCTCGATGTCGATCCCGACACGCTGCCGCCGGGCACGCGCCTGGCGCAGCTGGGCGCCTACGACACGCCCGACATCGCGCGTTCGGAATGGGATCGCCTCTATGCCCGGTTCGGCGATTACATGGAGGGCAAGAACCGGGTGATCCAGCAGGCCAGCAGCGGCGGGCGCACCTTCTACCGCTTGCGCGCCATGGGCTTTGACGACCTGAGCGATGCGCGCCGGTTCTGTTCGGCGCTGGTCGCGGAAAACGCCGACTGCATCCCGGTCGCGTCGCGTTGAAGGCCGGCGCGGCGAATTTCGGCGCCACGATCCTCGACGCCGAAGGGCTGCGGCTGAGCGGCGAGGAAAAGGCGCTGTTTCGCGACGCGAACCCGTTCGGCTTCATCCTGTTTTCCCGCAATCTCGACAATCCCGGCCAGATCCGCGCGCTGTGCGACGAGTTGCGCGAGGCGGTGGGCCGCGAGGCGCCGATCACCATCGACCAGGAAGGCGGCCGGGTTCAGCGGCTGCGCCCGCCGCTGGCGCGCGACTGGCCGGCGCCGCTTGATTTCGTGGCCCGCGCCGGGGCGGGGGCGCAACGCGCCATGTACCTGCGCTATCGCCTGATCGCGCATGAATTGCGCGGCCTCGGCATAGACAGCAATTGCGCGCCGCTGGCCGATCTGGCGTTTGCGCGAACCCATCCGTTTCTGCGCAACCGCTGTTACGGGCACGACCCGTCGGCGGTGGCCCGCCTGGCCCGCGCGGCGGCGCAGGGGATGCTGGACGGCGGCGTTCTGCCGGTGCTGAAACACATCCCCGGGCACGGCCGCGCCACGGCCGACAGCCACCACGAACTGCCCCATGTCGCGGCGCCGGTGGCGGACCTGGAGAGAACCGACTTCGCGCCGTTCCGCGCACTCACCGACCTGCCCATGGGGATGACGGCGCATCTGGTCTATGACGCGATCGACGCCGCGCCGGCCACCCTGTCGCCGGCGGTGATGCGCCTTGTCCGCGACGGGATCGGCTTTGGCGGGCTGATCATGACCGACGACATCTCGATGAAGGCGCTCAGGGGCGATCTGCCCGATCTGACCCGCGCTTCGCTGCGCGCGGGGTGCGACGTGGTGCTGCTTTGCAACGCCACGCTGGCCGAACGCGCCGCCGTCGCGGATGCGGCGGGCGCCATGACGCCGGCGGCTCAGGCGAGGGCCATGGCGGCGCTGGCTTGCCGGCGCGCGCCTTGTCCGCTTGACATTGGCGCGGCCGATGCCGAACTTTCCGATCTGATGGGCGGTCGGCGCGATGAGCGATAACATTTTCCAGGAAGACCCGATTTCGGTTGCCGACCGGCTGGCCGCCGAGGCGCTGATCGTCGATGTGGACGGCTTCGAGGGCCCGCTCGACCTGCTGCTGACGCTGTCGCGCACGCAGAAGGTCGATCTGCGCCGCATCTCGGTTCTGGAACTGGCGCGCCAGTACCTGGCCTTTGTCGAGCGCGCCAAGGTGCTGCGGATCGAACTGGCCGCCGACTATCTGGTGATGGCCGCCTGGCTGGCGTTCCTCAAGTCGCGCCTGCTGCTGCCGCCCGACCCGTCCGAGGACGGCCCCACCGGCGAGGAACTGGCCGCGCATCTGGCGTTCCAGCTTGAACGCCTGCAGGCGATGCGCGATGCCGCCGCGCGGCTGATGGGGCGCGACCGGCTGGGCCGCGATGTCTTCGCCCGCGGCCAGAGCGAGAACGTCGCCCGCATCCGCACGGTGACCTGGTCGGCCACCCTGCTGGACCTGATGCAGGGCTATGCCCGCATCCGCACCCGGGACGAATTTCGCCCGTTCGTGATGGACCGCGACAGCGTCCTCACCATGGAACAGGCGCTTGAACGGATGCGCGGGCTGATCGGCTTTGCCGGAAGCTGGACGGATCTGACGAGCTATTTGCCCGAGGGCTGGGACAGCACGCCGATGCGCCGCCGCTCGGCCACGGCGGCGACCTTCGCCGCCTCGCTGGAACTGGTCAAGGAAGGCCGGCTCGAACTGCGCCAGAGCGAGACGTTCGCGCCGATCCAGCTGCGCAAGAGGGATCCGCATTGATGGACGATACCGAAACGCCGCCCGAAAGCCTGTTCGCCGCCCCCCCCATGGCCGAACAGGAACGCATGGTCGAGGCGGTGCTGTTCGCCAGTGCCGAGCCGGTCAGCGTGCGCGATCTCGAGGCGCGGATGCCCCATGGCTGCGACGCCGCCGAGGCGCTTGTGCATTTGCGCCGCCGCTACGAGGGGCGCGGCGTGCGGGTGGTCAGGGTCGACGATGCCTGGGCGATCCGCACCGCCCCCGATCTGGGCTTCCTGATGCAGAAGGAAACCGTGGAGACGCGCAAGCTGTCGCGTGCCGCCATCGAGACGCTGGCCATCATCGCCTATCATCAGCCCTGCACCCGCGCCGAGATCGAGGAGATCCGCGGTGTTTCGGTCAGCCGCGGCACCATCGACCAGCTGCTTGACATGGAATGGGTCCGTTTCGGCCGGCGCAAGATGACGCCGGGCCGGCCCGTGACCTTCGTGGTGACGCCGCAATTCCTGGACCATTTCGGCCTGGAAAGCGCCCGCGACCTGCCGGGGCTGAAGGAGTTGCGCGCCGCCGGATTGCTGGAAAACCGGCCGCCGCCGGGCATGCTGCCGCAGGGGGCGCCGGAGGACGACGAGGTCGCCGGTGTCGACGGCCAATCCGAGCTATTCGAGGACTGATCTTTGGAAATGCCCTGAAATCGGCATATTTTTCGCCTATGTGAACCACGAGCAGAACCAAGGGGCTTTGGCAATGAACGCAAACCAGATCATCAACATGATCATGCGGGTGTTCCTGCACCGGATCGTCAGTTTCGGGATCGACAAGGGGGTGAATTCGCTTTCCGGGGTCGGGCGCGGAACGCGCAAGTCATCGGGCCGGCCGGACGAACCGGGCGCCGGGGATGAAGGCCGCGAACCCACCCAGGCCGAGCGCCGCCAGCAGCGTCAGGCCCGCAAGATGGCCCGTCAGGCGCGGCAGATGTCGCGGCTGACCCGCAAGCTCTGATCGAGGCGGGGCGTGTGCCCTGCCGGTCGGGTCAGTCGAGCCGGAAGAACCGGCCGTAGGCGCCGTGCTTGAATATCAGCCCCCGGCCGGAATCGAAGGTGGCGCGCTCAACCCGCCCCAGAACGATGGAATGATCGCCCCCGTCATGCACCGCCTGGCGTTGGCATTCGAACCGCGCCAGGCAGCCATGCAGCACCGGCAGCCCATGCGGCCCCTCCTGCCAGGCGATGCCGCTGAAATCGTCGCCGCTGCGCGAGAAATGCAGCGCCAGATCGAGTTGATCCTCGGTCATGACATGAATGACATAACGCTCGGTGGCGATGAAGGCGTCGTGGCGCAGCGATGCCTTGGCCGGACACCACAGCACCAGCGCCGGATCCAGCGATACGCTGGTAAAGGAATTCGCGGTCATCGCCAGCGGGCCGGTTTCGGTCCGCGTGGTGACAACGGTGACGCCGGTGCCGAAACAGGCCAGCGCATCGCGATAGGCGCGCGCCGTGCCGGGGCCGGGGACAATGGTTTCTTCGGTCATGTGTTCGCGCGATCGTGCATCCGTCTCGGGGTGCCACGGCGGGGCGCGATTGTCCATGCCGCTCATCGGCCCGGTTCGGTCCTTGAGGTGGACATGAAGCGTGATGCAGGGCGAGCTTTCGCCCCTGCGCGCCCCGCGGGTGCCGGGGCGTGTCAGGTTCGGCCCGACGGGTGAATTCGGTTGAACGCGACATGCCCTGATGGTTCGGCACCTCCGGTTCGCTTGGCCTTGCACGATTGTATTCGTTCCAGTCGGCACGCCCGGCGTGCCGCCGGTCACGACAGGGCAGGCGAGGGCCAAGCCCTGCCTACTTCCCCTTGCGGTTCTCGATGAGGTCGTCCACCACCGACGGATCGGCCAGCGTCGAGGTATCCCCGAGGCTGCCGAAATCGTTCTCGGCGATCTTGCGCAGGATGCGGCGCATGATCTTGCCCGAGCGCGTCTTGGGCAGGCCCGGC
>JAGRMG010000091.1 GCA_020441385.1 Paracoccaceae bacterium
CGGCCCGCCGGGCAGCGGCGCGGGATCGTCGAACGCCGCCGGTTCGATGGCGCAATGAACGACTTTCAGCCGGTCCCAGGTACCGAATCCGGCCCAGCGGCACAGTTGCGAGCGCCCGAACCGGCTGACCGCCACGGCAAAGGCGGCGCGATCCGCCTTCAGCCCGAGCGAGAGCGCCGCGGGTGCGTCGAATTCCTCGGGGCCATGTGCGGTGAAACTGTAGGTCGGCCCGCCCAGCGCGTTGGCCAGCAGCGCCACGGCGGTCGAGTTGGTGCCGAAATGCGCGTGCATGTGCTCCACCCCGCCTTCGGTACAGCGCCGCGCGACCTCGCAGGCTTCGGCCAGATAGATCAGGTGCCGCACGACCCCGAGCGGCGAGGCGCGGCCCATCCGCAGCGCCAGACGCAGGGCCGCGAGAAAGCGCGCCGGCGCCGAAAAGGCGGCCCGCGCCAGGGCCATCGACAGGCGCCATGCGCCCCGATCCAGCACATATTCGGTGCACGCCGCCTCGGCCCGGTCCAGCGGATCGACGAGACCGGCCCCGGGCGCGCGCATCGCCAGACGCATGACCTCGGCACCGCCCCGTTCAAGCGCGGCCAGTTCGCGCCGGATGAAACTGTGCGAGGGTTGCGGATAGGTGTTGAGGATATAGGCGAGCTTCAAGAGCGGTCGGTTCCCGTTGGCTGCGTTGCACCCGGGCCGGGGCGCGTTACGTTCGAGCGGTTTCAGTCATCCGCCCGGGAAGGGCGCGGTTTCCCCGGCCAGGTGACATCAGTTCATCGCAACATGGCCGGCGGCGCAATCGGCAAAGTGGAAATCGGCGCTTGCCCGGCGCGCCCCTCGATCGCGCCCCGCGCCGGGCGGCGCGGGTTGCGTCCTCCGCGCGCAGACACCAATAGCAGCGGTGACGGCCGCCTTGCCTGTTTTACGACACGGACGAACCGGGCTATTTACCGGGACGGGTGGAATGTGATCAGGTGTGCCCGAAGGGCGATACGCAGGGAGAGACGTGCAATGCACATGAGCGACACGCGCGAAATCAAGGCCGATCCGGCGACGGTCTATGCCGCGCTTCTGGATCCGGAGGTTCTGAGGGCCTGCGTGGCCGGCGCGCAGGAGGTCACGGGCAACCCCCAGGACGGCTATGAGGCTACGGTGATCCAGAAGGTCGGGCCGGTCAAGGCGACGTTCAAGGGCCAGGTCACGATGTCTGACATGGTCGAGAACCGCAGCCTGACCATCACCGGCGAGGGCAAGGGCGGCGCGGCGGGGTTCGCCAAGGGCACCGCCGGGGTCACGCTCGAGCCGTCGGAGACGGGCGGCACCATCCTTGGCTATGAGGTGGAAGCCAAGGTCGGCGGCAAGCTGGCGCAACTGGGCAGCCGTCTGATCGACGGTTTTGCCAAGAAGATGGCCGACCAGTTCTTCGCCCGTTTGCAGGAGACGCTGGACGGCCCGCCCGAGACGCCCGAGGCGCCCCCGCCCGACGACGCGGCAGCAGCCGCGCCCGACGCGGAGGCACCGAAAAAGAGCTGGCTGAAAAAGCTCACGCGCCGCGATTGATACCTGCATCGGCGCACAGCAGGTCGTGCGCGCCGGCGCTGTTCTGCGCCGTCTCTTCGGTATAGGTACGGGGCCGCGAAGCGGGAGGAACAATGCCAGCCATTCTGACCATCGAGGATCTGCGCAAGACCTATGCCGGCGGCTTCGAGGCGCTCAAGGGTGTGACGCTGGATATTCGACAGGGCGAGATTCTGGCCCTGCTCGGCCCCAACGGCGCGGGCAAGACCACGCTGATCTCGACCGTCTGCGGCATCACCACCGCGAGTTCGGGCAGCGTCAGCGTGGCGGGCCACGACATCGTGACCGGCTATCGCGCGGCGCGCTCGCTGATCGGGCTGGTGCCCCAGGATATCGCGCTGGAACCGTTCGAGCGGGTCGCCAACACGGTACGCTTCTCGCGCGGGCTGTTCGGGCGGCCGCGCAACGATGCCCATATCGAGGATGTGCTGCGCAAGCTGTCGCTCTGGGACAAGCGCAACGCTCCGACCAAGGAACTGTCGGGCGGCATGAAGCGCCGGGTGCTGATCGCCAAGGCGCTGGCGCACGAGCCGCGCATCCTGTTCCTGGACGAACCCACCGCCGGGGTGGACGTGGAACTGCGCAAGGACATGTGGAACATCGTGCGCGAATTGCAGGCCGATGGCGTCACCATCATCCTGACCACGCATTACATCGAGGAGGCCGAGGCCATCGCCGACCGGGTCGGCATCATCGACGGCGGCCAATTGCTGCTGGTCGAGGAAAAGGACAGGCTGATGCGCAGGATGGGACGCAAGCAGATCGAGTTGCAGCTCTCCGAGCCGATCGGGGAAGTGCCCGCCGGTCTGGCGCGCCACAAGCTCGAGCTTGCGCGCGACGGCTGTGCGCTGGTCTATACCTATGACAGCCAGGCCGAGCGCACCGGCATTACCACGCTTCTGAACGACATGGCCGCTTCGGGCCTGGTGCTGCGCGACGTGAGGACGAGGCAAAGCAGCCTTGAGGAAATATTCGTCGGGCTGGTATCGGGGGACGCAAGATGAACCTGACCGCGATTGCCGCCATCTACCGTTATGAAATGTCGCGCTTCTTCCGCACGCTGCTGCAAAGTTTCCTGTCCCCGGTGCTGTCCACCTCGCTTTATTTCGTGGTGTTCGGCGCCGCCATCGGCAGCCGCATAGATCAGGTCGAGGGGGTCAGCTATGGCGCGTTCATCGTGCCGGGGCTGGTGATGCTGTCGGTGATCACGCAATCGCTGACCAACGCGGCCTTCGGCATCTATTTCCCGAAATTCATCGGCACCGTGTTCGAGTTGCTGTCGGCCCCGGTGAGTTTCCTGGAAATCGTGATCGGCTATGTCGGCGCGGCCGCGACCAAGGCGCTGTTCATCGGGGCGATGATCTTCGTCACCGCGTCGCTGTTCGTGGATTTCCCGGTAAAGCATCCGCTGGCCATGGTCGCGTTTCTGATGCTGACCTGTCTCAGCTTCGCGCTGCTGGGCTTCATCATCGGCATCTGGGCGGGAAATTTCGAGCAGTTGCAACTGGTGCCGCTGCTTATCGTGACGCCGCTGGTGTTCCTGGGCGGGTCGTTCTATTCGATCACCATGCTGCCGCCGATCTGGCAGAAGATCACGCTGTTCAATCCGGTGGTCTATCTGATTTCGGGGTTCCGGTGGTCGTTCTTCGGCACCGCGGACGTGCCCGTCGGCCTCAGCCTGCTGGCCATCGGCGCCTTTACCGGCATCTGCCTGACCGCGATCTGGTGGATCTTCCGGACCGGCTGGCGGCTGCGCAGCTGATAATGCCGCATCCGCGTTGCATAATTGCCGGACGTCGCGGGAATCTGGGGATGCGTCGGGATTCGTTGCGGTGTCGTGCCTTGTTTGCGGTGGGGCGGCATTCTACATCGTGCGCATGAACCTGCGCCTGCCCTTCATCAAGAATCCGCCGCTTGTGTCCGTGGTCCGGCTGTCGGGAACCATCGGCATGGCCGGGCGGGCTTCGCTGACCGATACCGCCCTTGCGCCGCTGCTGGAACGCGCGTTCCGGCGCGGTCGGCCCGCGGCCGTGGCGCTCGAGATCAACTCGCCCGGCGGATCGCCGGTGCAATCCTCGCTGATCGCGGCGCGCATCCGCCGCCTGTCGGAGGAACGCAAGGTACCCGTGATCGCCTTTGTCGAGGACGTGGCCGCATCGGGCGGGTACTGGCTGGCCTGCGCGGCCGAGGAAATCTGGGCCGACGAGAGTTCCATCCTCGGCTCGATCGGGGTCATCTCGGCGGGTTTCGGCGCGCATGTCTTTCTGGCCCGGCAGGGCCTGGAACGGCGGGTGCATACGGCGGGCAAGTCCAAGTCGATGCTCGACCCGTTCCGCCCCGAGAACGAACAGGATGTCGAACGGCTGACCGTGATCCTGAACGGACTGCACGGCAATTTCATAGATCACGTCAAGGCACGGCGCGGCGCCCGGCTGAGCACCAGGACCGACCTGTTCACCGGCGATATCTGGCTGGCCGGGCGCGCGACCGACCTGGGCCTGATCGACGGGGTGGCGCATCTGAAACCCAAGATGCGCGAACGGTTCGGCGACAAGGTGCAGTTCCGCCGCTACGGGCTGCGCCGGCCGTTCTGGACACGCTTCGGCGCCGGCCTGGCGCAGGATGCCATCGCCGGGATCGAGGAACGCGCGGCCTACGCGCGGTTCGGCCTGTGACGTG
This sequence comes from Paracoccaceae bacterium, assembly GCA_020441385.1. GTDB lineage: Bacteria > Pseudomonadota > Alphaproteobacteria > Rhodobacterales > Rhodobacteraceae > JAGRMG01. The sequence goes on from JAGRMG010000091.1 coordinate 4,261, forward strand.
ATCATCAAGATCGTCCTCCTCTTCCTGATCGCCATGGGCGTGCTGGCGATGTTCGGCAAGCTGCGCTTTCCCGGCCAGCGCCGGCTGGAGGCGGCGCGCTGTCCCGGTTGCGGGCGGTTCCGGATCGGCAAGGGGCCATGTTCCTGCGGCCATGCGGGGCGCGGCTGATGGTGTGGCTGCTGTGCGGATTGGGGCTGCTGATCCTGCTGCTGGCGGGTGACGCGCTGGTGCGCGGCGCGGTGAACCTCAGCCTGCGGCTGGGGGTGCCGGCGCTGATCGTCAGCCTGACCATCGTCGCCTTCGGCACCTCGGCGCCCGAACTGCTGGTGGCGATCAAGGCGGTGCAGGAAAACGCCCCGGACATCGCGCTGGGCAACGTGGTCGGGTCGAACACGGCCAACATACTGCTGATCCTTGGCATTCCGGCGCTGCTGACCGCGATCCGGACCAGCCAGTGCAACAGCCGCAAGACCTATTTCCAGATGCTGGCGGCGTCGGTTCTGTTCATCGTGCTGGCCTTCTTCGGTGTCTTTACGATCCTCAGCGGCCTTGTCCTGCTGACGGCACTGGCCTTCGTCCTGTGGGACATGTTCCGCGATGCCCGGGCGCATCGCCGGGCCGGCCTTGCGAGCGATCTGGAAGAGATCGAGGAAGCCGACCCCGACATGCCCTACTGGCGCATCGGCGTCTACCTGGTGCTTGGCCTGATCGGGCTGCCGCTGGGCGCGCATCTGCTGGTCGAGAACGCGTCGATCATCGCCAGCCGCTACGGGGTAAGCGACACGGTGATCGGCCTCACGCTGGTCGCCGTGGGAACCTCGCTGCCGGAACTGGCCACCACGGTCATGGCCGCCCTGCGCCGCCACACCGAGGTGGCGCTGGGCAATGTCATCGGGTCGAACATGTTCAACCTCCTGGGCATCGTCGGGGTTGCCAGCTTCTTCGGCAGGATTCCGGTCGACCCGGCGTTCCTGCATTTCGATCTGTGGGTGATGCTGGGCGCGTCGCTGCTGTTGGCGCCGTTCGTCTACGGGTGCCGCGACATCACCCGGCCCTGGGGCGTTGCGCTGACCGGGCTATATGTGGCCTATGTGATCTCCATCCTTGTATGATACCCGTCGACAGGATCGGGCGGGGAAAGGGAAGAGACGATGAAGCACAGCCTCGTTACCGGCGCGGGCAGCCGGCTGGGCCGGGCCATGGCGCTCTATCTGGCGGGGCGCGGGTTCGACGTGGCGGTGCATTTCGCCACCTCCGCCGACGGTGCCGAGCAGACCGCGGCCGACATTCGCGCCCTGGGTCGGCGCGCCGTGACGCTGCGCGCCGATCTGCTGGACGAAGCGCAGACGCGCTCGCTGTTTGCCGATGCGGCCCTTGCGTTGGGCGGGCCGGTCACTTGCCTGGTCAACAACGCCTCGATCTTCGAATACGACACGCTCGCGAGTGCCACGCGCACCTCTTGGGACAGGCACATGGAAAGCAATCTGCGCGCCCCCTTCGTGCTGATGCAGGCCATGGCGGCACAAGGGCTGGCGCCGGTCGAGGATGGCGCCGGTGAACCCGTGGCCACCGGTCTGGTCGTCAACATGATCGACCAGCGGGTGCGCAAGCTGACGCCGGAATTCATGAGCTACACCCTCGCCAAGATGGGTCTGTGGACGCTGACCCGGACCGGCGCGCAGGCGCTGGCGCCCGCGATCCGCGTCAATGCCATCGGTCCGGGCCCGACGCTGCGCGGCCACCGCCAGAGCGAGGCGCATTTCGCAGCCCAGCGCGCCCATACCATTTCGGGACGCGGGTCCAATCCCGAAGACATCACCGCCGCCCTGGGCTATTTCCTCGACGCGCCGGCCGTGACCGGGCAGTTGCTGTGCGTGGATGGCGGACAGCACCTGGCATGGCAGACACCGGACCTTCCGGGCGTCGAAAAATAGGTACCCTTCCTTCAAGTTTTGCACCGGGCAGATCGGGGCCGGCAAAGCGTTACGGAAACGTCTTTGTTTTCATTGGCTTGTAAGAGATGCAAAATAATATCGTTTGTTTTCAGCGCATTGCAAAAACGCATGTTTTTTGTGCAGTCGCGCGAAGCCGCATGAATCCAACAAGAATTTGCGGATCGCGGGAAGTTGTCTTCAGGCTTATCCACATGTTTCGTGGATTTGTTTGGGCTTGATCCGGGCGTATCAAGATTGCAGCCAAGGCCAGAGAATCATATCTCTCCCATATGACCGACCAGCCCGCCCAAACCGATGTCCCGCCCGTGACCGGCCATGCCTGCATCCAGTCGTATCTGAAAACGCTGGACGGGTCGCCCGGTGTCTACCGGATGCTCGACGCGCAGGCGCGGGTTCTCTATGTCGGCAAGGCGCGCAACCTGCGGGCGCGGGTGTCCAGCTATGCCCGCCCCGCCGGCCACAGCCCGCGGATCGCGCGCATGATCGCGGCGACCGCGTCGATGATGTTCCTGACCACGCGCACCGAGACCGAGGCGCTGCTGCTGGAACAGAACCTGATCAAGCAGCTCAAGCCGAAATACAATGTCCTGCTGCGCGACGACAAGAGCTTTCCCAACATCCTGGTGGCCAGGGATCACCCGTTCCCGCAGATCAGGAAACATCGCGGCGCGAGGAAAGAGAAGGGCACCTATTTCGGCCCCTTCGCCAGCGCCGGCGCGGTGAACCGCACGCTGAACCAGCTGCAAAAGGCGTTCCTTCTGCGCAACTGCACCGACTCCGTGTTCGAAGGGCGCACCCGGCCCTGTCTGCTCTATCAGATCAAGCGCTGTTCGGCGCCCTGCGTCGGCCTGATCTCGGAGGCCGATTACGAGGCCAGCGTTCGCGACGCCGAACGGTTCCTTTCGGGGCGCTCGACCAGCGTGCAGGAAGAACTGGCCGCGCAGATGCAGATCGCGTCCGACGCGATGGAGTTCGAGCGCGCCGCCGCCCTGCGCGACCGCATCCGCGCGCTGACCCAGGTGCAGGGCACGCAGGGCATCAACCCGCGCGGCGTGGCCGAGGCCGACGTGATCGCGCTGCACATGGAGGGCGGCCAGGCCTGCGTTCAGGTGTTCTTCATCCGGTCGGGCCAGAACTGGGGCAATCGCGATTTCTATCCGCGGATATCGGACGACATGGCGCCCGCCGAGGTGATGGAGGCGTTCCTGGGCCAGTTCTACGACAACAAGGAACCGCCGCGCCAGGTGATCCTGTCGGACGCGATCGAGAACGCCGATCTGATGACCGAGGCGCTGTCGGGCAAGGCCGGGCGCAAGGTCGCCCTCGTGGTGCCCCGGCGTGGCGAAAAGGCCGAACTGGTCTCGGGCGCGCTGCGCAACGCGCGTGAATCGCTGGCCCGGCGCATGGCCGAAAGCGCCACCCAGGCGCGCCTGCTGGAGGGGCTGGCCGAGGCTTTCGGGCTGGAGTCGCCGCCCCGGCGCATCGAGGTCTACGACAACAGCCATATCCAGGGTAGCCACGCGGTGGGCGCGATGATCGTGGCCGGGCCCGAGGGCTTTGCCAAGAACAGCTATCGCAAGTTCAACATTCGCGGCGACGACCTGACGCCGGGTGACGATTTCGGAATGATGAAGGAGGTGCTGAACCGCCGCTTCTCGCGCCTGCTGAAAGAGGATCCCGACCGCGACCGCGGGCTTTGGCCCGACCTGCTGCTGA
>JAGRMG010000092.1 GCA_020441385.1 Paracoccaceae bacterium
GCCAATCCCGTCGAGGTGACGGGCGGCAACCTGCGGCAGGCCAAGCGCGCGCTGGAGGGACAGGCCGGGGTGTTGTCGGCGGCCCAGATCGGTGAACGGCTCAGGGTGCTGATGGATCTCTCGGTCGCCGATCCCGAGGCCGAGGTGAAACGGATCACCGGCGCGGCCGGCAAGACCTGCGCGCTGACGCGGGCCAACCTCGAGGATGTCTTCGTGCTGGCGACGCGGGGGAACGGAACATGATCGCGGTCCGGCGCATCCTGGCGGTCCTGAAGAAGGAACTGCTGCAACTGCGGCGCGACCGCATGACCTTCGGCATGGTGGTGATGATCCCGCTGATCCAGCTGATCCTGTTCGGCTATGCCATCAACACCAACCTGCGCCATGTGCCTGTCGCACTCGTCGATCAAAGCCGCAGCGGCCTGAGCCGCGCCGTGATCCAGATGGTCGAGGCGACGCAGGTGGTCGATGTGACCATGACCCTGGCGACGGTGGAAGAGGCCGAACGCGCCGTGATCGCCAGCAGGGTGCGCGCCGCGCTGATCCTGCCCGCGGATCTGGCCGGGCGGGTGGTGCGCAGCCCCGCCGTGGGCCTGGCGCCGCCGCAGGCGACCGACGATGTCAACAGCCGGCCCGTGGGGCAATGGATCGTGGACGGATCGGACACGATGGTCGCCGCCGCCATCCGCAGCCTGCGCATGATGCCGCTGGGAGAGCTGTTCCGCCGCCCGGCCAACCGCGCGGTTCCGACCTTCGAGGTGGCGCTGTTCTACAATCCCGAACAGCGATCCGAGGTCAACATCGTGCCCGGTCTGGTGGGCATCATCCTGACCATGACCATGATCATGTTCACCTCGGCCGCCATCGTGCGCGAAAGCGAACGGGGCAACATGGAGATGCTGATCAACACGCCGGTCAGGCCGATCGAGTTGATGATCGGCAAGATCATCCCCTATCTGGGCATCGGCCTTGTACAGGTCGCCATCATCCTGGGGCTGGGCCATCTTGTGTTCGACGTGCCGGTGAACGGCGGAATGGGCGCTTTGCTGGCGGTGACGCTGCTGTTCATCGCCGCCAGTCTGACGCTGGGGCTGGTGCTGTCGACGGTGGCGAAGAACCAGTTGCAGGCGATGCAATTGACCGTGTTCATCCTGCTTCCGTCGATCCTGCTGTCGGGCTTCATGTTTCCCTTCGACGGGATGCCCAAACCCGCGCAGGCCATCGCCCGGCTTCTGCCGGCGACGCATTTCATGCAGATGATCCGCGGTGTCGTGCTGCGCCAGGCGGAACTGCGCGACATGATCGGCGGCATCGCCTGGCTGTCGGGTTTTACCGTGATCGGCCTTGCCGTCGCATCGCTGCGGTTTCGCAAGCGGCTGGACTGACCCGATATCGCCGGATCGGGCCTTGGCGTGCGCCCTTCGATCAGGGACGCTGCGGGCGGCGCGCCACCTGCGCCCGGTAATACGCCCGGCAGACCTCGCGCCGCAGCCGGCCGCCCGCCCGCGACTTGTTCTGGATGGTCGAGCCGCCAAGCTCGCCGGTCAGTTCACGCACGCCGCCTGGCCAGATCGTGTGCACCGGCTGGTTGGTGATCCAGTGCATCTGCACGAAGGTATCGACCGGCCGGTCGAGCGTTTCGCTGGCCGCGAGCAGGCGCTTTGCGGCGCGCCGCCCCACCACCTGCGCCACCGTCTGAAGCCCGACCACGCGCGGCAGAAACAGCCGCGCCGCGCCGCGATCGTCGACGATCGCCGCCGGCTTCTCGCCCGGTTTCGCCGGCAGGCGGATGTAGCTGTCGGGCCCGGCATGGGCGGCGATCAGGGCCGAGACATCGGGCCACAGCGCCGGATCGGGGGCCATGTCGTCTTCGACGATCAGCGCGTGATCGGCGTTTTCATCGACGATCCGTTGCCAGCAGGCGCGGTGGCTGAGAAAACAGCCGATCTCGCCCGGCCCGAGCGCGAAGGGATAGCGCGGCGCATGCAGATCGCCCGCGCGCAGCCGCACGGCGCCCGCCGCCAGGGCGTCGCGGCCCACCACGGCCGGCATCACCTCGGCCCCGGCGAGAAACGACAACAGCCGCGCCACGTTGGGGGCACGGTTTTCGTCGCCCTGCATGTGAATGATGAAACAGCGCATGACAGCGGCATTATCGCATTCGCCCCGCACGGGCCATCCCGCCAATGCGTATCGGGGGGGTCGCCCGGCCGCCTTCGCATTCCCGACCCGGCCGGGCAAAGAAACTGGACGTTCGCGCCGAAATCCGCGACGTATTGAAGCCACAAGGCCGGACCCTGCCGCGCGCATCGGGCGTTGGTCCGGGTGTTTCGCAAGTATGGGAGTCGAAGGTATGGAATTTCTGGACCAGCTGGGCGGCTACGCGCCGTTGATCGTCAACGCCGCCAAGGCGCTGATCGTTCTTGTGGTCGGCTGGATCGCCGCCGGCATGCTGGGGCGGCTGGTGCGCCGGCGGGTGAACTCCAACCCGCATATCGACCCGACGCTGGGCAATTTCGTGTCCAGCCTGGTGAAATGGGTGGTTCTGGCGATCGTGCTGACGGCGGTGCTCAGCATCTTCGGCATCCAGGCCACCAGCATCGTGGCGATCCTCGGCGCGGCATCGCTGGCCATCGGGCTGGCGCTGCAAGGCACGCTCGCCGATCTGGCGGCCGGGGTCATGCTGGTGGTCTTCCGGCCCTACAAGCTGGGCCAGTACGTCGATATCGCCGGCACCGCCGGCACCGTCAAGGATCTGAGCCTGTTCACCACCGAACTGGTCACGCCGGACAACGTGCAGATCATCGTGCCCAACGGCCAGGCCTGGGGCAAGGTCATCACCAACTATTCGGCGCATGACACGCGGCGGGTCGATCTGACCTTCGGCATCGACTATGGCGACAGCGCCGACAAGGCGATGGGCATCATCCTGGACGCGGCGCGCGCCGACGACCGGGTCCATTCCGACCCGGAACCCTGGGTGCGCGTCACCAACCTGGGCGACAGTTCGGTCGATCTGACGGCCCGCCTTTGGTGCGCGGCGTCAGACTACTGGGATCTGAAATTCGAACTGACCAAGATCATCAAGGAAGCCTTCGACGCACAGGGCGTCTCGATCCCCTATCCGCATACGGTCGAGATCAGGAAGGACGGCTGAAGCCGCGCAGGGAACCGAAACCGCCGCTTCCGTGTTGATCATGTCATGACCCTTGTGCCGGCGGGGTCGCGCGAAAAGGGTGCGTTCGTCATGCTTGCAGAATTCAGGGACTTCATCGCCAAGGGCAATGTCATGGACATGGCCGTCGGTATCATCATCGGGGCTGCGTTTACCGCCATCGTCAAATCCATGGTGGACGACCTGTTGAACCCGGTGATCGGGCTGTTCACGGGCGGGCTGGATTTCGGCGACCGTTTCGTGGTCCTGTCCGGCGAAACCGGCTTTGAAACGCTCGAGCAGGCGCGCGAAGCCGGGGCCGCGGTATTTGCCTATGGTTCGTTCATCATGGCGGTGATCAATTTCCTGATCATCGCCTTCGTGGTGTTCATGCTGGTGCGATGGGTCAACCGCGTCAAGGCGATGGCGACCAGGCCCGACGACGTCGCGCCCGAGGTCGATACCGGCCCCTCCGAGAAGGATCTGCTGATCGAGATCCGCGATGCGCTGGTGCGCGAACGCGGCTAGCGCGGCGGCCGCAGCGGGCATGGCCGGGGCGGCCGCGCCCCGTCAGCCCTTGACCGCCAGTTGCGGCGAGACCACGTCCAGCCCCAGCGCCTTGCCGACCGCGAAATAGGTCAGCTTGCCGGCATGGACGTTGAGACCGTTCATCAGATTGGGATCGTCGGCGCAGGCCTGCCGCCATCCCTTGTCGGCCAGCGCCAGCATGAAGGGCATCGTGGCATTGCCAAGCGCGATGGTCGAGGTGCGGGCCACTGCGCCGGGCATGTTGGCGACACAATAGTGGATGATCCCGTCCACGTCATAGATCGGATCGTGGTGCGTGGTGGGTTTCGAAGTCTCGAAACAGCCGCCCTGGTCGATGGCGACATCGACCAGCGCCGAACCCGGCTTCATCATCGACAACTGGTCGCGGCTGACGAGCTTGGGCGCCGCGGCGCCGGGGATCAGCACCGCGCCGATCACCATGTCCATGCGCGGCAGCAGTTCTCTCACCGCGCCCTTGTCGGAATACTGCGTCGTCAGACGCCCCATGAACACGTCGTCGAGATAGGACAGCCGGGGCACCGAGCGGTCCAGAACCGTGACATTGGCGCCCATGCCCACCGCCACCCGCGCGGCCGCCGTGCCCACGACGCCGCCGCCGATGATCGCCACGTTGGCCGGGCGCACGCCGGGCACGCCGCCCATCAGGACACCGCTGCCGCCATTGGCCTTTTGCAGCGCCCAGGATCCGCTTTGCGGCGCCAGCCGGCCCGCGACCTCGGACATGGGGGCAAGCAGCGGCAGACCGCCGCGATCATCGGTGACGGTTTCATAGGCGATGGCCGTGCAGCCCGAAGCCAGCAGGTCATGCGTCTGGTCGGGATCGGGGGCGAGGTGGAGATAGGCGAACAGCACCTGGCCCTCGCGCAGCATCCTGCGTTCGCCGGCCTGGGGTTCCTTGACCTTGACGATCATGTCGGCGGCGGCGAATACCTCGGCTGCGGTGGCGATGACGCGGGCACCGGCGGCGGCGTAATCCGCATCCTCAAAGCCCGACCCGGCGCCTGCGCCGGTCTCGATCAGAACCTCGTGACCGTGGGCGACCGCCTCGCCGGCGGCATTCGGCGTCATGCCGACACGAAATTCCTGCGGCTTGATTTCCTTCGGGCAACCGATTTTCATTGATGGACCTCCCTGTTTTCCTTGTGCCGACTCCTAGGCGCATGACTGCACAATTTCTGTGACTATTCCACTCGCCAGACCGGGTCGTTTTCGAATAGTCTTCGACAGGTTCGCCATTTCACGCCGAGGACGTGCGCCGATGTCGCTGGACACGACAGACAGAAGAATTCTGGCAGCGTTGCAAATCAAGGGGCGGATGTCCAATGCCGAGCTGAGCGAAAAGGTCAACCTGTCGCCCTCGGCCTGTCACCGGCGGGTGCAGCGGCTGGAGGCGGACGGCTATATCCGCAACTACGTCGCGCTGCTGGATGCCCGCAAGATGGGCGTGCCCTCGACGGTATTCGTCGAGATCACGCTTCAGGCACAGGCCGACGAGGTGCTGGAGGCGTTCGAACGGGCGGTGGCGCGCATTCCCGATGTGATGGAATGCCATCTGATGGCCGGCACGGCCGATTACATCCTCAAGGTGGTGGCCGAGAACACCGAGGATTTCGCGCGCATCCACCGCCAGTACCTGACCCGCCTGCCCGGCGTGGCGCAGATGCAGTCGAGCTTTTCGCTGCGCACCGTGTTCGAAACGACAGCCCTGCCGGTCTGATTTGCGGGCCAGTTGGACTGTCCGACGCGGATGATCTACATCTGTTCGCACAGCGCGGAACATCACCGGTGACGCCTTCACCCGCGTCCCGATTGCACAAGGAGCCGATCTTGACCGACGAATTCGACGATGCGGCCATGGACTGGCTGGAAGCCGAGCTTGAAGACACGCTCGACGAGGATTTCGAGATCGAGTTTTCCGAACCGATGCTGTCGATGGAGATCCGCAAGATCTACCGGGCGCAGCATCCCGACATGCTGGACCGCAAAGTCTATTTCCGCAACCTGCTGCGTTTGCAGGCCGAACTCATCAAGCTTCACGACTGGGTGCAGCATACCGGCGCCAAGGTTCTTCTCATCATGGAAGGCCGGGATGCCGCGGGCAAGGGCGGTGTCATCAAGCGCATCACCCAGCGGCTGAACCCGCGGGTGGCGCGGGTGGTCGCCTTGCCCGCGCCCAACCGGCGTGAACAAAGCCAGTGGTATTTCCAGCGGTATGTGCCGCACCTGCCCTCGGGCGGGGAAATCGTGCTGTTCGACCGTTCGTGGTACAACCGCGCCGGGGTCGAACGCGTCATGGGCTTTGCCAGCCCGGATCAGGTGGAACAGTTCTTTCAGGATGTTCCCGAATTCGAGCGGATGCTGGTGCGCTCGGGGATCATCCTGCTGAAATACTGGTTCTCGATCACCGACCAGGAGCAGCAGTTGCGCTTTCTCATGCGCATTCACGACCCGATGAAGCAATGGAAGCTATCGCCGATGGATCTGGAAAGCCGCATCCGCTGGGAACAGTATACCAAGGCCAAGGAAGAGATGCTGGCGCGCACCAACATTCCCGAAGCGCCCTGGTATGTGGTCGAGGGCAACGACAAGAAACGCGAACGGCTGAACTGCATGGAACATCTGCTGACCAAAATTCCCTACGAGGAAGTTCCGATCGAGAAGGTCACGCTGCCCGACCGCCGCCACAACCCCGATTACGAACGCAAGGTGCTGCCCGACGAACTTTATGTGCCCAAGATCTACTGAGCCGGGGGCGGCCCGGGGGGCGAAACCGCGTTCTCCCCCCGCCACCGGCCCCGGCCGGGCGCGACCGAGTTGCGGATGCCCGCGTCACGCCGCCTGCATCAGGTCTCGCGCCTTCAGTTCGGCATGGGTCTCGTCCAGAGCGGTGCGGGCGCGCGAAATCAGCAGGTCGATCTCGTCTCGATTGATGACCAGCGGCGGCGCAATGATCATGCGGTCGCCGACATGGCGCATCACCAGATCGTTGGCGAAACAGCGTTCACGGCAGATATATCCCGCGGTTCCCGCCTCGGCCGCGAAGGCGGCGCGGCGCCCCTTGTCCGGGGTCAGCGCGATCGAACCCATCATGCCGATGATGCGCGCCTCGCCCACCAGAGGGTGATCGGCCAGCGATTCCCAGCCCTGTTTCAGATGCGGTGCCGCGACATCGCGGACATGGCCGAGGATGTCGTCCTCCTCCATGATCTCGAGGTTCTTCAGCGCCACCGCGGCGGCGACGGGATGGCCGTGATAGGTATAGCCGTGGTTGAATTCACAGGCGTCGATCACCTTGGCCACCTTGTCGCAGACGATCGAGGCGCCGATCGGCTGATAGCCCGAACTCAGCGCCTTGGCGACCGTCATGATATGCGGGCGGATCCCCAGGGTCTGCGACCCGAACCAGTTGCCGGTACGCCCGAATCCGGTGATCACCTCGTCGGCGATCAGCAGGATCTCGTACTTGTCGCAGATGCGCTGGATCTCGGGCCAGTAGCTTTCCGGCGGCACGATGACGCCGCCGGCCCCCTGCACCGGTTCGGCGATGAAGGCGGCAACGTTGTCTTCGCCGAGTTCCAGGATCGCGGCTTCAAGCTGCCCGGCGCGTTCCAGGCCGAATTCCTCGGGCGTCATGTCGCCACCCTCGGCCCACCAGTGGGGCTGGTCGATATGGTGGATGCCGGGGATCGGCATTCCGCCCTGGGCATGCATGCCGGTCATGCCGCCAAGACTGGCCCCGCCCATCGTGGAGCCGTGATAGGCATTCTTGCGGCTGATGACGATCTGCTTTGAGGGCTTGCCCGTTTCCGCCCAGTAGGTGCGTACCATGCGGATATTGGTGTCGTTCGCCTCGGAGCCGCCTGAGGCGTAGAACACATGGTTGAGATCGCCCGGCGCCAGTTCGGCCAGCTTTGCCGACAACGCGATGGCGGGCACATGGGTGGTCTGGAAGAAGGTGTTGTAATAGGGCAGTTCGCGGATCTGGCGGGCGGCGACCTCGGCCATCTCCTCGCGGCCGTAACCGATGTTGACGCACCACAGCCCGGCCATGCCGTCGAGAATGCGCTGGCCTTCGCTGTCGGTCAGGTAGACGCCCTTGGCCCCGGTAATGACCCGGGCGCCCTTGCGGGCAAGATCGGCATTGGTGGTGAACGGGTGCATGTGGTGCGCAGCGTCCAGCGCCTGAAGCTCGGCGGTGGGCATGTGGTTGGAAATCACGGTCATGTGTCGGCTCCTGCATTCGAGTCATCCGGCAGAATATGATCAAATTTTTCGGGGGTCAATCGAATCACTCTTCCCCGCCCGCGCCGGTCAGAACCCCGGCCACCATTTGCATGCCCTGCTCGACATCCTGCCGCATCGCCCTGGCCGCCGCCTCGGCATCGCCCCTGCCCAGCGCCGCCAGCATGTCCTTGTGCCGGTCGGGCAGGTTCTGGGTGCCGAAACGGCCGCAGACCACCCGCAGCGACGGGCCGAAGCGCAGCCACAGCCGATCCGCGAGATCGGCCATGATCGAAGCGTCGGCCACCGCATATATCGCCGCGTGAAACTCGTAGTTGCGTTGCAGATAGCCCGTGACATCGCCCGCCGAAATCGCCGCGTCGACCGCCCGGTCGATCCCGTCCAGCCGCACGAGGTCGGCCGGCCTCATGCGGCTGGTGGCCCGGCGGGCAAGTTCGGATTCAATTGATTTTCTTACATAAATCAGTTGTTCCGCATCCGCGGCCGTCAGCAGCGGCACGCTGACCCGGCGATTGCCCTGAAACACCAGCGCCCCGTCCGAGATCAGCCGCCTGATCGCCTCGCGCACCGGCGTCATTCCGGCGGCCAGCGATTCGGCCAGCCCCTGGATCGTCACCGCCTGGCCCGGCGCCATTTCCCCGAACAGGATTTGCGAGCGCAGCCGCTGATAGACCAGTTCGTGCGCCGGCGCCTTTGCCGGATTGCCTGGCGTTCCGGGCGCCGCGTCGCCGATCGAACCCATCGGACCGCCCCTCATTTTCAACGTCATGCCTTGCCTCGATCCGCCACCAATGAAACCATAGCTTCTGCCGCTCGAAAAAGCAAAACTTGATCAAATCCGAAAAATGGGGAAATATCCCGTTGGGCATCAGGGAGGCCAACATGAAAAGCAAGACACTGACACTGACCGCAATCCTTGCACTGGGCGGCGCGGCCGCCTTCGCCGAGGAGGTCCGCGTCTACAACTGGTCGGATTATATCGACGAAGCATTGCTGGAGAAGTTCGAGGCCGAGACCGGCCTTGATCTGATCTATGACGTATTCGACAGCAACGAGGTTCTGGAAACCAAGATGCTGGCGGGCGGATCGGGCTATGACGTGGTGGTGCCGTCGGGCACCTTCCTGCAACGCCAGATCACGGCCGGCGCGTTTCAGAAGCTGGACATGTCCAAGCTGCCCAACATCGTCAACATGTGGGATGTGGTGACCAAGCGCACCGAACAGTACGATCCCGACAACGCCTATTCGATCAACTACATGTGGGGCACCACCGGGATCGGCGTGAATGTCGGCAAGGTCAAGGAAGTACTGGGCGAGGATGCGCCGATCAACTCGCTCGATCTGGTGTTCAAGCCCGAGAACATGGAAAAGCTGGCCGAATGCGGCGTGCATTTTCTTGACGCGCCGGCCGAAATGATCCCGATGGCGCTGAAATATCTCGGCGAAGATCCCGACAGCCACGACCCCGACGTGATCGCCAGGGCCGAGGACGTGTTCATGCCCGTGCGCCCCTATATCCAGAAATTCCATTCCAGCGAATACATCAACGCGCTGGCCAATGGCGACATCTGCGTGGCGGTGGGCTGGTCCGGCGACATCCTGCAGGCCCGCGACCGCGCGGCCGAGGCCGACAACGGTGTCGAGATCGCCTATCACGCGCCCAAGGAAGGCGCGCAGATGTGGTTCGACCAGATGGCGATTCCGGTCGACGCCCCGAACCCGGACAACGCGCACAAGTTCCTGAACTTCATCATGGACGCGCAGAACGCCGCGGCGGCGTCGAACTATGTCTATTACGCCAACGGCAACAAGGCGAGCCAGGAGTACCTTGCCGAGGACGTGATCGGCGATCCCGCGATCTACCCGGATCAGGAAACGCTGGACAACCTGTTCACCACCACGCCGTTCGAACCCAAGGTGCAGCGCGTCGTGACCCGCCTCTGGACCAAGATCAAGTCGGGCACCTGACCCGGCCGGCAGGGGGGCGGGCCGCGTACCTGCCCCCTTCGCCCTCAGGCCACCCGGAAAACCGATCCTCTTCCATAGCCGGAGACCCCCGTGCCCGAAACCGTCTTTGCCCCCTGGAGCGATCCGGATGCCAGGCCCCTGATCCGGTTCCAGAACGTCACCAAGCGTTTCGGCGACTTCACCGCGATCCACGATCTGACCCTGGACATCTTCGAAAGGGAGTTCTTCGCGCTGCTTGGTCCATCGGGCTGCGGCAAGACCACGCTGATGCGGATGCTGGCGGGGTTCGAGACCCCGACCAGCGGCCGGATCGAACTGGCCGGCAAGGACATCGTGCCGGTGCCGCCCAACAAGCGGGCGGTGAACATGATGTTCCAGTCCTACGCGCTGTTTCCGCATCTGAGCGTATGGGACAACATCGCCTTCGGCCTCAGGCGCGACAACATGGCGAAGGACGCGATCGACCGGCGGGTCGACGAGATGCTCAAGCTGACCCGGCTGGGCCGGTTCGCCCGCCGCAAGCCACACCAGATCTCGGGCGGCCAGCGCCAGCGCGTGGCGCTGGCCCGCAGCCTGGCCAAGGCGCCCAAGCTGCTCTTGCTCGACGAACCGCTGGGGGCGCTCGATGCCAAGCTGCGCCAGGATACCCAGTTCGAGTTGATGGACATTCAGGAAAAGACCGGCACCACCTTCGTCATCGTCACCCACGACCAGGAAGAGGCGATGACCGTGGCCAGCCGCATCGCGGTGATGGATCAGGGCGAGGTGATCCAGATCGCCACGCCCGACAAGATCTACGAGGAACCCGAAAGCGTATATGTGGCCGACTTCATCGGCGACGTGAACCTGATCGAGGGCCGCGCCAGCGCGCATGGCGAGGGCCGCTTTCGCATCGACTGGGCTGAGGGGCAGCAACCGCTGATCGCGGCGTCGCGGTTGGAGTTCGCGGCCGGTCAGCAATGCCATCTGGCGATACGCCCCGAAAAGATCGCGATCAGCGCCGAACGTCCGAGCGATGCCGACAATGCGGTGCAGGGTCGGGTGCATGACATCGCCTATCTGGGCAACCTGTCCACCTATCACGTCGAATTGCCCACCGGCGCGATCGTCAAGGCGCAAACCGCCAACACGCGGCGCATCTCGCGGCGCGACTTCACCTGGGAAGACCCGGTGTGGCTGTCCTGGACCGCCACGGCCGGCGTTCTGCTGGCGAATTGATGCGCCGGCTCGTTCTCATAGCGGTTCCCTATCTGTGGCTGCTGGCGCTGTTCCTCGTGCCCTTCGCCATCGTCCTGAAAATCTCGCTCTCCGACACCGCGCTGTCGATCCCGCCCTATGCACCGACGCTGGATTTCTCCGCCGGGTGGGAGGGCATCCGCAGCTTCTTTGCAGAACTGGATTTCGACAACTTCGTCTGGCTGACCCAGGACGATCTCTACTGGAAAGCCTATCTGAGCAGCCTGTCGATCGCGCTCGTCTCGACCGCGATCACGCTGCTGGTGGGCTATCCCATCGCATATGGCATGGCGCGCGCGCCCGAGGAATGGCGCCCGACGCTGATGATGCTGGTGATCCTGCCGTTCTGGACCAGCTTCCTGATCCGGGTCTATGCCTGGATGGGAATCCTCAGCAGCGAGGGGTTTCTCAACCAGCTTCTGCTGTGGGTCGGCATCGTCGACGAACCCCTGACCATCCTCAATACCAACACGGCGGTCTATATCGGTATCGTCTATACCTATCTGCCGTTCATGATTCTGCCGATCTATGCCGCGCTCGACCGGCTGGACGGGTCGCTGATCGAGGCCGCCGAAGACCTGGGCTGTTCGCGGCTGACCGCCTTCTGGCTGGTGACGATCCCGCTGTCGCGCAACGGCATCGTGGCCGGCTGCTTCCTCGTCTTCATTCCGGCACTGGGCGAATTCGTGATCCCCTCGCTGCTGGGCGGATCGGGGACGCTGATGATCGGCAAGGTATTGTGGGAGGAGTTCTTTTCCAACCGCGACTGGCCGGTGGCCAGCGCCGTGGCGGTCGTGCTGCTGCTGATCCTGGTGATCCCGATCGTGCTGTTCCAGCGCAATCAGCAGAAACAGGCGGAGGCGGATCAATGAGCGCCCCGCAAACTTTGTCCAAAGTTTGCCCGCAAAGTCTCGCCGAGACTTTGCGCCCCGATTCTCTGCGGAACCCGGGCAGGAGGACGGCATGAACAGGCTTTCCTGGTTCAACACCGTATCGCTGACGCTGGGCTTTGCGTTCCTCTATATCCCGATGATCATCCTGATCGTGTTCAGCTTCAACGAAAGCAAGCTGGTCACGGTCTGGGCCGGATTCTCGACAAGGTGGTACGGCGAACTGATGCAGAACCAGGCGTTCCTGAGCGCCGCCTGGGTGACGCTGAAGGTCGCCGTGTTCTCCTCGACCATCGCCACGGTGCTGGGCACGATGGCGGCCTATGTGCTGGTCCGCGGCGGGCGGTTCATGGGCCGGACGCTGTTTTCGGGCATGATCTATGCGCCGCTGGTGATGCCCGAGGTGATCACCGGCCTGTCGCTGCTGCTGCTGTTCATCGGGATCGGCCTGGATCGCGGCGTGCTGACCATCGTGCTGGCCCATACCACGTTTTCAATGTGCTATGTGTCGGTCGTGGTGTCCTCGCGGCTGGTCACATTCGACCGCTCGCTGGAAGAGGCGGCGCTGGATCTGGGCTGTTCCCCGATACAGGCCTTCGGGCTGGTGACGCTGCCGATCATCGCGCCGGCGGTGATTTCCGGCTGGCTGCTGGCGTTCACCCTGTCGCTGGACGATCTGGTGATCGCGTCGTTCACCTCCGGCCCCTCCTCGACCACGCTGCCGATCAAGATATTCTCGGCGGTGCGGCTGGGGGTCAGCCCCGAAATCAACGCGCTGTCCACGATCATGATCGGCATCGTCACGGTGGGGGTCATCACCGCCTCGCTTGTGACCAAGCGCGCCAGTATCCGCCAGCGCAGGGAAGAACAGGAAGCGGCCCGCGCCTGACAAGGCGCGAATTCGCGGGCCAGATCGCTGCCCGGAATGCCGCCGGGCGGGGTCTGGCCGCGGCACGAATCCGGCGGTTCGCATCCGGCTTCAAGGCCCGCCACGGGTCCGCGGCATGTCGCGGTCATTCGGATTCCGGCCTTCACCCGCCCCGGCGAGGCAGCGTCTTCGAGGAACGACGCGTTCGGCCCGGCGAGTGAATTCAATTGAACGCGACACGCACGAGCCGCCCTTGACCGGATCCAATTCCACGCAACATGCCAGGGCGCGCGATTAGCGCCCTTGCCCCGTCCGCAACGGCCATGCCCCGCCTTGGGCGCCGACCTTTCCGGCACCGGCGGCATCGTTCGACCTTCCCGGCCGGGGCGGAACACGCGTGGGAAGTGCGATGCAGGGATTGACCGAATTCGTCCAGATGATCGTCAGCGGCACCGCGGTCGGGTGCATATACGCGATCGTCGCCCTGGGGTTCGTGCTGATCTGCAAGGTTAGCGAGATCGTCAATTTCGCGCAGGGCGACCTGATGATGCTGGGCGCCGATTTCGGGTTCACCTTCATCACCATTTCCGGAACGGGCGATGGGTGTCCCTGAACCGGTTCATGCGGGCGCAGAAATGGCTGAGCGGCTGTTACACCAGCAGCCGGTCCTGGGGAAGCTGACCGAAATTCGACGTCCGGAAATTCATCGACGCCGACACCGAGGCGAAACTGTGCGCATCCCCCTCGGGCCGGCCGGTGGTGCCGGACGTATAAAGCACCTGCGCCAGCGTTTCGGGCGGCCGGTCGAAGGCGGGCAACGGCGCCGTGCCGCGGGTTTCGGCCAGCAAATCGTCTGCCCCGGCCATGCTGCCCTGCCCCAGCGCCGCGCCGGGTGCGATGCTGCGCGCCCGTGCCAGATGTTCGCCCGTCAGCGCCAGCACGAAACGCGCATCGTTGTCGGTGACGATATGGCGATGTTCTGCTACGGGCCGTGGCCATGGAGATGATCCTGTCGGGCGCGCCGATCGACGCCGACGCGGTGCGCGCCGCGCGCGATGCCGTCCTTCAGAGCGCCAGCCTGCCGCTCGATCAGGCGCTGCGGCTCGAGCAGTTCCACGCCGAACCGCTGCGTCAGAGCGCCGATGCCGAGGAGGGCGTGCGCGCCTTCATCGAGAAACGCCCTGGCCGCTTCACCGGGAAATGAACGCCAAAGGAGTGATCCGCATGTCAAGGGAACCGATCACGATTGATGCCTGGGCCACCTATGTCTCGCCCGAGGGGGCGAAGAAATGGCCGCCCGAGTTCCTGCACATCTTCAACAAGTACCGCTGCCCGCCCTCGATGACCGAAGGTCAGCCTCTCGAGGCGATGCTGGCCGAGATGGACGCCGCCGGGGTCGACCGGATCGTCTTGTCGGCGTTCTTCCATGGCGGTCAGTGGGTGCCGCGCAACGAAGAGGTCGCCGCTCTGGTGCGCGATCATCCCGACCGTTTCATCGGCGCCGGCACCGTCAACGTCATGCAGAAACCGATGCTGGTCGCCGCCGGGGTCGAGCATCTGGTCAACGACCTTGGACTGCGCTGCATCCGGCTCGAGCCCTACATGTACGGCGACGGAACCGTCGGCCTGCCGCCAAACGACAAGCATTACTGGCCGGTCTACATGAAATGCAGCGAACTGGGCGTCGCGGTGGCCATCCAGGTCGGC
>JAGRMG010000093.1 GCA_020441385.1 Paracoccaceae bacterium
CGCCGCTGATGCATGAAACCCTCGATGTCCAAACCGCCCTGATGCGCAGCATCGAGCCGTTCCGCGGCTTCATGGCCGCGCGCGTCGATCCCGACACGTTCCGCGCCATGGCCGATCTGCGCCCCGGTGGCGGCATTCCCGAGGCCGGGGCGCAGGCACCGCTTTCGGTGTTGATTCCCAGCTTTCTGCTGTCCGAGATCGCCCGCGCCTTCCAGATCGGGTTTCTGGTCTTCCTGCCGTTCCTGATCATTGACCTGGTGGTCGCCGCGATCCTGATGTCCATGGGCATGATGATGGTGCCGCCGGCCATCGTGTCGCTTCCTTTCAAGCTGTCGTTCTTCGTCGTGGCCGATGGCTGGAGCCTGATCGCCAGCGCGCTGGTGCGCAGCTATGCGCACTGAGGTGCCGCGTTCGGGTCCGCACCCCGCCTGGCACCGGGCCTCTCAGCGCACCGGGGCAAACACCGCGTCCTTCAGCGGGCAGTCGCGAACCATGTCGGACCCGCAGGGCAACGGCTCCAGGCCGCGCGACAGGCACAGGCGCGCCTCGGCGATACGGCCCTCCTTGCAGGTGATGGTCAGCATGTCCCGGCTCCAGCCCGGATTGGCTTGCAGGAACGCCTCTTCGATCACCGAGGCCGGCAGTCTGACCGGTCGTTGCAACCGGCGCAGCACCTCCGGGCGCCTGACGCGCCCGTAGGCCCGGCGCGCCAGCGCGAAATACGCGTCGGGCGACAGACCCGAGCAGGTGCCGTGTTTCTTCCATTGATGCCAGGCCAGCCCGGGGCTGCCCATGATGTCGGCCATGCCCGCGGTCGTGCCGCGCGATGGCGGCGGCTGCGGCGAGCGGCAGTATGCCGGCCAGCCGCGGCTGTATTGCGGCCACAACCCGTGCAGGATCCAGCCGTGATCGTGGCGCGGGTCGCATTGATCGGCTCCTTGCGCATCCCCGGTCGTGGCGCACCAGTTCGGCGACCAGCTGAGCGACAGGACGTAATAGTCGAATTTCCCCGCTTCCTGCCCGTCCGAGAGCGCCGGACCCGCCAGAATCAGCCAGATCAGGAGCCAGCGCATTCGCCTCTTTCCTTATTGCCCGGGTCTGATTATAAAGCCGCGAAGTTCCCCGACAACGGAAACCCGCCCTGAAATGCCAGGGCCGCCGATTTCAGGCGACGGGGAAGACGTGTTCAAAGGAGAGACGCACATGGCAACACCATTGATGGCCAAGGCAACCGCCGTGTGGCTGGTGGACAATACCACGATCAGCTTCAAGCAGATCGCCGATTTCGTCGGCATGCACGAACTGGAAATCCAGGGCATCGCCGATGGCGACGTGGCCGCCGGGGTCAAGGGGTTCGACCCGATCACCAACAACCAGCTGACCCAGGACGAGATCGACCTGGCCGAGAAAGATTCGCTGCACAAGCTCAAGCTCAAGTTCAACCCGGCCGCCCAGGGCGAGGAAAAACGCCGCGGGCCGCGCTATACGCCGCTCAGCAAGCGCCAGGACAGGCCGGCGGCGATCCTTTGGCTGGTCAAGCTCCATCCCGAGTTGAGCGACGCCCAGATCTCCAAGCTCGTCGGCACCACCAAACCGACGATCCAGAGCATCCGCGAGCGCACCCACTGGAACATGCCCAACATCCAGCCGATCGACCCGGTGGCGCTGGGCCTGTGCAAGCAGTCCGAACTGGACGCGGTGGTGCAGAAGGCCAACGCCCGGAGAGCCGCCGAGGGCCTGGTGATGAGCGACGACGAACGCCGCAAGCTGGTCAGCACCGAACAGTCGCTGGGCATGCCGGCCGAGCCGAAGATTCCCACCGCCATCGAGGGCCTGGAGACCTTCACCCTGTCCGGGTCCGGCGACGACGATGACAGCGAGGACAGCAAGCCGATTCTCGACGCCGAAAGCCTGTTCAACCTGCCGGCCGGCGGCGACGACGACGACGAGGAGGACGAGGACCACGAAGGCCGGCGCTGACGCCGGCCCCGTCCATGCCGGCGCCGCGCCGCGTTCACATGGCGTTCATGGTCAGAAGGTCGTATTCGGCGACCATTTCATCGTCCTGGTTGGTCAGGGTGACGTGCCAGCGGACCTCGCCGTATTCGTCGTTGCGCCGGGTCTTCTGTTTGACGGTCAGGCGCACCTTGATGCTGTCGCCCGCGCTGACGGGTTTCATGAATCGCAGGTCGTCCAGCCCGGTATTGGCCAGCACCGGGCCTTCGTTGGGCTCCACGAACAATCCGGCGGCAAAGGCGATCAGCAGATAGCCGTGCGCCACCCGGCCCGGGAAGAACGGATTCCGTTTCGCCGCCGCATCGTCCATATGGGCATAGAAGGTGTCGCCGGTGAAACTGGCGAAGGTTTCGATGTCCTCCAGCGTCACCTCGCGCGACTTGCTGTGCAGCGTCTCGCCGATGGACAGTTCACCGAACCGGCGGGTGAACGGATGCGCCGGGCCTTCGATCTCTTTGGCGCCCGGCACCCATTTGCCGCCGATGGCGGTCAGGATGTCGGGCGAACCCTGGATCGCCGTGCGCTGCATGTAGTGCATGACGCCGCGCACCCCGCCCATTTCCTCGCCGCCGCCGGCGCGGCCGGGGCCGCCATGAACCATGTGGGGCAGGGGCGAGCCGTGGCCGGTCGATCCCTTCATGCTGTCGCGATTGTTGAAATAGAGCCGGCCGTGCCAGGCCCCCGCGCCCGACACGACCGTGCGCGCGACATCGGGGTCGCGGGTGATGACCGAAGCGACCAGCGAGCCCTGGCCGCGATTGGCGATTTCGACCGCGTGGTCGAGATCGCGATAGCCCATCACCGTGGAGACCGGGCCGAACGCCTCGGTGTCGTGGACGCGCTGTGCCTTGTCCGGGTCGGCGCAGTGAAACAGCATCGGCGGGAGGAACGCGCCCTTTTGCGCATCCGCCCCGTCGACATCGAAATTGTCCGGATCCCCGAACACGCGCTCGGACTCGGCGCCGATGATCGCCGCCTTGTCCAGAACGTCGCGCTTCTGGCCCTGGCTGACCAGTGCCCCCATGCGGGTGGTCTCAAGCCGCGGGTCGCCGATCACCACTTTGGCCAGACGTTCGGACAGTGCGCCGATCACGGCCTGAACCTGCGCCTCGGGTGCGATGATACGGCGGATCGCGGTGCATTTCTGGCCCGCCTTGGCGGTCATCTCGCGGCTGACCTCCTTGACGAACAGGTCGAACTCGGGCGTTCCGGGTGTCGCGTCCGGCCCCAGGATCGACGCGTTCAGGCTGTCCTGTTCGGCCACGAAGCGCACGGCGTTGCGCAGGATCGCCGGGGTGGCGCGCAGTTTCAGCGCCGTGTCGGCCGATCCGGTGAAGCTCACCACATCCTGCATCTGCAACCGGTCCAGCATGTCGCCCAGCCCGCCGCTGACCAGTTGCAGCGCGCCCTGGGGCAAGATGGCGCTGTCCAGCATCAGGCGCACCGCCAGTTCGGTGACATAGCAGCTGTTGGTTGCGGGCTTGACGATGGCGGGAACGCCGGCCAGCAGGGTCGGCGCCAGCTTCTCCAGCATTCCCCAGACCGGGAAGTTGAAGGCGTTGATATGCACCGCGACGCCGTGCAGGGGCGTGCAGACATGCTGGCCCAGAAAGTTGCCGCCGCGGGAAAGCTGCTCGATCGCGCCGTCCAGGTAAACATGGCCATCGGGCATTTCGCGCCGGCCCTTGGAGGCGAAGACGAACATCGTGCCGATGCCGCCGTCGATGTCGATCATGTGGTCGGACTGGGTGGCGCCGGTGTCGAATGACAGATCGTAAAGCGCCTGCTTGTTCGCGCCCAGATGCGTGGCCAGCGCCTTGAGCATGCGGGCGCGGTCATGGAATGTCATCGCGCGCAGCGCCGGGCCGCCGACGCTGCGGGCATGGTCCAGCATCGCGGCGACATCCAGCGCGTCGTTTCCCGCGCTCGCGATCACCTCGCCGGTGATGGCGCTGGCGATTTGGCGCGCGCCCTGTCCGGGCGCGATCCATTTTCCGGCGGCAAAGCTGGATATCTGTCGAATGCTCATCTGGGCTACCCTTTCGATCGGTCGAGTTATTTATTGACCAACCGTTCGGTTTATGCAAGAAATTTGTCGGAACAAATGCTAAGCGGGCGGACATGACGGATACGATTCTTGCGCAGGACCATGGCAATTGGGTTGAAATCACGCTGAACCGGCCCGACCGGTTGAACAGTTTCAACGACGAGATGCATCTGGCGCTTCGCCATGCCATCGAAACGGCGCGCGATGACGGCGCGCGGGCGATCCTGCTGACGGGGGCGGGCCGCGGATTCTGTGCCGGGCAGGATCTGGGCGACCGCGACCCGTCCAGAATGGACAGCCCGCCCGATCTGGGCCAGACCGTGCGCACCTTCTACGCGCCGCTGGTGCGGCTGATACGCTCGCTCGAATTCCCGGTCGTCTGCGCGGTCAACGGGGTGGCGGCCGGGGCCGGGGCCAATCTGGCGCTGGCCTGCGACGTGGTGCTGGCAGCCGAAAGCGCGAAGTTCATCCAGTCGTTTTCCAAGGTCGGGCTGATCCCGGATACCGGCGGAAGCTGGCACCTGCCGCGCCTGCTGGGCGAGGCGCGCGCCAAGGGGCTGGCGTTCACCGCCGAACCGCTGAGCGCGTCGCGCGCGGAACAATGGGGCCTGATCTGGAAGGCGCTGCCCGACGCCGACCTGATGGCCGAGGCGCGCGCCCTGGCCGAACGGCTTGGCGATGGCCCGACGCTGGGCCTGGGCCTGACCAAGCAGTGCATCCAGGCCGCCGCCACCGACAGCCTGAGCGATCATCTCGAACTGGAAGCGGACGCCATGAAGACATGCGGGCAAAGCGCCGACTACGCCGAGGGCGTGTCGGCCTTTCTGCAAAAGCGCGCGCCCGCGTTCAAGGGCCGCTGACGATGACGCCCGAACAGCGCGCCCGGGCCGTCGCCGAGGCCATGTGGGCGCAGGACAGCGCCTCGAAATGGGCCGGGATCGAACTGGTCGAGATCGGCGAAGCCACGGCGGTCATGGCCCTGACCGTCGCCGCCCGGCATTGCAACGGGCATGGCATCTGCCACGGCGGCGTGACCTACATGCTGGCCGACAGCGCCTTTGCCTATGCCTGCAACAGCCGCAACCAGTCCACGCTGGCGCAGCACAATTCGATCACCTACACTGCGCCGGGCCGGCTGGGCGACCGGCTGACCGCAACGGCAAGCGAGGTCGCGCTGAACGGGCGCAGCGGCATCTACGATGTGGCCGTGACCAACCAGGACGGCACCACGGTGGCCCGTTTCCGCGGCCTGTCCCGCGCGGTCAAGGGCCGGTATGTCGACGAATCCGAGGGCGAGGAGGCCGCGGAATGAAAGACCTGACCCCGAAGAAATCCGACCTCGACCCGATCGAGACCGCCTCGCGCGACGAGATATCGGCGCTGCAACTGGACCGGCTCAAATGGTCGCTGCGCCATGCCTACGACAACGTGGCGATGTACCGCGAACGCTTCGACCAGGCTGGCGTGCATCCCGACGACCTGACATCGCTTTCCGATCTGGCCAAGTTCCCGTTCACCTACAAGGCGGATCTGCGCGACAATTACCCGTTCGGCCTGTTCGCGGTGCCGCGCGAACGGATCGTGCGCATCCACGCCTCGTCGGGCACCACCGGCAAGCCGACCGTGGTCGGCTATACCCGCCAGGACATCGATAACTGGGCCGCTCTGGTGGCCCGTTCGATGCGGGCGGCGGGCACGCGCCCCGGCGACATCGTTCATGTCGCCTATGGCTATGGCCTGTTCACCGGCGGCCTGGGGGCGCATTACGGGGCCGAGAAACTGGATTGCACCGTCGTGCCGGTCTCGGGCGGGGGCACCGAACGGCAGGTCACGCTGATCGAGGATTTCAAGCCAACCACGATCATGGTCACACCGTCCTACATGCTCAACATTCTCGAACAGATGCACAAGCACGGGCTGGATCCGCGCGCGTGCTCGATCGAGGTCGGCATCTTCGGCGCCGAACCCTGGACCGACGCCATGCGCGCCGAGATGGAACATGCGTTCGACATGCACGCGGTCGACATCTACGGCCTGTCCGAGGTCATGGGGCCGGGCGTCGCCAGCGAATGCGTCGAGACCAAGGACGGCCCGGTAATCTGGGAGGATCATTTCTATCCCGAGATCATCAACCCCGAGACCGGCGAGGTCTGCGCCGATGGCGAGATGGGCGAACTGGTGTTCACCACGCTGACCAAGCAGGGGCTGCCGATGATCCGCTACCGCACCCGCGACCTGACCCGGCTGCTGCCCGGCACGGCGCGATCCATGCGGCGGATGGAAAAGATCACCGGGCGCTCCGACGACATGATGATCCTGCGCGGGGTCAACGTGTTTCCGACCCAGATCGAGGAACAGGTGATGGCGACCGGCGGGCTGGCGCCGCATTTCCAGATCGAACTTTACAAGTCCGGGCGCATGGATGCGATGCGTGTCCATGTCGAGGCCAGCCCGGACGCCACCGACGAGCTTTCGCGCACCGCCGCGGCGCGGATGCTGACCCGGCGGATAAAGGACGTGGTCGGCATCTCGACCGAGATCATGGTCGGCGATCCCGGTTCGGTGGCGCGCTCGGAGGGCAAGGCCAAGCGGGTGGTCGACAATCGGGGCAAGGGCTGACCGGTGGCCCGGACGATCGCCAAGGACCACGACCAGAAGCGCGCCCAGATCCTGAAATCGGCGGCGCATGTGTTCGCCCGCGAGGGTTTCGACCGCGCGTCGATGACCCAGCTTGCGCGCGAATGCGGAATCTCCAAGGCCAATATCTATCACTATTACAGCAGCAAGGATGCGATCCTGTTCGATATTCTCGATAGTTATCTGTCGGGTCTGCGCGATCGCATCCTGGGCGGCGAGACGCAGGGGCTTGCGCCCGAGGAACGGCTGCGCCGCGTGATGCGCGACATTCTGAACGCCTACAAGGGCGCGGATGACGAACACCAGGTGCAGATCAACGCGCTCTCGGCCCTGCCCGAGGACCAGCAGCGGCAGATGCGCGCCTATCAGCGCGACATGGTGCGCTTCATGAGCGATCTTCTGCGCGACGTTGCGCCGGAGGCGTTCGGCAACGACCCCGCCAGGCTGCGCGCCGCCACGATGTCCGTGTTCGGGATGCTGAACTGGTATTTCATGTGGAGCGCCGACGCCGACACCGCCGCGCGCGAGGCATATGCCGATCTTGTCTGCGACCTGACGCTGAACGGCGTGCGCGGGCTGTAGGCCGCCAAAGCTGCGGCACGCGGCTTTCGGACCCGCCCGGCCTTGACCGGCAGGGGCGATTGCTGTTTGTACACCTGCGGAACCATGTTCTGCACAGTGGAACCGGTGGCCGCATCGACACCCCGCCCGGTCGCCGGCATCGGCCAGGGCCGGCAAAACGGGGCTTTCGCGCGGCGACAGGGAATGTCACGATGCACCGGCCCGGCGCGATCGGGGCGGTGGCATCGCAAGAGGGGAATATCGGAAATGACAGATGCGATCGGCTATGAGTTGCTGGGCGATATCGCGGTACTGACGGCGCAGAATCCGCCGGTGAACGCGCTGGGATACGACGTGCGCACGGGCCTCTGGGAAGGTATCGAACGCGCCGAGAAGGATGGCGCCAGAGCGGTGCTGATCTATGGCGATGGCGCGACCTTCTTTGCCGGCGCCGACATCAAGGAATTCGGCAAGCCGCCGAAGGAACCCTACCTGCCCGATCTCTGCACCCGGATCGAGGCCTCGCCGCTGATCGTCGTTTCATCCATGCACGGCACCGCGCTGGGCGGCGGGCTGGAAATCGCGCTCGGCTCGCATTACCGC
Organism: Paracoccaceae bacterium; assembly: GCA_020441385.1. Lineage (GTDB taxonomy): Bacteria > Pseudomonadota > Alphaproteobacteria > Rhodobacterales > Rhodobacteraceae > JAGRMG01. The sequence continues at coordinate 7,865 of JAGRMG010000093.1, forward strand.
ATCGCCGTGCCATCGGCGCGCATGGGCCTGCCCGAAGTGCTGATCGGGGTCATGCCCGGCGCCGGCGGCACGCAACGCCTGCCCCGTCTGATCGGGGTGGAACGATCGCTCGACATCATCACATCGGGGCGTCAGATCGGTGCGCGCGAGGCGCTGGATCTCGGCATCATCGACCGTATCGAGGACGGCGCCCCGCGCGACATCGGGCTGGCCTATGCGCGCGAACTGCTGGACTCGGGCGCAGCGCGCCGCGCCATCAGCGAGATGCCCGCGCCCGAACCGGTGGATTTCGACGCCACCTATGAGGCCGTGCTGAAAAAGGGCCGCGGGCAGCTTTCGCCCGCCGTTGCCGTGCGCGGCGTGCAGGCGGCCTGCGAACTGCCCTTCGCCGAGGGGATGAAGCGCGAACGCGAACTGTTCATGGAACTGATGGCCACCGACCAGCGCCAGGGGCTGATCCACGCCTTCTTTGCCGAACGCGCGGTCGGCAAGCTGCCCGAACTCGAGGGCGTCGATCCCCGCCCGCTGGCGGAACTGGGCGTGATCGGCGGCGGCACCATGGGGGCGGGCATCGCCACCGCCGCGCTGCTCTCGGGGCTGGGCGTTATCATGCTGGAAATGTCGGCCGAGGCGGCGCAGGCCGCCAGGGGCCGGATCGAGGGCAACCTTCAAGGCGCGCTGAAACGCGGCAAGATCGACCAGGCGAAATTCGACCACCTGACCGGCACCGCGCTGAGGCTGTCCACCGATTACGACGCGCTGAAGAATGCCGATCTGGTGATCGAGGCGGTGTTCGAGGACATGGAAGTAAAGAAACAGGTCTTCGGCAAGCTCGACGCGGTCTGCAAGCCGGGCGCGGTGCTGGCCACCAACACCTCCTATCTCGACGTGAACGAGATCGCCGCCATCACCGCCCGCCCCGCCGACGTGATCGGGCTGCATTTCTTCTCGCCCGCGCATGTCATGAAGCTGCTGGAAATCGTGGTCGCCGACAAGACCGCGCCGGACGTCGTCGCCACCGGTTTCGCGCTGGGCAAGCGGCTGGGCAAGGTGTCGGTCCGGGCCGGGGTCTGCGACGGCTTCATCGGCAACCGCATCCTCGCCACCTACCGCACCGCGGCCGATCACATGATCCTCGATGGCGCCAGCCCCTTCCAGATCGACAAGGCGCTGACCGATTTCGGCTTTGCCATGGGGCCCTATGCGGTGGCCGACCTGGCGGGCCTCGATATCGGCTGGGCGACACGCAAGCGCAAGCGCGCCGCCGGGCTAGACCCGCGCGCCCGCGATTTCACCTATGCCGACAAGCTGTGCGAGGCCGGGAATTTCGGCCAGAAGACCGGCAAGGGCTATTACGTCTACGAGAAGGGCAAGCGCGGCGGCACCCCCAACCCCGAGGTGATGCCCCTGATCGAGGCCGACCGCGCCGCCCAGGGCATAACCCCGCGCGATTTCACCGATGACGAGATCGTGCGCCGCTACATGGCCGCGATGGTCAACGAAGCCGCCAGGGTCGTGGGCGAGGGCATCGCCAAACGCCCCCTCGATGTGGATGTGACGCTGCTTTACGGCTACGGTTTCCCGCGCTACCGCGGCGGGCCGCTGAAATGGGCCGACATGACGGGCCTGAAGGGCCTGCTGGACGACATCAGGTCGTGGGCCGCGTTGGATGATTATTTCTGGCAGCCCGCGCCGTTGCTGGAACAACTGGTGGCCGATGGCCGCACCTTCGACGATCTCAACAAGGACGCAAAATGATGAAACAAGCCGTTATCGTATCCGCCGCCCGCACCGGCCTGGCCAAATCCTTCCGGGGGTCGTTCAACATCACACATGGCGCCGAAATGGGCGGTCACGCAGTTGCCGCCGCCGTTCAACGCTCGGGGCTCGACCCGGCCGTGATCGAGGATTGCGCCATCGGCTGCGGTTTCCCCGAGGGCGAGACCGGCAACAACATCGGCCGCCAGATCGCCATCCGCGCCGGCCTGCCGATCAGCGTGTCGGGCTTTACCGTGAACCGGTTCTGTTCGTCCGGCCTTCAGACCATCGCGCTGGCCGCCAACCAGATCATTGCCGAAGGCGCCGGGCCGATGGTGGCCGGCGGTGTCGAAAGCATCTCGCTGGTTCAGCCCAAGGTCCGGCACGCGCCGGATGCCTGGATTCTGGAGCACAAGCCGGCGATCTACATGGAGATGATCGAAACCGCCGATATCGTGGCGCAACGCTATGGCGTCAGCCGCGAGGCCCAGGACGAATACGGCCTGCGCAGCCAGCAACGCATCGCCGCCGCGCAAGAGGCGGGCAGGTTCGACGACGAGATCGTGCCGATGCAAGTGACGATGGCGGTCAAGGACAAGGAAACCGGCGAGATCTCGATGCGCGAGGTCACGGTGGACCGCGACGAATGCAACCGCCCGAACACCACTCTCGAAGGGCTGGCGGCGCTGCAACCGGTGCGCGGGCCCGGCAATTTCGTCACCGCGGGCAATGCCAGCCAGCTTTCGGACGGTGCCGCCGCCGTGGTTCTGATGGACAGCACCGAAGCCGAAAAACAGGGGATCGAGCCGATGGGCGCCTTCAAGGGCTTTGCCGTCGCCGGGTGCGAACCCGACGAGATGGGCATCGGCCCGGTCTTCGCGGTGCCGCGTCTGCTGGAACGCCACGGGCTGAAGGTGGACGATATCGACATCTGGGAACTGAACGAGGCGTTCGCCTCCCAGGCGCTTTATTGCCGCGACCGGCTGGGCATCGACGACGAAAAATGCAACGTCAACGGCGGCTCGATCGCCATCGGCCACCCCTTCGGCATGACAGGGGCACGGATGACCGGCCACCTGATGCGCGAAGGCAAGCGGCGCGGCGCGAAACGGGGCGTGGTGACGATGTGCGTCGGCGGCGGCATGGGCGCGGCCGGGCTGTTCGAGATTTTCTAGACACCCTGTCCGGGGCGCAACGCGGCCCGGACATGCCCGCCCGGGCGAACGGGCGCACGCCCTCTGTCGGATATGGCGGCAATTGGAAAGGAGAACCGTCATGGACCTGAGCTATTCACCGCAGGAACTTGCCTTCCGCGACGAGATCCGCGCATTCCTGGCCGACAGGCTGCCCGACGATCTGCGCGCCAAGGTGCGCGGCGAGGGCGAGTTGAGCAAGGCCGACATGGACCGCTGGCACGCCATCCTTCAGCAGAAGGGCTGGCTGGCGCAGAACTGGCCGAAGGAATTCGGCGGCGCCGCTTGGAACGCGGTGCAGCGCCACATATTCGAAGAGGAAGCCGCCCGCGCCGACGCCCCGCGCATCGTGCCGTTCGGGCTGGGCATGCTGGCTCCGGTGCTGATGAAATTCGGCAGCAAGGCGCAGCAGGATTACTACCTGCCGCGGATCCTCTCGGGCGAGGACTGGTGGTGCCAGGGCTATTCCGAACCCGGCGCCGGGTCGGATCTGGCGTCGCTCAAAACCCGCGCGGTGCGCGACGGCGACCACTATGTCGTCAACGGGCAGAAGACCTGGACCACGCTGGGCCAGCACGCCAACAGGATCTTCTGCCTGGTGCGCACCGACCCGGACGCCAAGCAGCAGGAAGGCATTTCCTTCCTGCTGATCGACATGGATACCCCCGGCATCGACATCCGCCCGATCGTTCTGCTGGACGGCAGCCGCGAAGTGAACGAGGTGTTCTTCGACAACGTGCGGGTTCCGGCGGAGAACCTGATCGGCGAGGAAAACAAGGGCTGGACCTACGCCAAGTACCTGCTGACCCACGAACGCACCAACATCGCCGGGGTGGGCTTTTCCCAGGCCGGTCTGGATGCCGTCAAGCGCATGGCGCGGACCCGGATGCAGGGCGGAAAGCCGTTGCTGGAAAACCCCCATTTCGCCGCTCGCCTGGCGCGGGTGGAAATCGACCTGATGGCGATGGCCACCACCAACCTGCGCATCATCAGCCAGGCCGCCGCCGGCCAGGCGCCGGGGGTTGAAAGCTCCATGCTCAAGGTCAAGGGCACGATCATCCGGCAGGAAATCAACGACCTCGCCCGCCGCGCCGCCGGCCCCTACGCCATGCCGTTCCCCTCCGAAACGATCGAGGGGGCCAACGAACCGCGCATCGGCCCCGAAGGTGCCGGCCCGGCGGCGGCGCAGTATTTCAACAACCGCAAGCTGTCGATCTTCGGCGGCTCCAACGAGATCCAGCGCGGCATCATCGCAAAGGTCAAACTGGGGGGCGGCAAATGAACTTCGATCTGACCGACGAACGGCGCATGTTGCAGGACACGCTGCGCCGCTTCCTGACGGACCGCTACACCCCTGCCGCCCGCAACGCCATTCTCGACAGCGAGGACGGCTTCAGCGCCGAAATCTGGTCGGCGCTGGCCGAACTCGGGGTGCTGGGCGCGCTGTTTTGCGAAGCCGACAGCGGCTTTGGCGGCGCCGGTTTCGACATCTCGACCGTGTTCGAGGAACTCGGCCGCGCCGGCGTCGTCGAACCTCTGCTCGACACCGCCATCCTCGGCGGCGGGCTGCTCGCCGACCTCGGCGGGGCAAGCCAGCGCGAACTTCTGGGCGCGGTGATCGGCGGCACGCTGCACCTCGCCTTCGCGCATGGCGAACCGAACAGTCGTTATGACCTTTCCCGAATCGAAACCACGGCGTCACGGGAGGGTGGAAACCTCGTCCTGAACGGCCGCAAGGCCGTGGTGGTGAATGCCGAGGCCGCCGAATACCTGATCGTCTCGGCCCGCGAATCCGGCGGCCCCGACGATGGCGATGGCATCTCGCTATTTCTGATTCCCAAAGAGACCGAAGGACTGTCCCTGCGCGGCTATCCCCTGATCTCGGGAGGGCGCGCCGCCGAGGTCGTGCTGGACAATGTCGCCCTGCCCGAAACCGCCCGGCTGGGTCCGGCGGGCGGCGCGTTCCCGGCCATGCAAACCGCCGTGGCAAGGGCCAATGTGGCGCTGGCGGCCGAGGCGCTGGGCGCGATGGAAACCGCGACCGGCCTCACCCGCGACTACCTTCAGACGCGCAAGCAGTTCGGCCGCCCCATCGGTACGTTCCAGGCGCTCCAGCACCGGTTCGCGGATCTGCTGATCGAACTGGAACAGGCCCGCTCGGCGGTGATCAACGCGGCCGGGCATCTCGAAGAGTCGCCCGAAATCCGCGATCTGCACATCGCCGCGGCGCGCAACCTGATCGGGCGTGCCGGGCGCCTGGTGGCCGAAGAGGCGATCCAGATGCATGGCGGCATCGGCATGACTCGGGAATACGAACTGGCCCATGTCGCCAAGCGGATCGTGATGACCGACCACCGCCTGGGCGATACCGACTGGCATCTGGAGCGCTTCATTGCCCTCGCTTCAGCCTGACGGATCCGCGCCGGTCGCCATCGACAGCGGCGCGCAGGACATGGTGGGCTATGCCATCGACCTGAGCCATCCCGACGGCGGCGCCCGGGTCACGCTGGATCTGGCGCCACGGCACATGAACCGGGTCGGCAGCCTGCATGGCGGCATCGTCGCCATGCTGCTGGATGCCGCGGCCGGCTTTTCGGTGTCGCGCAGCTGGTCCGAAACCGGCGATGCACTGCTGGTCACGGTATCGCTGAGCACCAATTACATCGCCTCGGCCAATACCGGCCGCGTCACCGCGACCGGCTGCGTCACCGGCGGCGGTCAGACGATAAAATTCGCCGCCAGCGAATTGCGCGACGAAAGCGGGCGGCTGCTGGCCACGGCCACCGGCGCGTTCAAGCGCGTGCGGGAACGGCGCGGGCCGTGACCTCCGAACCGCCCGTCCGCGTCGATCACCTGCTTGATGGGCACCTGCGCGACCGCCCCGCCGCCATCGCCCTGCGCGAAACCTCAGACCTGCGATGGAGCTTTGCCGATCTCGACCGCGCCAGCCGCGATCTCGGCCGCCAGCTTGGCGATGCCGGCGCCAGGGCAGGCGACCGGGTCATGATCGCCTGCGAGAACTGCGTTGAACTGGTCGCCGCGATTTTCGCCTGCTACCGGCTCGGCCTAGTCGCGATACCGCTCAACGCGCGTCTGACCGGGGACGAGATCGGGCGGATACGCGACCACGCGCGCCCCGTCGCGATGCTTTTCACCAGCCGCATCTCGCCCGATGCCGCCGCCCATGCGGCCAGTGCCGGAGCCGCGGAGATCGCCGGCGATTTCGGCACGCTGCATATTTCGCGGCCCTTTGCCTCGGACCCTGAGAACGACACCGAGTTGGCTGTGATGCTGTTCACCACGGGCACCACCGGCGCGCCCAAGGGGGTGATGCTGACCCATCGCAACCTGATCTTTGCCGGCCGCGCCTCGGTCGCCCGGCGCGGCATTACGCCCGATGATCTGATCTACGGCGTCCTGCCGATCAGCCATGTCTTCGGCCTCGCCTCGATCCTGACCGCGGCGATGGCGGCGGGTGCCTGCCTGTGGCTGGAGCCGCGTTTTTCCGCCGCGACACTCCACGATGCGCTTGGCCGCGGCGTGACGCTGTTTTCCGGCGTGCCGCAAATGCATGCGCTGCTGATGGCCCATGCCCGCGAACATGGCCACGACCGGCTGCCCGGCGACACGCTGCGCTATGTCACCTCCGGCGGCGCGCCGCTGGATCCGGCCTGGAAACGCAAGGCCGAAGCCTTCTATGGTCGCGCCCTGCAGAACGGCTATGGGCTGACCGAAACCACCGCGGGCGTGAGCGTGACCACCAACGCACCGGGCGATCGCGACATTTCCGCCGGGCCGCCGCTGGAGGGGGTCGAGATCGCCATCGACGAAACCGTCCCCGGCGGAGGGCACGGCGCGGGCGAGGTGCTGACCCGCGGTCCGCATGTCATGAAGGGCTATTGGCGCGACCCGAAAGCCACCGCCCGGGTTCTGGCCCCGGACGGCTGGTTGCGGACCGGCGACATCGGCCGCATCGACGAGCGCGGCAACCTGCACATCCTCGGCCGGCTCAAGGAACTGATCATCCATGGCGGCTTCAACATCTACCCGCCCGAGGTCGAGGCCGTGCTGACCGACCATCCCGAGGTGATCCAGTCGGCGGTGATCGGCCGGCCGCGCGATGGCGACGAGGAGGTGGTGGCCTTCGTCATGGTGTCCGACCCGGACGGCTTCGACGAGGCCGGCCTGCGCGCGTTCGTGGCAGACCGGCTGGCCGGCTACAAACGGCCGTCGCGCTATGTGTTTGCGGCAACGCTTCCGGCGGCCCCGACCGGCAAGATCCTGAAACACAAGCTCCTTGGAACATTCGCCGGCCGCCTGCGGTGACGCGTGCAAGAATTTAAGAAAATTCTTGCCGCAGGGCGGCAAAATTCTATGTAGAATTTTGGCCCGCCTCAGACGTATGTGCCCTCGGCCGCCGCCCGGATGGCGCGGATGTTCTCGCCGTAGGGGCCCGGGGTTTCCACCGACCCGCCCCTGAACACGGCCGATCCGGCAACCAGAACATCCGCCCCGGCGCGGGCCACCAGCGGCGCGGTCTCGGGCGTCACGCCGCCGTCGACCTGGACATGCACCGGCCGATCGCCGATCATCGCCCGGATGGTGCGGATTTTCCCGATTCCCGAGTGAATGAAGTTCTGGCCGCCAAAGCCGGGATTCACCGTCATTACCAGGACCATGTCGCAATGATCGAGCAGAGGTTCCACCACTGCTGCCGGTGTGCCGGGATTCAGGGCCACGCCCGCCTTGCAGCCGGTGGCGCGGATCGCCTGAAGCGTGCGGTGGATATGGGGACCGGCTTCGACATGGGCGCAGATCAGATCTGCGCCGGCCTCGGCGAAGGCCTCGACGAAGGGATCGACCGGGGCGATCATGAGATGCACGTCCATGAAGGTGGTGACGTGCTTGCGGATCGCCCTGACCAATGGCGGGCCGAAGGTCAGGTTGGGCACGAAATGGCCGTCCATCACATCGACATGCACCCAATCGGCGCCCTGCGCTTCGATGGCGGCGATCTCGCGCCCGAAATCGGCGAAATCGGCCGAGAGGATCGAAGGGGCGATCTTGATCGAGCGGTCGAAGGGCATGGGTGCAATCCTCTGGGTCGGGGCGGCTGGCAATCCTGCCCGCCATGCCCGCGATATAACCTGCGCGGATACCGGATGGTAGGGGGATGGCTATTTGCCGAGGTGAAACCGATGCAGCAGGCGGAAACGACCGTCCGTGCCTTCGCCGACCAGCGACAGGTCGCACAGATCGAGTCCAGCGGGCAGGAGCGGTGCGAGGTGAACCGACAGGGCCGCCTCGACCCTGGCCAGGTCGGGCGGGGGCAGCGGCGCGGTCAGGGTGATGTGAAACCGGAAGACGTTCATCACATGCGGGTTCCCCCATTCGGCGAGGTTGCGGGCAAGCCGGGGCGGCAGCCCGGCGGCGCGGCGGTCGCGTTCGTCCCTGGCCATCGGTGCGCGGAACCGGTCGAGCGCGCGCACGCATCGCGCCGCGAGCGGGGCCGCGCTCCTGCCCGGTTGTGCTGGGCAGAGCGCCAGAAACCGGCCCAGTCGCGTCGGTTGCAAACCCGGCAGCGACAGCGGCTCGAGCCCGGCGCAGAGATCGGCGCAGGCGGCTTCCAGCTGCTTTCGGGTTTGCCCGGCCGCCAGCCGGAACGGCGGTTTCATGGTCGCGTGCAGCCCGTAGCGGCGCGGCGCCCGTGTGATTTCTTCGGCCGGGCGGGGCAGGCCGTCCACCGGGGGGTGCGTGACGGGGCGCCCCGCGCGGATGTCCCAGCCCAGCCAGGCGGTGGCAAATCGCGACCAGTCCGCATCTGCCGGTGGTAGCCAGTAGAGCGCGTAGCGCGTGAATTCCATACCCGTCCCGCCGCCCGGTCAGGTCCGGTAGAACAGGTAGCGGTCGCGGGCGATGCTCTCGGGCCCCGCGATCCGTTCGAACCCGACCAGCGGCTGGCCCGACACGATGATGCCGCCGGGTTGCATGACGTCGGCGATGAGCGGGCTGAGCCGGCCGGCCTCGGCCACGTCCCTTTCCTTGATGCCGAACCCGAAATCGTAATGCGCCAGCACGATCCCCGCGCCGGTTGCGGCGAGTTTTCGCAGCATCGGTTCCGCCTCGCCTTGCAGGAAATCGGCCTCGGGCGGGGTGCAGGAGGGGTGGCATTGCAGCACCCGGTCGATCACCCAGATGCGGCGGCCGGGCAGGATCTCGCGAAGGTGGTCATAGGTGCGGCCGTTGCCCAGGCCGAGATCCAGCGCATCGCCCTGCCTTGCCGCCACAAGACCGGCGGCCCAGTTCAGCCCGTCGCGCTGGGCCGCCAGCCGGCGCAGCATGGAATCCAGTCGGCTCATGTGGTGGTGTCCCTTTCGTTTCGCGATGCGGGGGCGGTCCAGCGCCGGGCCGGGCCGCGCAGCAGGCGCCTGAACAGCGCGCCGGTAAAGTCCCAGATCGCATCGTCATGGGCCAGATGATGCGTCAGGATGCCATAAGGTTCATCGCCGTCCGCCCGGCCCGCGCGGCGTGCGCCCAGATCGGCGGCGAGTTGCGCGATCAGCGCCTCTGGCGGCACCAGCCCGCGCCCGGCTTTCCAGGCGATCGGGTCGAGATGCGTGTTGATCTGCAACAGGCCCGGCGCGGCGTCGGGCGCCTTGCGCGGCGTGAAGGTGGACAGCATCGCATATCCCGCAGCGGGCAGGCCGCTTGCCACCTCCTCGGCGATCCGGTTCCAGGGCGGCACGAACATCGGGCGCACCCTGCCGCGGAACAGGCCGCTCAGGCGCGCCAGCCCCTGAACCGCCTCGTCCTGCATCGCGGGCAAGGGGCGGTGCGCGCCGAACTCGGCCTTCTTTTCGCAGGCCGGCGCGTGGCTTGCATGTGCCCAGCCATGGACGACGGGAATCAGGAGGGGATGGCGCGCCACGAATTCGGCCAGCGCCGCGTCGGCCCGCGCCGGGATCACGGCCAGATGCACCGGCATGTCCAGCGTCCGCGCCAGATCCGTCAGCCGCTCCAGCGCCGGGGTTCGCGTTACCGCGTCGTCGTCGCGCCACCACAGCGGCAAAGTCAGGCCCAGCGTTCGCCAGCGGTCCAGTTCCGCGTCGAGCGGGCGCCAGTCGGGGGTCATGGGCGCGCCTCTGCCATCGAACAGGCAATTGCCACGGATCGTGCGGCACCGTCAAACCGGCGCCCGGGGCGTTTCTGCCGGTCCCCGATGGCGCGGGCCACGGCATCGGCCAGCGATTGCGGGGCCAGATCGCGCGCGCGCAGCACCTCGATGCCGGGCAGGGCGGCCAGGCTTTGTGCGCGCAGGGCCTGCTCCACCTCCTTGCCCGCGTCGAACGGGATCAGCACTGCCGGCGTTCCGGCCTGCATCAGATCGAGCGCGGTGTTGTAGCCGCACATGCTGACCGAGGCGCGCGCATGGTGCAGCATCTGGCGGAAGTCTCTGCGCGGCGGCTCGACCTTCGCGCCGGTCCCGGCTGCGGCGTGGCGCACCGCTGCAAGGCTGGCCTCGCCGCCACCGACCAGCAGCCGCCAGGTTTGGCCGGGCGCCAGCCGCGCCGCGCCGATCGCGGCGGCGAATATCGGCCCGCCCACATCGCCGCCGCCGGCGCTGACCAGTATCTCGCCCGTTCCGTCGCCGCCCGGATGCGGCGTGGCGGGGCCATCGGTGACATATCCGGTATGGCGCAGCTTTGCCGCCAGCATGTCCGACACCGGCCAACTGGCCGAAAGCGGCGTGGTCTGCGGGTCGGAATGGACCAGAACCGCGTCGTAGTGGCGGGCGATGACGGTGTCGGTCTGTTCGGCCCTGGCCGGTTTGGACGGCGGCGCGAGGATGTCGCGGATCGACGCCAGCACCACGGGCCGGCGGGGCAGGGAGCCCGCCGCCTCGAGCAGCGCGAGGAACTCCTGCCCAAGGCTGCGGCGGCCGAACGGGAACAGTTCGGTGATCAGGATGTCGGGCGCAAGACCGGTCAGCGCCCGGCACAGGGCGGCGCGCCGCCGCGCCATCAGAACCGGCCCCGCAGGGACGCCGCCCGCATCCAGCAGCCGGGCGAAATCGGTCCCGTCCGATCGCAGCGGCGGCAGGTGCACCATCTCGACGCTGCCGCATTCCAGATGCGGCGCCGGCATGCCGCCCGAAACCAGCACGACGCGGTGCCCGGCCCCGGCAAAGGCGCGGCCCAGCACCAGGGCGCGGCTCAGATGCCCGGTTCCCAGAAGATGCGTGACGGCGATCATCACCTTCACGCAAGATCCTCCAGCCAGACCAGCGGCAGCGGGTCGGGTTCGGCAGCGAGGGCGTCGCCGTCGACCGTCAGCAGGTACAGCCTGTTGCGCTTGATGCGGAACGGCGCCGGGCCGTCGAAATCCCAGCCATGCGCGCGCGCCAGCAGCACCCGCATGATGCCGATATGGCAGACCGCCACGGCGTTGCGCTCAAGTCTTCCGACCCAGGGGCGCAGCCGCGCCCAGACCTCGGCCGGGGTTTCGCCACCCGGGGCGCGGTAGGTCCAGCCCCAATCCTCGATATGGCGGAATCCGCTGCCGGGCTGCGCCAACAGGTCGGTGCCGCGCTGCCCCTCCCATTCGCCCCAGTCCATTTCCGTCAGGGCCGGTGTCGTGCGCGCGTGGCGGCCGGCGACGATATGCGCGGTCTCGGTGGCGCGTTGCAGCGGGCTGGACCAAAGCTCGGCCGTATCCCAGGGCGGCGGCAGAAAAAAGCGCGCAAGCTCGGCGCGGGCCTGGTCGTCGAGCGGGATGTCGGTGCGGCCCTGGATGCGCCCGGCGCGGTTCCATTCGGTGTGGCCGTGGCGCAGGAGGGCGAGGCGGATCATGGTGCGGCATCCAGCAACGGGGTCACGGCGGACCAGAAGGTTTCGGTGGCGCCGGCCATCAGGTGACGGCGGGCGATCATGGCGCGGGCCTTGGCGCCAAGGTCGCGCCGCAGCGCCGGGTTGTCCAGCAGCGTCTGGATTCGCGATGCGAGTGCGCCCGCCCCCTGCCCTGGTCTGGGGTAGTCGCCGGGCAGCAGGATGTCGCGCACGCCGGGGCGGTTCTGCGCCACCACCGGCAGACCCGCGGCCTGCGCTTCCAGATAGACCATGCCGAAGGCTTCGTTGACGCCGGGCCAGAAGAACAGCGACGCCCGTCCGTAGGCCGAAGCCAGCGCGTCGCGATCCAGTTGGCCCAGGAACCGGACGCGCGCGCCGAACGGCGCCATCATCGCCTCGATGGTGCCGCGCGCCGGGCCGTCGCCGGCGATGTTCAAATGCCACGGCCCGCGCAGTCGGCCCAGCGTGTCGGCGACGATCCGGTATGAGTCCAGCTTGTCGCCGGTCCGCATCATGCCCGCCGCCAGCATGGCGCCGGCACAATCCGAGGCGTTCGGCAATTGCGCAACCGGCAGGAACGGGCGCAGCCGGATGAGGGACTGACCTGGCGGGCGATGCCGTTTCAGGGTGATCAGGTCGTTGGCCGTGAGATGGAAGATCACCGCTGCCGCATCGCACGCCGCCTCGGCGGCCACGGCGAAATCCGCCCAGGCGCCCGACAGCCGCTTGCGGGCGCGGGTGCTTTCGATCTGGACATAGGGCAGGCCCAGCGCGCGGCTGACGGCCGGGCCGATCAGGTCGGGCGCCTTGTAATAGTTGTGATACGTGACCCAGAGTGCCGGAGGATCGCTGCCAAGCGCATGAGTGAGCCGCGCGATCTCGGCCGTCGCGAGGTCGCGCGCTCTTGCCTGGGCATCGGCGTCGCCGGCCTTGTCATGGGTCTTCAGTTCCGACACCAGATCGACCCGGGCGCCCCCGGCGGCAATCGCCGCCATGAGGTTGCGCGCCATTTCCCGGTCGCCCGAGGGCACCGGGCTGCAGGGCGATTTCATGGGTGCGTGAAAGGCCACGCGGATCATGCCGCATCGCCCCGGCAAAGCCCGGTCAGCCGCCGCGAGAGCCGGTCTATCCCGGCCTGCATCCCGAAATCGCGGCGCAGGCGGTCCAGTGCGGCCATTGCCATGGCATCGGCCCGGGCCGGATCGGCGGCCAGCCCGGCGATTGCGCCGGCCAGCGCCTGCGGGCTGTCGGCAACCAGCTGGCCGTGCCTGCCGCTGTCGATGAATTCGGGGATCGCCGAAACCGAGGTGGACAGGATCGGCAGGCGTTGGGATGCCGCCTCCATCAGCACGTTGGGCAGCCCGTCGCGGTCGCCGTCTTCGGCGATCCGGCTGGGCAGGACGAACAGATCGGCGGCGCGCATGGCGGCGATCACCTCGGGCTGGTCGCAGGCGCCGCGCCAGTCGATGCGCCCGCCGATGCCTGCCTGGCGGGCCTGTGCGGACAGCGCCGGTTTCAATGGCCCGCCG
>JAGRMG010000094.1 GCA_020441385.1 Paracoccaceae bacterium
ATCGTCTTGGTGTGCTTGCCGCGGATGGTCTGGGTCTTGTCGGTCTCGATCTCGATTTCCTGGCTGCCGGTCAGGATGGTGAAATAGTGATTGCCCTCCTTCACCGTCTCGGTGACATGGTTGCGCACCACCTTGCTCTCGCAGCCGTCCTCATCATGGGCGCCGGCGTCGATCTCGTCATAGCCGATGGTCTTGACCGACTTGTTCTTGATCAGCGCCTGGTGGTCCTTCTGCGCCTGCACGCGCAATAGTTCCTTGCCCTTCTTGTCCTCGAACATCAGTTCGTTGTAGCCGCCCCCGCCCTTGGACGAATTGGTACGAATGCCCAGCTGGGTCTGGTCGTCGGGGTAGGAATAGGGTGGCATCGTGTCCTTGTTGTAAAGCATCCCCGTGCAGATCGGGCGGTCGGGATCGCCTTCCTCGAAATGGATCGCCACCTCCTGGCCCATGCGCGGCACCGCCACCATGCCCCAGCCCTTGCCCGACCACGGCGTGACCACGCGCACCCAGCAGGACGATTTCTCGTCCCTTTCGCCTTTGCGGTCCCAGTGGAACTGAACCTTGATGCGGCCGTGTTCGTCGGTCCATATCTCCTCGCCCGACTTGCCGACCACGGTCGCGGTGTGCATTCCGGGGATTTCCGGCCAGGGCGTCACCAGCGGGGCGCGGAACTGGTCCTGCTTGCCGATCGCGCCGAACACGCAGGCGTAGGCGTCGCCCTCCATCTCTTCGGGGAACTCGATGTTGCCCGGCTTCAGGTCGTGGCGCAGGTCGGATTCGGAGAAATCCGTGGCTACCTGAAGATAATGGACCGCGTCAGTTACGAGATATTCGGCGTTGGCCTGCGCATCGGGGTGGTTCCTCAGCTTGAAGGTGTATCCCGTGCCCAGGGTGCGCACGCTGCCGGCGCCGCGCCATCGTCGGTGGCGGATGGCCTCGGCCTCCATCCGGACGCGGGCCTGCTTGTCGCCCAGGCCGGTGTTCTTGCGGTAATGGCCGGGATAGTCGTAAACCTCCATCCCGGTGTGGCTGTGGCTGCCCTTCCTGATCGTGTTGGCGGTCTTCAGATCCGCCGTCGGCGAGGTGAAATCGAAATCGTTCAGCGTGACCTTGCCGTGCGTCAGGGTTTCGCCCACCGCCCATTCGGCGATGTGGTCCTTGCGCCGCCGGTCGGTATCGTCGCGGGCGTGATAGTCCAGCGTCGATTTGCCCGGTACCGGCGAATGTCCGCTGATGCCGTCGCACAGAACCATCTTTTCGGGTGCGTTCTTGTCCTTGTCGCTGTCGAAATAGTGGTAGATCCCCTCTTCCTCCATCAGGCGGCTGATGAAATCGAAGTCGGTTTCACGGTACTGCACGCAATAGCCGCGCGTCTCGTAGCTGTCGCTCAGCTTGTCGGTGAAATCCGCGAAGCCGTGATCGGCGAATATCTCCTTGATGATATCGACCGCCGTCATGTCCTGAAAGATGCGGCAGTCGCGGGTGCGGGTCAGCAGATAGGCCCAGGGCCGCACCTCGGCGACATAATGCCCGTAACCGTCGCGAAAGCCGAGGTTCTCGACCGAAATGCACAAGCCCGAGAACTTCCGCTCACCGGCGCCCTCGGTGATCAGATGCAGATTCATGGTTCGCCCGACGATCTGGTCCAGCCTGACCGCCTTGTTCCTGGACTGGAACTCGATCGTGGTTTCGGTCAGCCGGCTCAACCCTTCGCGCACGACGGCGCGTTTCAGCAGGATGTCCTTGGCCTGGTAGCTGCCCGACATCCAGACCAGCGAATCCTTGTGTGGCTTACTTTCCGGCATGCCCTGTCCTTTCACGGAGGCGCGCGCAGTCCGCGGCAATGGATTTTGGCTCGAATGTCTTCATCGCAAATCGTCCAGCAACGCCGCGAGGGCGGCGCCGATATCGTCATCGCCGGCCTGTTCGCCGGCGTTCCCGCCGTCGCCGAAGCCGGCCAGAAACGCATCGAGATCGCTGTCGGCATCCGCCCCGGCGGCAGGTCCGTCCGCCGCAACCGGCACGTCGCCCGCCGCTTGCGGCGCAGAGGGCGCCGGCGGGGCGGCGCCGCTCCTCGGCCCGATGATAGCATTTCCGGACATCGCCTGGAAAGACATCAGCCCGACCTGGTCCCCTGGCGCACGATTGCGGGCGGTGGAGTCTCGGGAGCGGTTTGCGTTCACCCGGCGCCTCCTTGGAATGCCGCGATCCGGGCCCCGACAGCGGCTTTCGTGCCTGCCGGTTGGCGCCGCGCGCCCAATCCCTGTTCGGCCCCCTGCTTCAGCGCCGCCCGCATGGTGTCGACCCGAAGGCCGAAGACCGCCATGGCCGTCTTCTGCACGCTGGCGCGCCCGGCGAACTCGCGGGTTCTGTGCTGAAGGGCAAGGGTCTGGCTCATCGCTCGGGTTTCTTCGCTTTGCGGGGTATCCGCGGGGTCAGTCGAACGCATACGCGAATTCGCCATCCGCCACGTCGATGGCGACGCGGCGCACCTCGCGGCCTTCCATCATGCGGCGCAGGAATTCCGCCGAGATGTCGGGCAGCATGGTGTTGGTCACGATGGCGTCGATCATCCGCCCGCCGCTTTCCAACTCCTGGCAGCGTTGGACGATGGTATCGACCACGGCATCGGAATAGCCAAACGGCACGCCGTGCGAATCCGTTACCCGGCGCTCGATCCGGCCCAGTTGCAGACGTGTGATCGCCGCGATCATGTCCGGGGTAAGCGGGTAGTAGGGAATCGTCACCAGCCGGCCCAGCAAGGCCGCCGGAAACACCTTGAGCAGCGGGTCGCGCAGCGCCTTGGCCATGCCTTCGGGGTCGGGCATCAGGTCGGGGTCGGAACACAGATCCATGATCAGATCGGACCCGACATTCGAGGTCAGCAGGATCAGCGTGTTCCTGAAGTCGATCATGCGCCCCTCGCCATCCTCCATCCGGCCCTTGTCGAACACCTGGAAGAAGATCTCGTGCACGTCCGGGTGCGCCTTCTCGACCTCGTCGAGCAGCACGACGGAATAGGGCTTGCGCCGCACCGCCTCGGTCAGCACACCGCCTTCGCCATAGCCGACATAGCCCGGCGGCGCGCCTTTCAGGGAACTGACGGTATGCGCCTCCTGGTACTCGCTCATGTTGATGGTGATGACGTTGTGTTCGCCGCCATACATCACCTCGGCCAGCGCCAGCGCGGTTTCGGTCTTGCCCACACCGCTGGTGCCGGCCAGCAGGAACACGCCCACGGGTCTGGAGGGGTTGTCGAGCCCGGCGCGGCTGGTCTGGATGCGCTTGGCGATCATCTTCATCGCGTGATCCTGGCCGATGACGCGGCGGGCGAGATGGTCTTCCAGATGCAGGATAGTGTCGATCTCGTTCCTGACCATGCGGCCCACGGGTATGCCGGTCCAGTCGCCGACCACGCCGGCCACCGCCTGCGCATCGACGATGGGCAGGATCAGGGGGCTTTCGCCCTGCACCCCGGCCAGTTCGGCGTTCTTCGCCTTCAGCTCGTCCAGCAGCGCCGCGCGGTCTTCGGCCGACAGCGGGCTGGCCTGCGCCGCCTCGTCGCCGGCCGCTTCGGCCCCCTCGACCGGGGCGCCGCCCTCGCGCAGCCGGGCGCGCAGGTCGAGAATGGCCTCGACCACCGCCCTTTCCCGCTCCCACCGCTCGGTCAGCCCGGCCAGCCGGGTTTCTTCGGCCGCCTTCGCGCCCTCGACCGCCTCGCGCCGGTCGGTGACATCATGGCCGGCGGTCTCGTCGCGGCCGATGATCTCCAGTTCGGTACCCAGCGCCTCGATCCGGCGGCGGCTGTCATCGACCTCGGCGGGAATCGCATGCTGGCTGACGGCGACGCGGGCGCAGGCGGTATCGAGCAGGCTGACCGACTTGTCGGGCAACTGCCGCGCCGGGATGTAGCGGGCCGAGAGCTTCACCGCCGCCTCGATCCCCTCGTCGAGAATCTGCACGCGGTGGTGTTTCTCCAGCACCGAGGAAATGGCGCGCATCATCACGATGGCCCGGTCGATTGACGGCTCGTCCACCGCGATGACCTGGAACCGGCGGGTCAGGGCCGGATCCTTCTCGATATGTTTCTTGTACTCGGCCCAGGTGGTCGCGCCTATGGTGCGCAAGGTGCCCCGCGCCAGCGCCGGCTTCAGCAGGTTGGCGGCATCGCCCGTTCCCGCCGCGCCGCCGGCCCCGACAAGGGTGTGGGTTTCATCGACGAACATGACGATGGGTTCGGGGCTGGACCGCACCTCCTCGATCACCTGTTTCAGGCGGTTCTCGAATTCACCCTTCATGCTGGCCCCGGCCTGGAGCAGCCCGACATCGAGTTGCAGCAGCCGCACGTTTCTCAGCGCGGGGGGCACGTCGCCGCGGGCGATGCGCAGGGCGAACCCCTCGACCACGGCGGTCTTGCCGACCCCGGCCTCGCCGGTCAGGATCGGGTTGTTCTGCCGCCGCCGCATCAGGATATCGACGATCTGGCGGATTTCCTCGTCGCGCCCGACAATCGGGTCGATCTCGCCCGCCCGCGCCTGTTCGGTCAGATCGGTGCAGAACTGTTGCAACGCCTCCTGCCCGCCCATCTGCGGGCTGCGCGCGCCCGATGCCTCGCCCGGCTCGGCCCCGCCGCCGGTGTGCGAGCCGTCCCTTGCCGCCAGCCCCTCCTCGGGCGAACCGTCGGTGGCGGCATCGAAAGCATCGGCCAGATCATCGGCCCTGATGCGGGCCAGTTCGGGCGACATGGAGGCCAGGATGTTGCGCAGCGCGGGCGTCTTGAGCATACCCAGCAGCAGATGACCGGTGCGCACCTGGCTCGAGGAATAGAGCAGCGAACCCCAGACCCAGCCCCGTTCCATCGCGTCCATGAGGTGATCGGAAAGGTCGGAAATGGCGCTGGCCCCGCGTGGCAGGGCATCGAGCGCGCGGGTCATCTCGGCTGCGATCCGGCCCGGATCAAGGTCGAAATGGCGGATGATCCGGTGCAGATCGCTGTCCTGCCCGTTCAGGATCTGATGCATCCAGTGCACGACCTCGACATAGGGGTTGCCCCGCATCTTGCAGAACACCGTCGCGCTTTCGATGGCCTGGTATCCCAGCCTGTTCAGCTTTCCGAACAGCGCCACGCGGCTGATCTCGGTCATGTCGGCTCCTTCCCTGCGTTCATCCCATCCTCGCGGCGGCGCGGTCGTCACTGTCGGCCCGGCGGCCCGCACCGGGACAGAGGTACAGATCGGCGGCATCGGCGCGGGTGTCGTCCATGTCCCTGCGGCTGCCGATCCAGCTGGTATGGCCCAGCCGCGTCGTGCCGCCGAGGCTGGCGCGCGGCACCTCGTCGCCCGCCAGGATCAGGTTGACGTCCCAGTCCAGCACGTCGCCGGCATAGCTGCGCACGATGGCGCGCAACCGCTCCAGCGCCGCGCCGCCGGGCAGCAGGCGTTCGTAATCCTTCAGCGGCAGAGGCCCGATGCGGATGCGGAACTTGGCGGACCGGGACCAGACCCGCTGGCCGATGCTGGTGGACCGGCCCAGCCCGGCGGCGGCCCCCAGCTGCCAGCGGTCGTCGGGTTCCAGATCAAGCCAGCTGCCGACGAATTGCCGGATCTGCACGGGCACCTCGAAGAACGCCGACAGGATCGACACCAGCCCCTCGGCATTCTTGGGCCCCTGCGCCAGATGGCCCGCGAAATAAAGACGCGCCATGTCGGGCATCGCATCGCGGACTTGCAGGCGGTCGCCGTGATAACCGCCCAGCGCCGCCACCTTGCGCGCCATGATGTCGTCGTCGCGGTCGAAGGCCGGCGCCGGCTGGCCCGTGACCCAGGCGCGGTAGAGCAGGCCCAGCATCCGGTGGGTCAGCATGTCGGCGAAGGCGGCGAAGGTGGGGTCGCGGTGGTTGCGCAGCCGGTCGCGCACATATTTGGTGATGTGCAGCGGCATCGGACCATGCGGGCCGAACAGGCCGAAGAACCGGTTGGACAGGCGCGCGGGCCTGCCGCCCGAGGCGGGCACGAACCGCGCGATGGTCGAGGGCGGGAAGGCCATTTCCGGCTCCTGGCCCAGCCGCACCCGGTCGGCCCGCGGCCGGCGGCTTTCGCCCAGGCGCGGGGCATCCGCGAAATGCGCCTCGATCACCCGCAGCGCCTGGAACAGGTGATGCGTTTCAGGCGATTCGACCAGCCGGTCGAAATGGCTCAGATCATCCGGCCCAGACCCTTTTCCGGTCGCCATCGGGCAATTTCCCCGCGGTTCTGCGTCGTCAAGACGGTTTCGGTAAAACTGTTGAGCGTGGCATAGCGCCGGAAGAAGCGTTCCAGCACCGCGCCCAGCGCGTAAACGCTCGACCCCTCGAAGAAACTCTCGTCAAAGCCCAGCGTGATCTCGAGCCCCCGCAGCGCCGTCGAAAGCACCTCGTCGCTCATCCTGCGCACGATCGGGCGCGAGGAAACCGACGCGATGCCCTCCAGCTGCTTTTCCGTCACCCGGTCTCCAAGCGGCGCATAAAGCCCCACCAGTTCGCGCAGCGCCTCGGCCGAACTGCCCCGGCCGCTTTCCGCGATCGAGAGGTAATTCAGGCTCAGGTGGCTTATCAGCCGCCAGGCGGTGTCGCCCTGCGCCAGCGTCGGGTGCGGCCGGGTCGGCGGAACCGGCAGGCGGATCGACCTGACCGGGCCGCCTTCGGGCAGCTGGAAGATGTCGGCATCGGCCGCGGACAGCAGCATCGGAAGGTCGCGATTGGTGCACAGCGCCCGCACCGCCAGTTGCTCCAGATCCGCCCGATAGGGTGCCTGCGACCGGTCCACCAGCGTCAGATATACCTCGGACCCGAGATAGGATGTGCGCACGCCGCGCAGCCGTTCCCTTTCGCTGCGCTGACGCATGCGGCGGCGCATGGTGTAATAGGCAGGATGGGTGTTGCCCGCGACGGTGAAATCGGTGGCGGAATAGAACGGCCGGAACGCCACGTCGTCTGCACCCTCGCCGCTGATGCCGCTGACCGACTGCAATGCGTAGATCTCGAAGTCGAGCGTCGCGGTGCGGTTGGGAACGACATGGTGTTCGGTGTCGCGCTGGCTCAGTTGCACCCGGTCGCAGCGTTTGGAGAACAGGTTTACGGCGGGCACGGCGTTCAGAATGAACGCCTCGGGCACCACCATGGGCGCCACCTCGCGCCGGCCGTCGCGCAACAGGATGTAGATATCCACCTCCGCGCCCTCGGCCCGCTTCAGCGCCGGTTGCAGCCCCTGCAATTCCACGAACAGGAACCGTTCCGGCATGGCGAAGAACTCCTGCAACAGGCGGTAGCCGTCGAACACCCGGCGCGGCACCGGCAGCAACGCCTCGTCGGGGTCGAATCCGCGCTGTTCGACGGCGCCGCCCGGCAGCGGCATGGTCCAGTCGGTGCGGCGGTTGGTGGAACGGCCGATCAGCCCCTGCACCTGGGTGCAGAGCAGTTCCAGCAGCAGCCAGTTGTTGCCCGATCCGCTGCCCAGATGCAGCACCAGCCGGTCCATCCCCAGATCCGCGATCGCCTCGCCGTCGCTGCGCCGCAACCGCAGCCGGATACCGGCGCGCGCCGGTGTCGATCCCGCCACCCCGGCGGCCACCAGTTCGCCGCGCCCGTCGATATATTCGGCCTCGGCGATTTCCACCGGCCACATGGTCAGATCGGCTGAGGTGCGGAATTCGCAGGCGGTCTGTTCGCCCTCGGTCAGGCGCGAGCGCAGCACCGTGTCGCGCGCCATGACATAGCCGTCCCTGAGCGCAGCGTTGGCGGTGTCGGGCTCGAACGCGGCGATCATCATGGACGGGGTCGGCGCGAGGTAGTGGGGATAGACGATTTCCAGAAGGTTGGAGGTGAAGTTTGGGTATTGCAGTTCCAGTTCAAGCTGGACGCGCGCCGACAGGAACGCCACGCCCTCCAGCAGCCGTTCGACATAGGGGTCGAGAACCTCGACCCCTTCCATGCCCAGCCGCCCGGCGATCTTGGGATAGGCCGCGGCGAATTCGGCGCCCATGTCGCGCAGATACAGCAACTCGGCCTCGTAATGTTTCAGGAGCCGCGTATCCATCCGCCTAGAGCCTCCTTTCCACCTCGACCTCGCCGGTGGTCAGATCCACCTGGCTGCGCAGGTAAAGTTCCAGCGGCAGCGGCTCGGCCCACATGTCGGCCCGGATATCGAGCGATACGGTCATCTCCCCGCCGGTTTCGTCGGGGTGCAGCGACACATCCACCGACCCTTCGATGATGCGCGGTTCGAACACGGCAATCGCCTGCTCGATCGACCGGCGGATCAACTCGGCACGCTCTTGGGAGGAATGTTCGCCGGCGACCTCGCGCAGCCCGTAGTTCAGAACCGACACGGCCACGTTGGGAAACGCCTCGGCGTCGAACGTGCTCTGGATATTGCTGGTGTTCAGCAGCCAGGACAGGTCGCGCTGCATGATCTCGCGCAGCCGGGAGATGTCGATCACGCGGGTATCGCGGCCCTCCTTGCGAAGGCCGGGCTCATGGTCGGTCAGCCGGTCGAGAAGCGACGGCTGAAGCCGTTCGGAAAGCGCCTTGTCAGCCATCTCCGGCCGCGCCCCCGGCCGCGTCCTGCGCAGTGTGCATCCGAAGGCTTCGGATATCCATCAGGGCAATGTCGTCGGTGTCGGTGGTCAGCAGCCGCTGGCCGGTTCCGGCGAATGCGCCGGCACCGGCATCGGCCCAGCTGGTGCGCCGCGCCATCAGTTCCTCGGGCCCGCCGGCCGCGGTGGTTCCGGCATAGCGCGTCGGGATCAGCGCCGCCACCTCGCCGCCATTGGCCAGCGTCAGCATCGCCGCCGTCCAGACCGCGTCGCGCAGATCGGTCGGGGCCTCGATCTCGATGCCCGCGAGCTGGGCGAAAGGCAGCCAGAAATAGCGCCCGTTCACGATGACCTCGAGCACCGGACCCAGCCGCATGTCGGCATCGGCGATCCACGCGAACCGCGCACCGTTCACCATGCCGCCGCAGGCCGGCGCGGCGTCGAAGGCCCGCGCGCGCAGCTCTGCCGCCCGGTCCGCCTTGCCCGCCGCCAGCAGCTTCTGCGCCTCGATCAGCAGCGCCAGCCATTCCCGCGGCTCGCCGAAGACCAGCGGCTCCTTCTGCCCGGCGAACACCTTTTCGCGATAGACCTCGCAGATGATCGCCTCGCGGTAGGTACGGGCCATCATCGTCGCGGCCGCGTCCAGTTCGGCGCTGACCTTCAGTTGCGCGATCGCGCGTTTCCAGTCGCCCAGAACGCACAGCAGCTGGAACAGAAAGATCCGCAGCCTGGCGTTCGCCGGATCGGCGCGCACCTTGTCCTGCAAGGCCGCAAGGGCAAGTTCGGGCTGCCCCGCCTTGAGATGGTCTTCGGGCGTCATGGCGGCGGCTCCGGGTCCGGGGTTTCGGGCCGGCCGTCCCGGGCGGCACCGCCGCCGGAACGGCGCATGGCGGACGTCAGAATTCGGACTTGCCGGTCTGCACGTTCCACTTGAACTCGGATTCCTTCTTCAGCGTGCCGTCCTTCTGGTTGGTGGAATGGAACTCGATCAGCAGTTTCGCAAAGGCCAGGGTCCACATCTCCAGGGGAATACTCTCGGCAGTGGACGACACCGAATAGCTGTCGACCACGACATCGCCCATCTTCCAGATCGAATAGGGCTTGAGCCCCGTCGACGCGCTGTCACCCGACCGGCACCAGTGCATGATGATTTCCGGACGCACGGTGCCGTTGGCCACCGCCAGCGCCAGCCCGTTGGAGGCCTTGCCCATCTGCGAAGATAGCTGAAGCCTGCCGAAATCGGCGTTTGCGTGCATCCGCTGGGTCGAGCCGAGATCGGTCATCTCGACCGCGCGGTCGATGGTCCAGTTTGCGTCTTCGATGACGATCCATCCCTTGTGTGCCTCTTCGGTCGCATCGCCCTTGATGTCCGAAATCTGCATGAACATGTTTGCAGCCATGACTTATCCTTTCATGATCGGTTGATGATGCGGATGAAATGACCCGCAGTCCCTGAGTGGTAATCCGATTTCCATCAGGCCCCCTTTTCCGAAGGCAGCTTCGATACCAGCCGCAGCGAGACGGTCAGCCCCTCGAGCTGGTAGTGCGGGCGCAGGAAGAACTTGGACGAATAGTAGCCGGGATTGCCCTCGACCTCTTCGACGACCACCTCGGCGGCGGCCAGCGGCTTGCGCGCCTTTTCGTTCTCGGACGAGATGTCGGCGTTGAAATCGACGTAATTGTTGATCCAGTTCTGAAGCCAGCCTTCCATGTCCTGCCGGCTCTTGAACGAGCCGACCTTGTCGCGGACCATGCATTTCAGGTAATGCGCGAACCGGCAGGTGGCGAAGAGGTAGGGCAGCCGCGCGCCCAGATTGGCATTCGCCGTCGCGTCGGGGTCGTCGTATTCGGTCGGCTTGTGCAGCGACTGCGCGCCCATGAACGTCGCCTCGGCCGAGCCCTTGCGGTGCAGCAGCGGCATCATGCCGTTCTTGGCCAGTTCCGCCTCGCGCCGGTCGTCGATGGCGATCTCGGTGGGGCATTTCTGGTCGATGCCGCCATCGGAGGTCGGGAAGACGTGCGAGGGCAGCCCTTCCAGCGTACCGCCGGATTCCACCCCGCGTATACGCGAACACCAGCCATAGGCCTTGAACGACCGGGTGATGTTGGTCGCCATGCCATAGGCGGCGTTGACCCAGCTGTACTTGTTGCTGTCCGCACCCTCGGTGTCTTCCTCGAAGGCGAATTGCTCGACCGGGTCGGTCTTGGAGCCATAGGGCATCCGGCCCAGGAAACGCGGCATCGCCAGGCCGAGATACTTGGCATCCTCGCTGTCGCGCAGCGACCGCCAGGCGGCGTATTCGGGGGTCTGAAAAATCTTGGTCAGGTCGCGCGGGTTGGACAATTCCGACCAGCTGTCCATCTGGAACAGCGTCGGCTTGGCCCCGGTGATCAGCGGCGCATGCGCGGCGGCGGCGATCTTGGACATCTCGCCCAGAAGTTCGATATCCTGCGGCGAATGGTCGAAATGGTAATCGGCCACCAGCGCGCCGTAGGGTTCCCCGCCCAGCTGACTGAACTCTTCGGTGTAAAGCTTCTTGAAGATGGGCGACTGGTCCCAGGCGGTGCCCTTGAACTTGCGCAGGGTCTTGTGCATCTCCTGCTTGGAAATGTTCATGACCCGCAGCTTGAGCATCTCGTCGGTTTCGGTGTTGCTGACCAGATGGTGCAGCCCGCGCCAGGCGCTTTCGATCTGCTGGAAATCCTCGTGATGCAGGATGTGGTTGATCTGTTCGGTCAGCTTCTTGTCGATCTCGGCCACGATGCTTTCGATCGAACGCAGGGCATCGTCCGAAATGAGGTCGGTGTTTTCCAGCGCCTGCTGGGCCAGCGTCTTGACCGCGGATTCGACGGCCGTCCTGGCCTGGTCCGATTTCGGGCGGAATTCCTTTTGCAGCAGGTCCGCGAATTCGGTCGACCCAAGGGTGGCGGCTTCGGCGCCGGCTTGCGCTTGCACTTGTTCTTCGGCCATCGCTCGCTCCTATGCTTCTGCTTGGTCGTCGGCGGCGTCGTCCGCCGGCTTGGGTTGCGCGGCCAGCGACTTGAGCAGCGCCGGATCCTGAATGATCCTGGCAACCAGATCCTCGGCGCCGGTCTTGCCGTCCATGTAGGTCATGAGGTTCGACAGCTGGGTGCGCGCATCCAGCAGTTCGCGCAGCGGTTCGACCTTGCGCGCGATCGCGGCGGGCGAAAAATCGTCCATGCTCTCGAAGGTGATGTCGATGGCGAGGTTGCCCTCTCCGGTCAGGGTGTTGGGCACCGTGAAGGCGGCGCGCGGCGCCATCGACTTCATCCGGCTGTCGAAATTGTCGACGTCGATTTCCAGGAACTTGCGGTCGGCCACGGCCGGCTGTTCGACCTCGGACTTGCCGACAAGATCGGCCATGACCCCCATCACAAAGGGCAATTGCACCTTCTTGTCCGCACCGTACAGTTCCACATCGTATTCGATCTGGACCCGCGGCGCCCGGTTGCGCGCAATGAACTTCTGTGAACTGTCAGCCATAAGGTGCTCCCTGGTCTGTTCCGTGTCCTTCGCTCCGGGCGTCCGCGCCCGGTTCAGTTTTCGTCCTCTATGCCGCCGATCAGATGAACGTTGTCGATACCCTGCGGCGCCATGTCCTGCATGATGGTCAGGAAGTCGGCGTTGACGAGCCGCTTGGCGCGCTCCAGCAGTAGCGGGATCGGACTGGAGGGTTCGTGGCTCTTGTAATAGGCCATGATCCGGTCCAGCGCGTTGGCGACGTCGGTCGGTGAACGGATCGCACCCGCGACAGCCGGCGGCGGTGCCGCCGCGCCGTCATCGGCCGCGGGCTGCGCGGCATCCTCGGCCGCCGCTTCGCCGCCTTGCGCATCCTCGCCCCTGACGTGTTCGCCCAGGCGCCTGGCGATCTGGTGCAACAGCTTGACCAGCGGGCCGAGGTCGGGCCCCTGCCCGGGCGTCCGTTCGTCGAACACCGCCGAGATCGCCAGCACGTTTTCGCTCGCGTCCCGCGCCGCCCCGAGCAGCGCCCCCAGCACCGCGGCGTCGGTATCCTTGAAGGCGGCATTCACGGTCGCGGTGTCGGGCACGCCTTCCATGTCCGCCGGGGCTCTCGTCAGGCCCTCGGCAATCTCGATCTCGCGCAGCGTCAGGCGCCCGAAACTGCGGCTGTCGGTCAGCGGCGTGCGCCGCAGCGACCTGTAGGCGGGTGACGGGCCGGCCATTTCGCCGGGCTTGCCGCAGAGTTCCTGCACCGCGTTGATGCGCATCGTCGGATCGCCGTCATCCTCGTCGAGCTGCGGATGGCAGCTGTCCCAGAAATCTTCCAGGCAAGCGCGGATATAGCGCGTGACATCGGCAAAACCCTGCAATCCGTCGGACTGCAATATCGCGTCGGCCAGGAACACCGCCGCGCGCAGGTCGTGGCTGCGCTCGAGAATCGCCTGCGCGGTGCGGAGAACCTCGCCATAGTCGGGATCGGCGGCAGCGGTGATCTCGTCGCCGATCTGGCGCTCTTCACCCGGCTGCGCCGCCAGTTGCATCGCCGTGAAGGCCGGATCGTACTCGAGGTTCTCGCCGCTGGGCGAGTCGTCTCCCTTGGATTGCAGGAGTACGGCCAGATCCATTCAGCCCTCCCCGAGCCGGAACAACGGGGATCCGCGAACCTGCCTTTATCAAACACCTTTCAGGCGCCGGCGGCCCGTTCCGTCCCACAACACATAAAAAAACAATATCTTGACCCTAAGTCAGCCTTATCGTTTCCTCAAAGTCAATTGAATTTCGATCCGCAGCGGGGAGTTCAGGGTCATGGCCCGGCCGGGCGGCCCTGCAAACCTGACACCGGCGGCGCATTCCCCGCCCCGCAACCCCGGAGACGGCCATGCCCGTTCTGAAACTTTCGATCCCCGCCGCGGCACTGGCGGCCGCGCTTGCCCTGCCCGCCGCCGCCCCGGCCGAAACCGGCAGGCTGACGGTCGAACTGAACAAGTTCGAAGAGATCGAGGGCGGCGGCTGCCGCGCGTTCTTCCTGTTTCGCAACGAAACCGGCCAGAGCTTTGACGGTTTCGAGATGTCGCTTGCCATCCTCGACGGGCACGGCGTGATCGACCGGCTGCTGTCGATTAACGCGGCCCCGCTGCCGCTCGAGCGCACGACGCTGAAGCTGTTCGAAATCCCCGGCATCGCCTGTGGCGACATTTCCGAGGTGCTGCTGCACGAGATGACCGCCTGCCAGCCGCAGAACGAGGCCGAGATGGACTGTTTTCCGATTCTCGAACTGAACAGCCGGACCCCCGCCGCGCTGGTGAAATAGGCGATGTTCCCGGGTCTCGAGACGCTGGGCAGCGGAGGCCCGATCATCGCGGTGCTGGTCGTGCTGTCGCTCTCGTCTCTGGCGCTGATCGTGGTCAAGACGCTGCAACTCTGGGCCGTCCGGTCCGGCACCGCATTGCGCGCGAACGCGTTCGAGCAATGGGCCTCGGGCGACAAGTATGCGGCCCAGCAGGCGCTGGAGGCGGGGCGGTCGCCGGCCGACCGGATCACCGCCTATGCCATGGCGGCGCTGGCCAAAGGCTTTCGCGGCCCCGCGCTCGAGGCCGAACTGGTGCGGCGCGGCAACGAGGAGGTGGCGCGCATGAACCACCTGATCCGGGTGATCGAGCTGATCGCCATGATCGCGCCGCTGCTGGGCCTTCTGGGCACGGTTCTGGGCATGATCCAGTCGTTCCAGGAACTCGAGATGGCGCAGGGCGCGGCCAATGCCTCGGTTCTGGCCGGCGGCATCTGGCAGGCGCTGCTGACCACCGCCGCCGGGCTGCTGGTGGCGATTCCGGCGGCGCTCGGCGCGGGGTTGCTGTCGGCGCGGGTCGAAAGCGCGGCGCAGATGATCGAAAGCGCGGCGGGGCGGCTCCTGCTGCTCGATCACAACCCGCCGCTATGACGGGCCGAAGGCGGATCGCATGGCCGGCTTGTCCCTGAAACGCCCGCTCCGCCCCCGCGCCCTGATCTCGCTGGTGCCGATGATCGACGTGATGCTGATCCTGCTGGTGTTCTTCATGGTGACATCGACCTATCTCGATCTCGACATGATCCCGGCCGTGCAGCGGCACGAGGCCGCAGAGGCGCAATCCGATGGCGGCGCAACGGGGGCGCTGATGATCCGGCTGGGCGCCGAAGGCGTGCCGGTGCTGCGCGGACAGGCGCTGGACGGCGCCGCGCTCGGGCGGGCTTTGCGCGCGGCGCTGGCCGAAGAACCGCTGGCGCAGGTGATCGTCCTGCCCTCGGGCGCGGCAAGCACGCAGGCGCTGGTCTCGGTGATGGACGCGGCGACGCGGGCCGGGGCGGTCCGGCTGCGGGTGATCCGGCTGGAGGCGCGGCCATGAAGCTGACCCGCCCCGCGCCCGGCCCGCATTCGGAAACCATCATCGCGCTGATCGACGTGGTGCTGTT
This sequence comes from Paracoccaceae bacterium, assembly GCA_020441385.1. GTDB lineage: Bacteria > Pseudomonadota > Alphaproteobacteria > Rhodobacterales > Rhodobacteraceae > JAGRMG01. The sequence goes on from JAGRMG010000094.1 coordinate 15,002, forward strand.
CCTGCTGATCTTCTTCATGCTGGTCGGACGGATGGATGCCACCGCGCCCTTCGACGTCACGCCCCCGGTGGCCCAAACGGGGCGCGACATGCCCGCCGGCGGCGCCACCCTGTCCGTGGCCGCAGACGGCGCGCTGGCGCTCGACGGGCGCGCGCTGTCCCGCGACGGGTTCGCGCCGGCGCTGGCCGCCCTGCTGGCCGAGGATCCGGCGCTGCGCCTGCGGGTGAACGCGCATCGCGAGGCCAGGCTGCGCCACGTCCTGCCGCTGGTCGCCGGGGCCGAGGCGCTGGGGGTCCGCGACGTGGTGCTGGTGGTGACGCCGCGGCCCGGCCCATGACCGCGCGGGTCGCCATATGGGCGGCCGGGCTCGGGGCGTCGGTGGTGCTGAACGCGGCTCTGGCCGGGCTGGTGTGGCTGTCGATCCGTCCCGTGCCGATCGCCGAACAGGCGATGCCGCAAACCCGGATCGACGTGCAGGCGCACCGGCTCGACCGGACCGAAGCCAGGCCAGCGGAGGCGCGCGGCAATCCCGCCCGCACGGCGCCGGCAACCGGCGCGCCGCTGTCACCGGGCGCGATCGCGAAGGCGCGCGCGAAACCGCTGG
>JAGRMG010000095.1 GCA_020441385.1 Paracoccaceae bacterium
CGGCGGCGATCTGCGCGCGATCCAGGAACTTCTGGGTCATGCCTCGCTGTCGACGACCCAGACCTACACGGCGGTCGATACCGCCCGGCTGATGGAGGTCTATGAGCGCAGCCACCCGCGCGCCTGAACCGGGGGCATCCTCGCCCACATCTGTCGTCCCGAACCGTCCGCATCCATTTGCCAAGCCCGCCGATATCGGCCATCACTATGTCATGACGCCGCAATTCAAGGCCCTTCTCGTGCATCTGTTCACCGCCACCGGCGCGGTGTTCGCCATGCTGGCCATGCTGGCCGCCGCCGACCAGAAATGGAGCCTGATGTTCTTGTGGCTGGTGGTGGCCTTCTTCATCGACGGCTTTGACGGCCCGCTGGCGCGGCACTATCACGTCAAGCGGTTCACACCCGATTTCGACGGCGTGGTGCTGGACCTGATCATCGACTATCTGACCTATGTGTTCATCCCGGCCTTCGCGCTGTTCAAGTCGGGGCTGATGGACGGCTGGACCGGCTGGGTCGCGATCATCGTCATCACCTTTGCCAGCGCCATCTGGTTTTGCGACATGCGGCAGAAAACCAAGGACAATTCCTTTCTCGGCTTTCCCGGATGCTGGAACATGGTCGTGCTGGTGATCTTCGCACTCGAACCGAACTTCTGGGTCAGCCTGGCGCTGGTCACGGTGCTGGCCGTCCTGATGTTCCTGCCGCTGAAATTCGTCCATCCGGTGCGCACCGAACGCTGGCGCGGCGTCACCCTGCCGATGGCGCTGGCCTGGACCTTCTTTGCCGGCTGGGCCGCCTGGGTCGATTTCCACCCCGAAAGCTGGGCCCATTGGGGGCTGATCCTGACCAGCCTCTATCTGATGTTCGCGGGCATCGTGCAGCAGATCATCCCGGCGAGGCGGACTCAGAGCACGTCCTGAATCTCGAACTCCTGGCCGTTATGGCTGAAGCTGTCGCCGGCGCCGAGGCCGTCCATGGCCTTGAAGATCGGGCTCTGGGTCGAGATGCCCATATAGGTCCGGCCCTCGACCTCGAATTTCGAGGTCGAGACGGCGACGATGAAGTTCCGGTCGCTGAAACAGACCACGGCGCCGGGGCGCACCGTGTCGGTCAGCGAGAAATCCATGTTCTCGATCACGTCGATCTTGGCGTGATGGGCCTGCACCGGCGCATCGAAGGCATGCGCCAGGTCGGCGTTCTCGCGCGACACCGCGATATCGTCCTTGTCGTGCCCCTCGCGATCGTCGAGTTGCGATTCGCGCATGAACGCATCGTAATGCGACTTGGCTGCGGCCAGTTCCTCGGCCTCCAGCGCCATCATCCTGTCGCAAACCGCGCGTTTCAGCGCGGCGCGGTCCTGCACATCCGTCATTTGCACCACATTCCTGCTTTCTGGCGTTGCATTCAAAGGTGATGCGCCCGCGCGGGAAATGCAATCGCTTTTCGCGGCGCCCGGCGGGGCGTGTTGGCGCAGCCCCCGTCCGCGGCGCGGCCCGCGACGTCACAGCAGAAACCCGCCGGCCCCCTCGTGGCGCAGCAGCGCGACCTTGGTTTCCACCCCCTGCCCGCCGGAATAGCCGGTCAGGCTTCCATCCGCCCCCATCACCCGGTGGCAGGGAATGATGATCGCGATCGGATTGGCGCCGCAGGCCCGGCCCACCGCCTGCGCCGAGCGGCCCAGCCCCGCGGCGATCTGCCCATAGCTGCGGGTCTGCCCGAACGGTATCGCCAGCATCGCCGCGCAGACCGCGCGCTGAAACGCCGAGCCTGCCACCCGCAGCGGCAGATCGAACGCGCCCAGCCGCCCGGTCTCGTAGGCGGCGAGCTGCGCCGCCGCCTCGCGCAGCAGCGGCGTTCGCGGGCCGGGCGCGACCCCGTCGCCCTCCGCCCAGGTCAGCCGCACAAGCGCGCCCGCCGTCTCGGCGATCAGCAATCGGCCGAACCGCGTTTCGACCGCTGCAAGGGTCTGCCCGTCATCGCGCCGCATCATGGCCCCAGCCTACAGCCGCGTCAGCACCACGCCCAGCACGATCATCAGCGCCGCCGCCGCCTTGGCGCGGTCCATCCGGTCGCCCAGCGCCAGCCAGCCGATCAGCACGGCAAACAGGATCGACGTCTCGCGCAGCGCCGTGACCAGCGCGATGGGCGCCTGCGTCATCGCCCAGACCGCGATCGCATAGGCCCCGTAAGACGCCAGCGCGGCGGCGCCGTTGCGCAGCCAGTCGCGCAGCGGCGCCCGCAGCACGACGCTGCCGCGCAGCCCCAGACAGACCGGCGTGAAGAACGCCGCATCCAGCACGAACAGCCAGGCGACATAGGCCACCGCGTCGCCCGATACCCGCGCGCCCAGCCCGTCGACCAGCGAATAGCCCGCCGTCATCGCCGCCGAACCCAGCGCCAGCGGCACCAGGCGGCGCGATTCACCGTTGAAGAACGCACCCCGCGCCATCAGCGCGATGCCGCAGCCCAGAACGAAGATGCCCAGAAATTCCGCCGGTGCGATGATGTCGGCCAGGGCCGCCACGCTGATCAGCGTGACGATCATCGGCGCCGCCCCGCGGGCGATCGGATAGACCCGGCTCAGGTCGCCCTGTTCATAGGCAAAGCCCAGAAACAGCTTGTAGCCGGAATGAAACACCCCCGATCCCAGCAGCCACAGCCAGACGGTCGCATCCGGAAACGGCCGGCTCAGCCCGATGCCCAGCCCGATGCAGGCCTGCACCAGCGTGAGGATCAGCACCCCCGTCATCTTGGAGGTGCCGGACTTGATGACCGCGTTCCAGAGCGCGTGCAGGAAGGCGGCGAACAGAACCGAAAGAAATACGAAAAGCGTCATCTCAACCCGCCGCCGGCAACCGCGCCATCTGGCGCGCGTCGCGTTCAATCGAATTCACCCGCCGCGCCGAACGGGTCGTTCCCTGAAAACGCCGCCTCGCCCCGGCGGATGAATGCCCGGATCCGAATGACCGCGACACGCAACGCCGGGCGGGCGCTACGCCAACGCCGCGTCGCAGCGCGCGCAGACCCCTTCATGGCCGTGCGTGCCGACATCGGGCAGGATTTTCCAGCAGCGCAGGCACTTCTCGCCCTCCGCCGCCTCGACCACCACGCCGATGCCCTCGACCTCGGGCAGCCGGAACGCCTCGGCCGGGGCCGGGTCGCCGGTGACGATCAATCCCGACGTGATGCAAAGATCGTCCATGTCGATGCGGCCCAGCAGACTGCGCAGTTCGGCGTCTTCCACATGCACCACCGGCGCGGCCTCCAGACTCGAACCGATGGCCTTGTCCCGGCGCTGGATCTCCAGCGCCGCTGTCACGACGCGCCGCACCCGGCGGACGCCGGCGAATTCGCCCATCAGGTCCGCGTCGAACCATTCCGCCGGGGTTTGCGGAAAATCGGTCAGATGCACCGAACCGTCCTCGCCCGGAAAGCGTTCGAGCCAGACCTCCTCCATGGTGAACACCAGGATCGGCGCCAGCCACGCGGTCAGCCGGTGAAACAGGATGTCCAGCACCGTCCGCGCCGCCCGCCGCCGCGCGGTGTCGCCGTCGCAATAGAGAACGTCCTTGCGGATGTCGAAATAGAACGCCGACAGGTCCACCGTGGCGAAATTGAACACGGCGCTGAACACGCCCTGGAAGTCATAGGCGCCATAGCCCTCGCGAACCGTGCGGTCCAGTTCGGCCAGCCGGCTCAGCACCCAGCGTTCCAACGGGGGCATGTCTGCCGGATCGACCGGCCCCTCCGCCGCGACATCGCCAAGCGAGCCCAGAAGGAACCGCATCGTGTTGCGCAGGCGGCGATAGCCGTCGGCCACGCCTTTCAGGATCTCCGGCCCGATGCGCTGGTCGCTGGTGTAATCGGTCTGCGCCACCCACAGCCGCAGGATGTCGGCGCCATATTGCTGCACCACCTTTTCCGGCACGATGGTATTGCCAAGCGACTTGGACATCTTGTTGCCCTTCTCGTCCAGCGTGAAACCATGCGTCAGCACGCCGCGATAGGGCGCCCGGCCCCTCGTGCCGCAGGCCTGCAACATCGAGGAATGAAACCAGCCGCGATGCTGGTCGGTGCCTTCAAGGTAGAGATCGGCGATGCCGTCCGGGCTGCCGTCCTCGCGGTCGCGCAGCACGAAGGCATGGGTGGAACCGGAATCGAACCACACGTCGAGAATGTCGAACACCTGGTCATAGGCTTCCGGGTCGACGATGCCGCCCAGGAACCGTTCCTTGGCGCCGTCCTTGTACCAGGCATCGGCGCCCTCGGCCTCGAACGCGTCGAGAATGCGGGCGTTGACGCCCTCGTTGCGCAACAGGAAATCGGCGTCCGACGGCTTCGCGCCGCGCCTGGTGAAACAGGTCAGCGGCACGCCCCAGGCGCGCTGGCGGCTCAGCACCCAGTCGGGCCGCGCCTCGATCATCGAATGAATCCGGTTGCGGCCCGATTGCGGCGTCCATGTCACCAGCTGGTCGATGCTGGTCAGCGCGCGCTGGCGGATGGTCTTGCCGTATTCGTCCTGCCCGTCGTGAACGGCCCGGTCGATGGCGGCGAACCATTGCGGCGTGTTGCGGAAGATCAGCGGCGCCTTGGAGCGCCAGGAATGCGGATAGGAATGCCGGATGCGGCCACGCGCGATCAGCGCGCCCACCCCGGCCAGCGCCTCGATGACGCGGGTGTTGGCGTCCTTCTCGCGGCCCTTCTCGTCCATGATCCGGGCGCCGCCGAACAGCGGCAGGTCGGGCCGGAACGACCCGTCCTCAAGCACGTTGTGCGTCATCGGAAGGCCGTGGCGCACACCCAGCACGAAGTCGTCGGCGCCGTGGCTGGGCGCGGTGTGGACGAACCCGGTGCCGGCCTCGTCGGTGACATGGGCGCCGGGCAGCATCGGCACGTCATAGTCCCATTCGCCCAGGCCCCCTTCGATGCCGCGAAACGGGTGCGCACAGATCATCAGGTCAAGCGCCTCGGCGCTGACATCGCGCAGGCGCGTGTAGCCCTCGACGCGCGCGGCGGCGAACACTTCACCGGCCAGCCGGTCGGTCAGCAGGTACTGATCCCCGACCCGGGCCCAGTTGTCTTCGGGCGCCGCCGTCACCTCGTAAAGCCCGTAGGACAGTTCGGGGTTGAAGGCCACGGCGCGGTTTGACGGGATGGTCCAGGCGGTGGTGGTCCAGATCACCACGTTGACGCCCAGCAGATCGGACCGCGCACCGGATTTCTCGACCGCGCGCACCACCGGGAACTTGACCCAGATCGTGTGGCTCTGATGGTCGTGATACTCCACCTCGGCCTCGGCCAGCGCGGTCTTTTCCACCGGCGACCACATCACCGGCTTGGACCCCTGGTAGAGCGTGCCGTTCATCAGGAACTTCTGGAATTCCTCGGCGATCACCCGTTCGGCGTGAAAGTCCATGGTCAGGTAGGGCCGGTCCCAGTTGCCGGTGACGCCCAGTCGCTTGAACTCGTCGCGCTGGATGTCGATCCAGCCTTCGGCGAACTTGCGGCACTCGGCGCGGAAATCGACCACCGGCACCTGGTCCTTGTCGCGGCCCCTGGCGCGGTACTGTTCCTCGATCTTCCATTCGATCGGCAGCCCGTGACAGTCCCAGCCCGGCACATAGCGCGCATCCCGCCCCATCATCTGCTGGGACCGCACCACCATGTCCTTGAGGATCTTGTTGAGCGCGTGCCCGATATGCAGATGCCCGTTGGCATAGGGCGGCCCGTCATGCAGAACGAACGGCTCGCGCCCCGGCGCCGCGCGCAGCCTGTCATAGACGCCGATGCGCTGCCAGCGCTCCAGCCAGCCGGGTTCGCGCCCGGGCAGGCCCGCGCGCATCGGGAAATCGGTTTTCGGCAGGTTCAGCGTGTCTTTGTAGTCGGGCGTTTCGGCGCACATGGGTGGCGTCCTTCGGATCGGCGTGTCGGATATGTCGGATGCGGTCGGTGCGAGGTCTCGAACACCTTGGCCCGGCGGCTGAGGATCACAGCGCCGGGGGGCTAATTCGCAAGGCAATGAGGCGCGACGGGACCATGGCGCGCGTTATAGGCGCGCCGTGCGGCGGGGTAAAGTGGCATGCCCCGCGTGCGGTCTCACGCCGCGAACAGGGTGCCGACGACATAGGCGATGGAGGCGGCCACGCCGCCGATCAGCAGCGTCTCGATCCCCGAACGCCACCAGGGCGCCAGCGACCAGCGGCTTTTCAGCGCGCCGATGGCGAAGAACACCGCCGCCGTCATCCAGGCCGACAGGGCGAATCCGCCCGAAAGCCCGAACAGGAAGGGCAGCAGCGGAATCATGCCCGCCACGAGGAAGGACAGAAACGTCGCCAGCGCCGCACGCATCGGGTGCGGATCGACGCCGCCCAGCCCGTATTCGCCCTCCATCATCAGCGCGATCCAGGCCTCGCGGTCGGCGACGATGGCATCCGTTGCCTGCTCCAGAACCGCCCCCTCCAGCCCCTTGCGCGCCAGGATCTCGCGCGCCTCGCGGCGCTCGCCCTCGGGGTGTTCGCGAATGTGGCGCTCCTCGATGGCGCGGATGCGGCGGATGTTGTCCTGTTCGGCCTTGGCGCCGGAATAGTTGGCCGCCGCCATCGAGAACCCGTCGGCCAGCACGTTGGCCAGCCCCAGGGCGACGATGACGAAGGGCGACAGCCCGGCCCCGGCCACACCGGCCACGATGGCGAATGTCGTCACCGATCCGTCGATCCCGCCATAGACGGCATCGCGCAGCACTCCGCGCCCGGGCGGCGCGCCGATGCGCGCGGCGATCTCGTGCGGGCTGTGGCCGTGTTCGATCATGGCGGTTTCCTTTCCGGCTCCGGCATCTGGATAGGCACCGGTCCCGCCCGGCACCATGCGGCAAATCGGGGCGATGCGGCCCGGGCGCGGCGGCCCGCCCCGGGGCGGCCCCTACCCCGTCTGGCCCCGGCCCGGCACCAGCCCGCCCAGGGCACGTCCGATAATGCCGCGCACCGACGGGCGGCGGCGCCTGGAGAACGGCAGCGGCCGGCAGACCTCCATCGCCGCCACGCCGACCCGTGCGGAAAGCGCGCCGTTGACCAGCCCCTCGCCGAACCGGCGCGATATCCTGGACAGGATCGACCCGCCCAGCACCGGTTCGAGCAGATCGTCGCCCACCGCCACCGCGCCGGTCGCCACCAGATGCGACAGCACCGCGCGCGTCAGCCGCCAGCCGCCGATGAACCCCGACCGCCCGCCATAGATCTCGGCCACCCGCCGGATCATCCGCAGGCTCGCCACCAGCGCCGTGGCGACATCGGCCAGCGCGATGGGAACCAGCGCCGTGACGGTCGCCACCTGGCGCGCCGCCGCCTCGACCTCGCGCACGGCCAGGGCATCCAGCGGCGCCAGCAGCTCGTCTTCGGCCAGCGCCAGAACCGCGGCCGCGTCGAACTGCTCGCCGGCCCGCTCGGCCAGACGCTCGCGGCCCCAGCGCGTGTCCTCGCGCCCGTCATAGAACGCCGCCAGCCGTGCTGCGAACGCCCGCGCGGCCCCGAGATCGCCCGCCGCCCGCACCGTGTCGGCCTCGCGCCGCAGCGTGTCGATCCGGCTCAGCCGCCCGATCGCCGCCGCCTCGCGCAGCGCGATCGCCGCGCCAACCACCAGCAGCGCCCCCAACAGCGCGGTGACGATCCAGCCCAGCAGCGGTGCGCGCTCGAGCATCCGGGCCGCGAAATCCCAGGCCGCCACCGACACCGCCGCCCCCACCAGCGCCGAGGCCAGCGCCCAGAACCAGCGCGCAAGCCGCGAGGGCCGGCGCGCGGCAATGCGGGCGGCGGCCTGCATCGCCCGGCCCGACGGCTCCGGTTCGCCCTGATCGGGAACCGGGGGCGCGTCGGCGACGCTGGCGGGCGGCGCCGAATCGTCGCGCTCGAGATCGAACAGGACTGGTCCCCGGCTCATGACAGCACCTCCTTGGTCCAGACATAGACGATATCGGGCATGTTCTCGTCGTTTTCGGCCCCGTCGCCGCGCCCGGATTCGACGAATCCCTGCCGCTGATAGAACCGCTGCGCCCATTCGTTGGCCTCCAGCACCCGCAGCCGCAGCCGGTCCGACCGGCGTTTGGCATCGCCCAGCAGCACCCGCCCGACACCGCGCCCGTTGGCCCGTTCCGAGACATAAAGCGCGCAGATCTCCTCGCCGTCGCGCGCGATGAAGCCCTGCACCCGCCCGTCCACCTCCGCCACCGTGACCCATTCCCAGTCGATCATCGCACCGGCAAACGCGATGAATTCGGCGCCGGTGTAAAGTTCGGGCATCCACTCGGTATCCTGCTGAAAGCGGTAGAGGATATCGCCCAATGCCCCGGCATCGGTGGATCTTGCGGGCCGCAGTTCGACGCTCACAGCCGGTCCCCGATCAGGAATTGCGCCGCCCGGTCCAGCCGGATATGGGGCGGCCCGTCGCCGGGTTTCAGGGTCAGCGGCGCCGGCGCGAAACTCATCGCCTCGAAATCGGCATCCAGCCATTTCTCGTCGCCCCCCCGCGCCGGGCCCAGCAGATGCGCCGGGTCGGCGGGCAACTCGCCGGGATAGAACGCCGCCTCGCGCCCGCGCGTCCCGTCGGGCTCCAGCAGGGTGCCGCGCACGCAGGGCAGATCGCGCCCCTGATGCGGGCGCATCTCTTCGGTGGTGGTGCGCAGCGCGGCCAGCGCGATGGCCTCGGTCGCCGCCCCGGCAAAGCGCGCCCGTTCGGCGGCATCGCGGGTCAGCGCCTGCATGATCGCACTCAGGCGCGCATGCTGGGTGTGGTGCAGATGATCGGCCTTGCTGGCGGCGAACAGGATCCGCTCGACCCGCTTGCCGCGCAGCAGACGGCGCAGGAACCCGTTGCTGCCGGGGCGGAAGGCCCCCAGGATATCGGCCATCGCGCGGCGCAGATCCTCGACCGCCTGCGGCCCGGCATGGATCGCGCCCAGCGCGTCGACCAGCACGATCTGCCGGTCCACGCGGGCAAAGTGGTCGCGGAAGAACGGCTGCACGACCCGCCGCTTGTAGGCCTCGAAACGGCGCTCCATCTCGCGGTGCAGGCTGGCGCGCCGGGACGGGCCCGCCACCGGAACCGGCGCGAAGGTCAGCACCGGCGAACCGGCCAGATCGCCGGGCAGCAGGAACCGCCCCGGCGTGCAGTCGTATCGGCCCTGCCCGCGGGCGGTACGCAGGTATTCGGCAAAGCGCGCCGCGAGATCCTGCGCCGTGGCCTCCTCGTGGGCGGCCTCGGGGTCCACCGAACGGGCGCGCTCCATGAACGCGGCGGCAGCGGCGCGCCCGCCGATCCGCGCCAGCGTATCGCCCGCCCACTCGTCATAGCTGCGCTCGAGCAGGGCAAGATCCAGCAGCCATTCGCCAGGGTAGTCGACGATGTCCAGATGCACGGTGCGCGGCCCCTGCAAGCCCCCCAGCAACCCGGCGGGGCGCACCCGCAGCGACAGGCGCAGCTCCGAAACCGCGCGGGTGCCGGCGGGCCAGACCGGCGCCTTGGCGGTGATCGCCGCCAGGTTGCCCTCATAGTCGAAACGCGGCACCGTATCGTCGGGCTGGGGTTGCAGGAAGGCGGCCTCGATGCGCCCCTCCTGCGCGGCCGCCAGCCCGGGCATCCGGCCCCGGTCGATCAGGTTGGCGACCAGCGAGGTGATGAACACGGTCTTGCCCGAACGCGCCAGCCCCGTCACCCCGAGCCGGATCACCGGTTCGAACAGCGCCTCGGAAATCGAATCGCCGACGGTCTCGACCCTGCGCACCAGACCGTCGGCAAGCGTTGAGATGACCAAACCGTTCCCTGCCCCTGACTTGCGCCCACAAGATAGGCGCGCAACGGCCGGGATGCCAGCGAAAGCCGGGGCTTGCCCGGCGCGCGCGCCCGCGCTACCAGCGCCGCCATGCCCCGCTTTGCCCTCAAGGTCGAATATCACGGCGCGCCCTTTGCCGGCTGGCAGCGGCAGAAGGACCGCCCGTCGGTGCAGGGCGCCATCGAGGCGGCGCTGGCCCGGCTCGAACCCCGGGCGCACACCCTCGCCGCCGCCGGGCGCACCGACGCGGGCGTGCACGCTCTGGGGCAGGTGGCACATTGCGACCTGGGCAAGGACTGGGATCCGCACCGCCTGCGCGAGGCGCTGAACTTCCACCTCAAGCCCGATCCGGTCGCCATCCTGGCGGTGGCGCGCGTGGACGAGACCTGGCACGCGCGCTTCTCGGCCATCGAACGGCAATACCTGTTCCGCATCCTGATCCGCCGCGCGCCGGCCACCCTCGCGCGCGGCCTGGTCTGGCAGGTCGGGCGCGAACTGGACGTGGCGGCGATGCAGGCAGGCGCGGGCATGCTGGTGGGCCATCACGATTTCACCACCTTCCGCTCCTCGATCTGCCAGGCCGCCAGCCCGCTCAGGACGCTGGACGAACTGCGCGTCGAGGCGGTCGAGGGGTGTTGCGGCCCCGAGGTGCATTTCCACGTCCGCGCCCGGTCCTTCCTGCACAACCAGGTGCGCGGTTTCGTGGGCACGCTGGAACGCGTCGGCGCCGGCGCCTGGGCGCCCGGCGACGTGCGCGCCGCGCTGCTGGCGCGCGACCGCGCCGCCTGCGGCCCGGTCTGCCCGCCCCAGGGGCTGTATCTGGCCCGCGTCGGCTATCCGCAGGACCCGTTCGCGCCCCGCCCCTTCTTCTGACCGGAAATATCCCGGGGAGCGCGAGGGGCAGCGCCCCTCGCCCGCCGCGCCACGGCCCCGCGCGCCGCCACGACCGCGCGCCGCCGCCCTCAGCCCGGCGCGCCGGTATCGAACCCCGCCTCGGCCATCAACTCGTCGGTGCGCCCCTCCACGACGCGTTCGAGACGGGCCATGAATGCCTCGCGCCCCATGCCCGGCGCGATCGGTTCGAGAAACTCGACCACCGCCAGCCCGGGCTTGCGCAGAATGCCCTTGCGCGGCCAGAACAGCCCGACATTGGTCGCCGCCGGCACGCAGACACTGCCCAGTTCCCGGTACAGCACCGCGGTGCCCGCCTTGTAGGGCCGGCTCAGCCCCGGCGCGACCCGCGTGCCCTGCGGATAGATGATCAGCTGTCCCGGATCCCTGAATTCCGCCGCCACGTCCCGGACCATCCGGGCCACCGCCGCGCCGCGCTTGCCGCGATCCACCGGCACGCAGCCCAGCCGCTTGGCGTAAAGGCCGATCACCGGGGTCCAGAGCAATTCGCGCTTCATGATGAACTTGGCCCGCGGCACCGCGTGAAAGATCATCAGGATATCGAGGAACGACTGGTGCTTGGCCGCGATCATCACCTCGCCGGCAGGCGGCGTGCCCCGGATCTCGGTGCGCAGGCCGACCATCCAGCGCGCCGACCAGAACACCCATGCGCAATAGAGGTTGCAGGCCAGCCGCGCCCCGTCGGGCGAGACCAGCGCATAGGGCGCGAACACGATGCCCAGTACCGCCATGGCCAGATAGATCTGGATCACGAAGATCAGCGAACGCAGCCATTGCACCGCGCGGCCCATCACGACAGCTCCTTCAACCGCCGGCGGGCGGCGGCCCAGGTGGCGCCGAAGGCCACCAGCGCCCCCAGCGGCGGCACCAGCAGCGGCCAGAGCCAGCCCGCCCCCCGGAAACCCAGCCCGGTCAGGAACCCGCCTTCCTCCGAGGCCGCCGGCAACAGCATCACGCCCGCCATGCCCAGCGCCACGCCGATGCCCGCGCCGATCAGCGCGCGCAGCGTGAACCGGCGCACGAAGGCCCCGGCGATATAGATGTCGCGCGCCCCCACCAGCCGCAGCACCGCGATGACCTGCGCGTTGGCCGCCAGCGCGGCGTTGGCCGCCAGCGTGATCATCGCGGCCGTGGCGCCCCCGATCAGCAGGATCGACACCCAGCCCAGCCGCCGCAGGCTGTTGGCGGACTGGACCAGCGGGCGCCGCCAGCGGGTGTGATCGTCCAGCACCGCGCCGGGCACCTCGGCGGCCAGCCGCAGCCGCAGCCCGGCGGTGTCATAGCCCGGCCCGGCTGCGGTGATCTCGATCAGCTGCGGCACCGGAAGCGACTCCAGCGGCAGATCGGGGCCGAACCAGGGCGCCAGCAGCGCGGCCTGTTCCTCCGCGCTCAGCGCCCGCGCCTGGGCAATGCCGGGGGTCTGGCGCAGGATGCGCAGCGCCGCCTCGGTCTGTTCGGCGCGCTGTTCGACCGGCGCCGCAATGCGCAGCGTGGCCGAGCGCGCCAGTTCCCCGGCCCAGCGGTCGGCCAGCCGCCCGGCGGCCAGCGACAGCGCCAGCGCGAACACCGCCAGAAACGCCATCGCACCGGCCACGAACAGGGTCAGATGCGCCGTGTGCCCGCTGGGCGGCACCACCCGTCCGGCCTGGGCATCGCCCAGCAGGATCGCCCGCAGGGTGCCGCGCCTCACAGGTCCGCCCCCGCCAGGTGCAGCCGCCGGTCGGAAATGCGCAGCACCCGCGCCTGCACCTGGCTCTTGGCGGCGCGGATCAGCGCCAGGTCGTGGCTGGCGATCAGCACGGTCTTGCCCATGCGGTTCAGCTCCACCAGCAGCTGCAGCAGCCGCTGGGACATCTCCCAGTCGACGTTGCCGGTCGGCTCGTCGGCCAGCACCACGTCGGGCGACATGATGACCGCACGCGCCAGCGCCGCGCGCTGGCGTTCGCCGCCCGACAGTTCCGGGGGCAGGGCATCGGCCCGCGCCGACAGCCCGACCCAGGCCATCAGTTCGCGCAGGTTGCCCGCCTCCTCGCCCGTGTCGCGCCCCGACACGGTCAGCGGCAGGGCGACATTGTCGGCCAGCGGCAGGTGGTCCAGGAACCGGCAATCCTGATGCACGACGCCCATGCGCCGGCGCATCATCGCCATCTGGTCGCGGTCGAGCTTGCGCATGTCGGTGTCAAAGACCCGGACATGGCCAGCCGTGGCCTGCAATTCGCCATAGCAAAGCTTGAGCAGCGTGGTCTTGCCCGCCCCGGACGGGCCGGTCAGGAAATGGAACGACCCCGGCAGCAGGCGCACCGAGACCTCGCGCAGCAGCTCGCCGCCGCCATAGCTGTATCCGACATTCTCCAGCTCGATCACGGCCGCCCCTCGCCACTGCCGCCGCCTTCTTGCCCCAGCCCGAGAGCAGTTTCAATGCCCCGCGCCCGACGGCGGCCCCGGCGCCGC
>JAGRMG010000096.1 GCA_020441385.1 Paracoccaceae bacterium
AACGCCGACAAGACGATCCGGTCGACCCCGGCGGCGTCCATCTCGGCCAGCATCGCCTCGAGAGGCTGACCTTCGGTCATCGAGGGCGGGCAGCGGTACTTGTTGAAGATGTGCAGGAACTCGGGCAGCCATTTCTTCGCCCCCTCGGGCGAGACATAGGTGGCCCAGGCATCAATCGCGATCGGTTCCCTTGACATGCGGATCACTCCTTTGGCGTTCATTTCCCGGTGAAGCGGGCAGGGCGTTTCTCGATGAAGGCGCGCACGCCCTCCTTGGCATCGGCGCTCTGGCGCAGCGGTTCGGCGTGGAACTGCTCGAGCCGCAGCGCCTGATCGAGCGGCAGGGCGGCGCCCTGAAGGACGGCATCGCGCGCGGCGCGCACCGCCAGCGGACCGTTGGCGGCGATGCGTCCGGCGATTTCAAGCGCGCAGTCCAGCAGTTCCGGGGCCGGCACAACCCGGCTGACCAGCCCCCAGCGCAGCGCCGCGTCGGCGCCGATCGGTGCGCCCGACAGGATCATCTCCATGGCCACGGCCCGCGGCAGGCTTCGCGGCAGGCGCTGGGTGCCGCCGGCGCCGGGCAGGATGCCCCGGCTTACCTCGGGCAGGCCGAACGTGGCGTGCCCGGCCGCCACGCGGATGTCACAGGCCAGCGCCAGTTCCAGCCCGCCCGCCAGACAGGCGCCGTTGATCGCGGCAATGACCGGCTTGCGCGCATCGAAATTGCGGGTCAGGCCGGCCAGTCCCGGTTCGGTTTCGCCCCGTTCGCGCCGTTCTAGCGGTGTCATGGACCGGTAGTAGGCGCCCAGTTCCCTGAGATCCGCGCCGGCACAGAACGCCGCCTCGCCCGCCCCGGTCAGCACCGCCACCCGCAGATCGCCGTCGTCGCGCAAGTGCCGCCATTGGGCGATCAGCGCAGCCTGTGTGGCCGCGTCCAGCGCGTTGCGCGCGCCGGGTCGGTCGATGGTCAGGATCAGCACCGGACCCCGGGTTTCGCATCTCACGGTCATGCGGTGCCCGCCACCAGGCCGTTGCAGCGGGCGATGATGCTGCGCATGGTCTCGGACGAACCGGCGCCGATGGTCAGCGCCAGCGAATCGCGGTGCAGCCGGCCCATCAGGCAGTCCTCCATATAGCCGAGCCCGCCCTGAATCTGGGCGCATTCCCGGGCCACGTCGCGGGCGGTCTCGGTGGCGAACAGCTTGGCCATCGAGATCTCGGATTGCGCGGGCTGTCCCCCGACATAGAGGCCGATGCCCCGCCGGGTCAGCGCCTCGGCGGCCTCGATCCGGGTCAGACAATCGGCCAGCCGGTGCTGCCAGACCTGAAAGCCAAGCAGCGGCTGGCCGAAGAGATTGCGCTGGAGCCCCCAGGCGCGGGCCTCGTCCAGCATCAGCCTTGCATGGCTGCACGCCATCACCGCCAGCACCAGCCGTTCGCCTTCGAACCCCGACATGATCATCGGGAAACCCTCGTTCTCGGTGCCAAGCAGGTTCGCCGCGGGAACCCGGCAATCCTGAAAGAACAGTTCGGCCGTGTCCGAGGCATGGGTGCCCAGCTTGGTCATGCGCTGGCGCCGCAGCCCCTTGCTGTCGGTCGGCACCACGATCACCGAGATCCCGCGATGACCGGCGCCGCCGGTGCGCACGGCCAGCGTTATGTAATCGGCGATGGTGCCATTGGTGATGTAAAGCTTGGAGCCATTGACGACGTAGTGATCGCCATCACGCACCGCTCGGGTGCGCAGCGAGGCGACATCGCTGCCGGCATCGGGTTCGGATACGCCCAGTGCGCCGATCATCCGCCCTTCGGCGGCGGCACGAACGTAGGTCCGGCGCAACTCGGGCGATCCGAAGCGGTCGATCAGCATGGTGGCGAATTCGGCATGCGCCATCACCGCCACCGGAACCCCGATCGAGCCGCAGCGCATCATTTCCTGCAACAGGATCGCGGTGAACCAGAAATCATGGCCGCCACCGCCGCAATCGGGTGACAGGCGCAAGCCCAGAACGCCCAGGTCGGCCAGTTGGGAAAACAGGCTTCGCGGCACTTCGCCGGCGCGTTCCCAGTCCAGCACGTTCGGCGTGATCTCCTGGCGGACGAAATCGGCAAGCGAGCGCCGCAGCAGTTCGTGTTCGTCTTTCCAGCCCCAGTCCATCGCCCCGTCCCGCCGCCCGATCGGCCTTGTAGCAAGTTTATTGAATAATACTCAGTAATCTGGTAATAATCAAGTATCGAATGTTGCACGGCTGCCGCCTTGCGCCGGCGGTATCTCCGGGAAAGGAACTTGATGCCCAGAACTGCCGTTATCGCCGGAATCGGCCATACATCGTTCGGGCGTCTGGAAGGGCGGACAGCGCGCGAACTCGAGGTCGAGGCGATCCGTCTTGCCGTGAGCGATGCCGGATTCGCGCCTGCCGATATCGACGGCCTCATCACCGATCCGGGGCCGTCGCAGCCCGTCATGTCCGGGATCGAGCCGCATTACCTCGATCTCGGTCGACAGCTTGGCCTCGACCCGGATTTCGCAGGAACCGAAATGCTGGGCGGCGCATCGAGCGTTTCCAGCGTGCAGCGCGCCGCGATGGCGATCGGGGCGGGGCTGTGTTCGGTGTGTCTTTGCGTTTATGGCGATACGGCGCTTTCGGCGGCCGGGTCATTCTCATACGGGCGCGGGGCCGAAGCCGCGTTCGGTTTCTTCGGCGCGGCCGGTCTGCATGCGCTGGCCGCGCAGCGCCACATGGCGCGCTTTGGCACAAGGCCCGAGGATCTGGCGCAGGTGGCGATCGCGGCGCGCGCACATGCCGCGCGCACGCCCCATGCGCAACTGAAACGCCCGCTTGATCTGGATGGCTATCTTGCCTCGCGGATGGTGGCCGAACCGCTGCGCCGCGCCGATTGCTGCCTGATCTCGGACGGCGCGGCGGCGGTGGTGGTCTGCGCCGCCGAGCGGCTGCCCGACCTGGCCGCGCGGGCGGTGAAGATCCTGTCGATGGGGCAGGCGCACAGCCTTTCGACCATCGCCTCGCCAGAGCATTTCGACGAATTGCCCGCCGCGCGCTGCGGCCCGGCGGCGCTGGCCCGTGCCGGGATCGGTGCGGGCGATGTCGATGTCGCGCTGCTTTACGACTGTTTCACCATCGTCGTGCTGATGCAGCTTGAAGCCTACGGGTTCTGCAAGCTGGGCGAAGCCGCCGGGTTCGTGGCCGGCGGGCGTATCGCGCCGGGCGGTGCGCTGGCGCTGAACCCCACGGGCGGGCTGATGGCCGAAGGCTATGGCGGCGGCATGCTGCATGTGATCGAGGCGGTCCGCCAGTTGCGCGGCACCGCCGGGGACCGGCAGGTCGAGGGCGCAGAGCTGGCGCTGATTTCCGGCCATGGCCTGGGCATGAACACCCACGCAACTCTGGTTCTGGGGCGTTGAGATGAACGGCAGTCGCGTATTCGACCCACCCGAATCGCCGTTCTGGGATGCCTGCCGCCAGGGCCGGCTGGAGGCGCTTGGCTGTCGTGACTGCGGGCATCTCTTTCTTCCGTTCGGGCCGGTATGCCCGCGATGCTGGTCCCTTGATTTCGCCCCGCGAGCCATGGCGGGGGCGGGCCGGGTCGCCACGTTCACGATCTACCGGCAGACCTATCACCGCGACTTCCCCGCCCCCTATGTGTTGGCGCTGATCGCGCTGAGCGAAGGACCGCGCATGATCTCGAACATCGTCGACTGCCCGCACGCGCTGGTGCGTGTCGGCATGGCGGTCGCGGTCCGTTTCGTGCCGCGCGGCGATCTGGTGCTGCCGCTGTTCGCGCCCGTCGCCGCGCCCACGGCCAACCCCGAACCCGAAGGAGACATTCCGTGAACGACACCCCCCGGCAACACCGGCGCCGCCACAATGTCGGCGAATTCGTCGCTTCGGGCGACTGGAGCGACTACTGGTCGACCGCGATCAGCCGCGCAGGCGAGGGCCGCATCCTGGTGCGCGGCTATCCGATCGAGGAGATCATCGAAAGGCTGCACTTCAACGAGGCGGCGTTCCTGCTGCTGAAGGGCGGGTTGCCCGACGCCCGCCAGGCCGCGCTGTTCGATCTGGTGCTGCGTTGCGGCATGGATCAGCAGTTCATTTCCGCCGCCGCCGGCGCGGCGCGCTTCACCGCCTCGGCATTCCCCGATTCGCCGGTGCCGGCGCTGGCCAGCGGCATCCTCGCCTCGGGATCGGTCACCGGATCGCCGCAGGAACCCGCCGAGATGCTGATCGAGGCGGTGGCCTGGAACCTGCCCGATGCCGAGGCCTGCGCCCGGGTGACGGAGGTCTGGAAGGCGCGCCGCGGCCGGGTGCCGGGGCTGGGCCACCCCATGCACAAGACCGCCGAGCCGCGCGCCGTCACCCTGCGCCGGCTGGCGCTGGAACTCGACGGCTGGCGCGCCCATGGCCGGATGCTGGATGCGGTCGAGGCGCATCTGGCCCGCAGCAAGGGACGCGCCATCCCGATGAACCTGGCCGGCGCGATGGGCGCGGTTCTGGCCGACCTGGAATTCGATCCGCTGATCATCGGCGGGCTGGGCGCACTGTCCTACGCCATGGCGCTGCTGGCGCATATCACCGAGGAAATCCGCGACGGCGTGCCGCTGCGCATCATTCCCGACGCCCTGGGCGCCCACTACGACGGCCCCGCCGAACGCCATATCCCTGAACGGAGGACGAGGCCATGATCCATCCCTATTCCTGCTATCCCGCGCGCGCCGCGCTGCATTGGCCCGACCGGATCGCGCTGATCGACGCCGACCGGCGGCTGACTTATTCAGGGCTGGATGCGCGCGCCGATACCGTGGCGCGCGCGCTGATCGCCCGCGGGCTGAACGTGGGCGACCGGGTGGCGCTGATCCAGTACAACTGCATCGAGTTCGTTGTCGCCGCGATCGCCATCGCCCGGGCCGGCGGGGTGCTGACCCCGATGCTGGGTGTGCTGACCGAGGCCGAACACCGCTATATCGTCACCGACAGCGATGCACGCTTCGTGCTGGCGCTGACGGGCGAACATCTGGCGCGTGCGCAGGCCATCGCGCCCGGCGCGGCGCTGGGGCTGGGCAGCATGGCCAGGGCCGACGACCTGCTGGCCGAAACCCCCGACCCGGCGCCGTTGCCGGCCTTCGACCGGCCGCCCGAAACGCTGGCGCAGGTACTTTATACGTCCGGCACCACCGGGCGGCCCAAGGGAGTGGCGCACAGTTTCGCCTCGGTATCGGCGTCGATGAATTTCTGGGCGTCGAATTTCGGCCATCGCCCCGAAGACCGGCTTCTGGGGCAACTGCCGCTCAGCCATTTCTGCGCCCGCGCCATGGACAGCGCCTGGATCGCCGGCGCCGCGCTGGTGATCCTGCGCGATGCGGCCCCGGCCGCGGTGCTGGATGCCATCGCCCGGCATCGCGTCACGTTCATGCTGGGGGTGCCGACATTCCTACGGCTGCTGCTGGAAGACGAGGCCACCGAAACCGCCGATCTGTCCAGCCTGCGCGCCATCGTCTATGCCGCCGCCCCCGCGGCGCCGACATTGGTGGCACGCGCGATGGAACGGTTCGGTCCGGTCCTGAACACCGGCTATGGCCAGACCGAGGCCTACGGGCTGTGCACCTTCATGGGACCGGCGGAACATGCCGAAGCCCTGAGCGACGATCCGCAGCGGCTGACTTCGGTCGGGCGCGCCCATGGCGCGGCGCAGGTGGTCATCCTGCGCGAGGACGGCACGCCTTGCGATCCCGGCGAGGTCGGTGAGATCTGCGTCTGCGCGCCCTGGGTGACATCGGGGTTCTGGAAGAACCCCGATCTCGACGCGGCGCGGCTGCAAGGCGGCTGGCTGCGCATGGGCGATCTGGGCCGGATGCAGCCCGACGGATACATCTATCTCGCCGACCGCAAGGAGGACATGATCATCACAGGCGGCTACAACGTCTATCCGGCCGAGGTCGAACATGCGCTGGTCGCCCATCCGGCCGTGGCGGAATGCGGGGTATTCGCGGTGCCCGATGCGAAATGGGGCGAGGCGGTGCAGGCCGCGGTCGTCCTGAGGCCCGGCGAGGAGGTTTCGGAGACCGAACTGATCGCCTTTGCCAAGAAGCATCTTGTCAAGTTCAAGGTTCCCAAGGCCATCACCTTTCAGGCGGAACTGCCGAAAACTCCGGTCGGCAAGATCATCCGCCGGGTTCTGCGCGAACCCTACTGGGCGGGTCAGGCGGGAAATATCCACGGGACGGAGTGACTACCGGGGGCCGCCGCGCCGCCCCCGGTAGCGTTTCGCGGCATCAATCGGAATAATGCATGAACCCGGTCAGGGGCACCCATCGCCCGTTCCGGACCTGTGCCAGAAACGTCTGGCGCGATCCCAGGTGATCGGTCGGCGAGAACGAAAGCGGAGCGGTCCCGAAAATGTTGCGATAGTCCATGATCCGTTCGATCCCCGCGGCCAGGGTGTCCGGGGTCAGGTCGGGCCCGGCGTTTTGCATGCCAACGGCAGCGGTTTCGATGATGATATAGCCGACCACCGCCTGCACATTCGGTTCGGCATCGAATTTCGCCTTGTAGCGGTCGATCCAGGCCAGAACCTCGGGCGAGGCGGTGTCGGCATAGGGGATCGGCGTCATCGCACCGGCATAAAGCCCCTCGACCGCGTCCTTGCCCAACTGGACCACGACCGGCGCATAGCCGGCCTGGCTGATCAGAAAGCTGACGTCCCAGCCGAGGTTGCGGGCGGTGGCCATCGCACCGACGGTTTCGCGCACCACCGTGCCCAGCACCACCAGATCGGCGCCATCGGCCTTGAGGCGCGCGATCTGGCTGGAGAAATCGGTGGCCCCGCGCTTGTAGCTCGTCACCGAGACCGGTTGCAGGCCGGTTTCGGCCAGCTGGTCCTTTACCGCCTGAAGCACGTTGGCGCCGAATTCGTCGTCCTGATACATCACCCCGATACGGTTGAAGCCCTTTTCCCTGAGCAGGTATTTCAGGCTGGTGCGGACATCGTCGTAATAGGGCGAGAAGAACGCGAATTTCAGCTTTTCGAAAGGTATCGCGAACATTTCCGCCGGGGTGATCGGAAACAGATGCGGCAGGCCGCGTTCCAGCACCAGCGGCATCGTGGCCGCCGACGTCACCGTGCCCATCGACCCGACCATGGCGAAGATGCGGTCGCCGGTCACGAGCTTCTGGGCGGCGAGCACCGCCTTCTTCGGGTCATATGCCATGTCCTCGACGATCAGGCGAAGCTTGCGGCCATGAATGCCGCCGGCGGCGTTGATGTCGTCCACCGCCAGTTCCATGCCGTTCTTGACCGGCAGGCCCCAGAAGTTGATCGGCCCGCTGAGATCCAGCAGCGTTCCGAGCACGATCTCGTTGTCGGTGACGCCCTGCACTTGCGCGCGCACGCCGGTTCCCGGCGCAAGGGCCAGCAGCGCCCCCAGCGCCGCCATCTTCAATGTGGTCGCGAGTTTCATGGTTTGTCCTCCTGCGGTTGCGGCCGTGTCGTCCGGCCCTTGATCCTTCTCTACCGGCGGCTGACCGGGTTGCGGTCAGGGGGCGGTATACATGGTGTCGATCAACGCCTTGTGGCGTTTGCCCACGACGCTGCGCTTGAGCTTGAGGGTGGGCGTGAATTCCTCGTCCTCGGTGGTAAGCTGCACGTCGATCAGCCGGAACGTCTTGATCTGTTCGACACGCGCGAAACGTCCGTTGACCGCTGCGACCTCGTCCGCGATCAGCTTGCGGATTTCCTCGCGTGCGCACAGGCTGGCATAGTTGGTGAACGGGATCGCGTGATCCTGGGCGTATTTGGCGATGTTGTCGTAGTCGATCATCACCAGTGCGGTCAGATAGGGACGGGCCTCGCCGATCACGATCGCATCCGAGATGAAGGGGCTGAACTTCAACTGGTTCTCGATCTCGGAGGGCGAGACGTTCTTGCCGCCCGAGGTGATGATGATGTCCTTCAACCGGTCCACCACCCGGAGAAAGCCATCGTCGTCGATCTCTCCGATATCGCCGGTGTGCAGCCAGCCGTCGACCACCGTCGCGCGGGATTGTTCGGGCTTGCACCAGTAGCCCTGAAACACATGCGGCCCGCGGATTTCGATCTCGCCCTGCGCCGACAGCCTGATTTCGGTTCCCGGCAGCGCCTTGCCGACCGTGCCCAGCCGATGCTGCCCAGGCGGCGGCAGCGATGCGACGCCCGCGGTTTCGGTCAGCCCGTAGGCCTGGATCATCCGCACGCCAAGGGCGAGATACCAGCGGATAAGTTCCGGCGCGATCGGGGCGGCGCCGGTGGTCACATAGCGCACCTGTTCCAGCCCCAGAAGCTTGCGGGTCCGGTGCAGAATCGTGCGATCCGCCGCCCAATGCGCCATGCGAAGCCACAGCGGCACCGTCCCGCCCCCGGCCTCGGCGGCGCGCCGGCGGAAGGCCAGCGAGAAGGCGATGCGGAAGGCCGCACGTTCCAGCCCGGTGCCGTCATGCACCGCGATGGTGGCGCGGGAATGGAACTTTTCCCAGATTCGTGGCACGGCGAAGAAAACGGTTGGCGATATCTCGCGCAGATTCTGCGGCACGGTGTCGGGGTTTTCGGCGAAATTCACCACCGCACCGTTGAAGATCGGACGCAGCAGGCTGATCAGCCGCTCTGCGATATGGCTCAGCGGCAGGAACGACAGCAGCTCGTCGCGCGGTCCGATCGGCATCACGATGTTGAGCGATGCCGCCTGAAAGATCAGATTGGAATGGCTCAGCATCGCCCCCTTGGGCGGCCCGGTGGTGCCCGAGGTGTAGATCAGGATCGCCGTGTCTTCGGGCCGCACCGCGGCGGCGCGCGCGCGCCATTCGCTTTCCAGCGCCGCGCCCTGTGCCGCGCCCAGACGCTCGAACTCGGCCAGGCTGATCACCATGGGGTCGCTGAATTCCGCCAGCCCGTCCATGTCGAAGACGACGATCCATTCCAGGCCTGGCAGTTCGGCGCGCATCTGCAAGACCTTGTCGAGCTGCTCTTCGTTCTCGACGAACACCACCCGCGCCTGGCAATCGTTGATGACATAGGCGGTCTGTTCGGGGGAGTTGGTGGCATAGATGCCGGTCGAGACCCCGCCCGCCGTGATCGTCGCCAGTTCGGCGCAGAACCATTCGGGGCAATTGTCGGCCAGGATGCAGGCGCGGTCGCGCGCCGAAAACCCCTTTGACATCAACGCCAGCGCGATCCGGCGTACCGTCTCGCCGTATTCGCACCAAGCGATCGCCCGCCACAGCCCGCGATCCTTGCGGCGCATGGCGATACGTTCGCCGCGCCGCGCCACCGCGGCGAGAAACGCCGATGCGATGGTACCGTCCGGGGCGGGAACGATCTCCAGGTCGGCGCCGAAGGCCGACCAGTCCTGCGCCATGGCCGCGATGTTTCCTAACGCCACAGCTTCTTCCTTTTCCAGCGATGTGCCCCGCGGGCGCCGTGATCGCGCATGCCCAGATAGAATTCGCGGATGTCGGGCCTGTCGGCGAGATATTGCGCCGCCCCCTCCATCACGATGCGCCCGTTTTCCAGAACATAGCCGTAATCGGCGATCTCCAGCGCCTTGTGGGCATTCTGCTCCACCACCAGAATGGTGGTGCCCGCGTCGGCGTTGATGCGGCGAATGATGGCGAAGATCTCGCCCACCAGCCGCGGCGACAGGCCCAGCGACGGTTCGTCCAGCAACAAGAGCTGCGGCCGCGCCATCAGCGCCCGCGCGATCGCCAGCATCTGCTGTTCGCCACCCGACAGATTCAGTGCCGCCTGATCCAGCCGTTCGCGCAGAACCGGGAAGTATCTGTACATGCGGTCCAGATCGGCCTGCGCCCTGTCGCGGTCGCGGTGACGGTAAGCGCCCAGAAGAAGGTTCTCGCGCACAGTGAGAAACGGAAACACCTCGCGCCCCTCGGGTACATGCAAAAGCCCCAGACCGACCACCGCGTCGGGTTCCAGCCCGCGCAGATCGCGCCCGGCAAACACCATCGTGCCTTTCTGCGGCTCGACGATACCCGAAATGGCCTTCAGCACGGTCGACTTGCCCGCCCCGTTGGCGCCCAGGAGGGTGACGATGCCGGCCTCCCGTATGTCGAGGCTGATCCCCTGAACCGCCAGGATCGGCCCGTAATAGGCCTCGACATTGCGCAGCGCCAGCAGCGGTTCGCTCATCTCAACCCCCCAGATACGCCTCGATCACATGCGCATCGCTCATGATCTCTTCGGGCCGCCCGATCGCCAGCACCTCGCCGTGATCGAGCGCCAGAACCCGATCCGAGACCATGCCGACCAGAGCCATGTCATGTTCGATCATCAGCACCGTGACCCCCAGTTCACGGCGAATGTCGCGGATCCAGTAGGACATGTCCTCGGTCTCGTCGGCGTTCAGTCCCGAAGACGGCTCGTCCAGCAGGATCAGGCGCGGCCCGGCAGCCAGCGCACGCCCCAGTTCGACGACCTTGCGGATGCCGTAGGGCAGGCCGCCGACGCGGGCATCGCGATGTTCCTGAAGATCGAGCAGGTCGATCACATCCTCGACCCGGTCGCGGTGGGCAATCTCGCTGCGGCGGGCGGCCGGAGTGAACAGCAATTCCTGCCAAAGGCGCGGCCCGCCGCGGCTGTGGCGACCGACCAGCAGATTGGACAGGACAGTCGAGTTCTCGAACAGTTCGATGTTCTGGAAGGTGCGGGCGATCCCCAGCCCGACCACCCGGTGCGGCGGCACCCTGCTGATGTCCTGGCCGTCGAATACCAGGCTGCCGCCGCCAAGATCGTAGATGCGGCTGACAAGGTTGAACAGCGTGGTCTTGCCGGCCCCGTTCGGGCCGATGATGGTGAAGATTTCACCCGTGTCGACGCTGAAGCTGACATCGCGGACGGCGTGGATGCCGCCGAACTGCCGATCAATGTTGCGGGCCTCGAATAGCGTCATCGCAACTGCTCGGATTTCTGGAACACCCGCTGCCGGCGGAACGTGGCCTTGCGGTAGAACGGGAAGATGTCGAGATAAAGCTTGATCTTCTGCCAGCGGCCATAAAGGCCATGCGGTTCGAACAGCATGAAAAGCACCATCAGCAGCCCGTAGATGCCGGCATCCAGCCCCGCCTGATAGGTCGAACCGATGCCGAACCCGTCGCGGATCAGACCGATGAACTGCGGCAGCATGACGATGAACACCGCGCCGAATACCGCGCCATGCAGTGAACCAAGTCCGCCGACAACCACCAGCACCAGCAATTCCACCGAGGCCATGATGGTGAACTGATCGGGAGTGATGAACTGGATGCGATGGGCATAAAGCGCACCCGCCACCCCGGTCAGCGCGCCGCTGAGGGCCAGCACGATGGCCTTGTAGCGGGCCAGGTCGATGCCCAGGCTCTGCGCCGATATCTCGCTGTCACGCATCGCGACCAGCGCCCGCCCGGTCCGCGACCGAAGCAGGTTGATCGCCAGATACAGCACCAGCGCCAGCAGGCCGACACAGAGATAATAGAACTTCCATTCCGCATCGAAGACCAGCGGCCCGATGCCGATGCGCCCGACAAACAGGCCCAGACTTCCGCCGGTCAGCGTTTCCCAGCGGGTCAGAACCTCTTCGACAATGAACGCGAAAGCCAGTGTCGCGATTGCCAGATAGATGCCGGCAAGCCGCGCCGTGGACAGCGACAACACCACGCCAAGCAGCCCCGCCACGACCGCTGCCAGCACCAGCGACAGCGCGAATGGCATGCCGTGTTTCAGCAATATGCCTTCGGTATATGCCCCGACCGCGAGAAACGCCGCCTGGCCCAGCGACACCTGCCCGGTATAGCCGACCAGAAGCATCGCGCCGACACCGGCAATGGCATAGATCCCGACGAAGGAAAGCTGCGACAGGTGATGTTCGCCCAGCAGGACCGGCGCCGCAAGCAACCCCAGCGCCAGCAGCCCGTACCACAGCAGGGTTGCGCGGTGCCGGACCAGCCGGATGTCGTCATCATAGCTGGTCTTCATCTGCACATGCATGGCGTCACACCTTCTTGGCCGAGGTTTGCGCGAACAGCCCCTTGGGCCGGATCGCCAGCACCACGAGCATCAGCACATAGGCGGCGACATCCTTGAATCCTTCGGGCAGATAGAACCCCGCCAGCGCCTCGACGATGCCGATGATGAGGCCGCCGACGACGGCACCGGGCAACGACCCGAAACCGCCGATCACCGCCGCCGGAAACGCCTTCAGCCCGATGAAGCCCATGTTGACATGCACGAAGGTGATCGGTGCCAGCAGGATACCGACCAGGGCGGCGGTCGCGGCGCTGATCGCCCAGATCATCGACAGGATCGACTTGACCGGAATGCCGACGAAATAGGCGGCCAACTGGTTCTGCGAGGTCGCCTGCATCGCGATGCCCAGGATCGAGTGGCGGAAGAACAGATACAGCGCACCGACCAGCACCAGGGTCGCGAGGATGATCGCCAGATGTTCGTTGCCGATCACCAGCGCGCCCAGCGCGCTGACGCCGCCGGAATAGGGGGCGGTAATCGAATAGGTCTCCGTGCCCCATCCGGGCATCGAGATCACGATGCTGCGGATCACGAAACCTATACCTATTGTGATGATGACGATGGCGAATACCGGCTGCCCCGCCATCGGACGCAGCACGATCCGGTCCAGCAGCGCGCCGACACCGGCCATGCAGACCAGCGCCAGCAGCAGCCCGAGAAGGAACGGGATTCCGAGAATGGTGATGAAGGTGAATCCAAAAAAGGCGCCCAGCATCATCAGGTCGCCCTGCGCGAAATTGACGATCTCGCTGGCCTTGTAGATCAGCACGAACCCCAGTGCGACGATCGCGTAGATGCACCCGACCGCGGTGCCGCTGACGATCATCTGGACGAATTCGGTCAATCCCTGCATCGCACTTCCCACGCGTGTTCCGGCCCGAGTGGCAGACAACGTGACGGTGGCGCATCCGGTCTTGCCGGAACGGTTCATCCGCCATGCCGTGCCCGAGGTCTTCCGGCTCGTGACGCGGCTTGGGAAGTACTACTGCATTGCCGCATTGTTTTCAAGTGTTACTCAATGTTCGAGTGGTATTATTCAAATCTGGAGGATCCGCCCCGGCCGGGAAGGTCGAACGATGCCGCCGGTGCCGGAAAGGTCGGCGCCCAAGGCGGGGCATGGCCGTTGCGGACGGGGTAAGGGCGCTAATCGCGCGCCCTGGCATGTTGCGTGGAATTGGATCCGGTCAAGGGCGGCTCGTGCGTGTCGCGTTCAATTGAATTCACCCGCCGGGCCGAACGCGTCGGTCCTCGAAGACGCTGCCTCGCCGGGGCGGGTGAAGGCCGGAATCCGAATGACCGCGACATGCCGCGGACCCGTGGCGGGCCTTGAAG
>JAGRMG010000097.1 GCA_020441385.1 Paracoccaceae bacterium
TGCTGATGCTGATCCTGTGTTTCTACCTGCTGTTCGGTTGCGTCATGGACAGCCTGTCGATGATCCTGCTGACCATCCCGATCTTCTTTCCGGTCATCTCGGCGATGGATTTCAACCTCATCTCGCTACCCGAGTTGCAGGCCGACGCGGCGATGGAGGTGTTGCGCAACGGCATTCCGCAAGGCATGGCAGCGGACATGCTGGCCTCCATCAAGGGAGCGATCGCCGACGGGGCCGAACTGACCCGCGAGCAGATGAAGGCGCTGGATATCCGCATGACGCCGGGCATGGCCAACCGGGTGGAGGCCGAACATGTGGCCATCTGGTTCGGAATCCTCGTGCTTATCGTCGTCGAGGTCGGCCTCATCACGCCGCCGGTGGGGATGAACCTGTTCATTCTCAACGCAATGGATCCGAAGACGCCGATGGTTGAGACCTACAAGGCCGTGGTGTTCTTCGTCGCCTCCGACCTGGTGCGGGTCGTCCTTCTGGTGATGTTCCCGTCGATAACGCTGTTCCTGCTGGCAATCTGAGTCAGGCCGAACCGGGTTCACTGGCGTCCCCAGCGCAACTTCGGGGGCGCCGGATGTGCAAAATAGTGCGCATCCAATGAGCAATATGTTGCACAAGGCCCGTTCAGGTGCATTATTGCACGCGGGCGAGTCGCCGGCCTGCGCTCAAGCGGGCCAGCGGCAAGGGAGAAACGAAAGCCCTGTTCACGCAGGGAGGAGGATGGATGACTCAATCGGGGAATGCCGCGACATATTTCGTCGACCGGCATGTCGAGGAAGGCCGCGGCGAAAAGATCGCGTTCCGCGAAGCGGCCGGGCAAAAGCGGTCGGTCACATATGGCGGCCTGGCGGACGATACCGGCCGCGTTGCGACGGCGCTGAAACGTGCCGGCGTGCCGCGCGAATCGCGGGCGGTGATGCTGGTGCTCGATCAGATCGAGTTCCCCCAGATCTTCTGGGGCTGCATCAAGGCCGGGGTCGTGCCGGTGCCGCTCAACACGCTGCTGGCCACGGATATCTACGATGCCATCCTGAAAGACAGCCGGGCCACCTGCCTGTTCGTGTCGGAAGAACTGTGGCCCGAGGTGCAGCGCGCGGCAGAGGCATCGCCCCATCTTGAGCGTATCGTCACGATTGGCGCCAGCACTCCGGAGGGCACCGGCAACTTCACCGATTTCGTGGCCGGCTGCGAGCCGGCGCCCGCCATCGACTGTTCGATCGACGATACCGCCTTCTGGCTCTATTCCTCGGGGTCCACGGGCGTTCCCAAGGGAGTACGCCACCACCATGGCGCGTTGCGCGCCACGTCCGACACCTATGGCGCCAAGGTGTTGCAGATCGAAGAAGACGACGTGATCTTCTCCGCTGCCAAGCTGTTCTTCGCCTACGGGCTGGGCAACGGCATGACGTTCCCGATGTCGGTCGGGGCCACCGCCGTGCTTTACAACGGCCGCCCGACCCCGGAAAGCGTGATGGACGTCCTCGAAGCCGAACAGCCGACGCTCTATGGCGGCGTGCCGACGCTTTATGCCGCCATGGTCGCCCTGCTGGAAAAGACGGAACGGCCCGAGGTCAGGCTGCGCCGCTGCATATCGGCGGGCGAGGCGTTGCCCGAAGAGGTGGGCCGCAAATGGCGCGATATCTGGGGCGTTGACATTCTCGACGGTGTCGGATCGACCGAGATGCTGCACATTTTCCTGTCGAACGCGCCCGGTGACGTGGTCTATGGCACCTCGGGCAAGGCGGTTCCCGGCTATGACATCCGCCTGATCGGCGAATTCGGCAAGGAGGTGCACACCGGCGAGGTTGGCGAACTTCTGGTGCGCGGCGATTCCGCGGCCGACGGGTACTGGAACAAGCGCGCCCAGAGCCGCGACACCTTCGAAGGCGAGTGGACCCGCACCGGCGACAAGTACGAACGCACCGAATCCGGCCGCTATGTCTATTGCGGCCGCACCGACGACATGTTCAAGGTATCGGGCATCTGGCTGTCGCCGTTCGAGGTGGAACAGGCGCTGATCGCGCATCCCAAGGTGCTCGAGGCGGCGGTGGTCGCGGCCCGCGACGACAAGGGGCTGGAAAAACCCAAGGCGTTCGTCGTGCTAAAGGGCGAGGCGGACCGCGATGCGCTGGCCGCCGAGTTGAAGGATTTCGTCAAGGAGAAGGTCGGCAAGTGGAAGTATCCGCGCTGGATCGAATTCATCGACGAACTGCCCAAGACCGCGACGGGCAAGATCCAGCGGTTTAGGCTGCGCGAGGGTTGCTGATGGCGGCGATTGACTGGTCAGAGACCCCGCAAACACCGCTGGTGGTGGGCGGGGTCCAGTTGGAATACGCCTGTTACGGCCCCGGCCCCGACGCGGCCCCGACCATCGTCATGCTGCATGAAGGTCTTGGCTGCGCCGCGTTGTGGCGCGACTTTCCGCGGCGGGTGGCCGAACGCACCGGCATGGGCGTATTCGTCTATTCCCGGCAGGGCTATGGCCGGTCCGATCCGGTGAAACTGCCCCGGCCGCTGGATTTCATGACCCGCGAGGCGGTGGATGTTCTGCCGCCGCTGCTTGATGCGATCGGGTTCCGGCGCGGCATCCTGCTGGGGCATTCCGACGGTGCCACCATCGCCGCGATCCATGGCGGCAGTATCGAGGATCATCGTGTGCGCGGGCTGATCCTGATGGCGCCGCATTTCTTTACCGAACCCATGGGTCTGGCCGAGATCGAACGCGCCCGCGAAATCTTCGCGACAACCGATCTGAAACAGAAGATGGCCAAGTATCACAGCGACCCCGAAGGCGCCTTCCGGGGCTGGAACGATGTCTGGCTGGCTGCCGGGTTCGAGGCGTGGAACGTCGCCGACGTGATCGACTATATCCGCGTGCCGGTGCTGGCGATCCAGGGCCGGGACGACCAGTACGGAACGCTGGCGCAGATCGAAGAGATCGAAACCCGCAGCTATGCGCCGGTCGATGTGGCGATACTCGACGATTGCCGTCATGCGCCCTATCTTGAACAGCCAGAGGCGGTTCTGGACGCCGTGGCCGAGTTCTGCGCCCGTCTGATGCGGATCGAGGCGGCCGAAGTCACCCCGGCCTGAGCCGTGGCGCGCTTTGCCCCGCCGGCGCACGCGCATGTTCCGGGGGCGAACCCGCGCCACGCAGAGGATGCGTTCGACGCGCTGCGCCACACGGCGCGTCCGGGAATGGACGCCGGAACGCTGGCGCAAAGCGATGCCTGGAGGGCGGGATGGGAGTTTCTGGACGGCGGATATTTCTGGGAGGCGCACGAGGTCTGGGAACCGGTCTGGATGGCCCTTCCCGGGGGCTCGCCCGAACGCCGCATGGTGCGCGCCGCGATCCAGGCGGCGAATGCGGCGCTGAAACTGGAAATGGGCCGGCCGCGCGCGGCGGCGCGGTTGTGTGCCATGGTCGAGGAACTGCTGCACGGGTTGGGGCCGAACGACGTGATGGGCACCGATCCGGCCTGGCTGCGCGCCTATGTGCGATCGTTGCGGCAGCGGGCGAATCCCGGCGAAGGGCCCTGACGAAGTGTGCAAAATAATGCACAAATACGGAGTTTAGCAGGATGAAATTTGCGTGAACTCGGCTAAAATACTGTTTTGGCTGGATAAAAATAGGCACTATCATGCATAAACCTGTTTACCTGTGAAGTAATCGGTATTAAAGTGCATCCCAAGTGATCCTTTTATGGAGCGTGTGACATGACCAAGGTCATCGACTTTCAGACCGACCCGACCAAGTACCGCCATTGGCGGGTGGACTATGATGGCGAGATCGCCAATCTCTACATGGATGTGGACGAAACCGGCGGGCTGTTCGACGGCTATGAACTCAAGCTGAATTCCTACGATCTGGGCGTCGACATCGAACTGGCCGACGTGGTTCAGCGGATGCGGTTCGAACACCCCGAGGTCAAGGTCGTGGTCATGCAGTCGGGCAAGGACAAGGTGTTCTGCGCCGGCGCCAACATCCGCATGCTGGGTGGCGCCAGCCACGCGCACAAGGTGAACTTCTGCAAGTTCACCAACGAGACCCGCAACACCTTCGAGGCGGCCGAGGCCGATTCCGGGCAGAAATACATCGCCGCGGTCAAGGGCGCCTGCGCGGGCGGGGGCTATGAACTGGCGCTGGCCTGCAACTACATCATGCTGACCAATGACAGCGCATCCTCGGTGGCGCTGCCCGAGGTGCCGCTGCTGGCGGTGCTTCCGGGCACCGGCGGGCTGACCCGCGTCACCGACAAGCGCAAGATGCGCCGCGATCTGGCCGATGTGTTCTGCACGCTCGAAGAGGGCATCAAGGGCCAGCGCGCGGTGGACTGGCGGCTGGTGGACGAGGTCGTGGCGAACTCGAAATTCGACGAGACGGTGCAGGAACGCGCCCGCGAATTCGCCGCCCGTTCGGCCAAGCCGTCGGGGCTTAAGGGCATCGAGCTGACGCCGCTGACCCGCACCCTGGGCGAGGACGGGTCGCTTGTCTATTCCACCGTCGAAGTGGCGATCGACCGCGATAGCGGGCGGGCGACGGTCACGATCACCGGGCCGCAGGACGATGCCCCCGACAGCACCGAGACCTTGCAGCGCCAGGGCGCCGAAACCTGGACGCTGCGGGCGGCGCGCGAACTCGACGACGCGCTGCTGCATCTGCGCCTGAACGAACGCCAGGTCGGGCTTGTGGTCTTCCGCACCCAGGGCGACCCCGAAAAGGTTGCCGAACACGAGGCGTTCCTGCTTGAGAACTCCGAATTCTGGCTGGCCAACGAGATCACGCAATACTGGAAACGGGTGCTGAAACGGGTGGACATGACCTCGCGTTCGCTGGTGGCGCTGGTCGAACACGGGTCGTGTTTCGCCGGAATGCTGGCCGAACTGCTGTGGGCGTCGGACCGGGGCTACATGATGCTCGAGGAATTCGAGGGCGACAACCGGCCGCTGGCGACCGTCACCCTGACCGAGGGCAATTTCGGCGCCTACCCGATGGGCAACGACCTGACCCGGCTTGCCAACCGGTTCCAGAACGAGGACCAGGTCGCGCGGGCCGAACAGCACAAGGGCAGCCCGATCGAGGCCGAACAGGCCGAGGAACTCGGCCTTGTCACCTATGCCTTCGACGATATCGACTGGGAAGACGAGGTGCGCATCTTCCTCGAAGAGCGCGCCAGCTTCTCGCCCGACGCGATGACGGGCATGGAGGCAAACCTGCGCTTTGCCGGCCCCGAGACCATGGAGACCCGCATTTTCGGCCGCCTGACCGCCTGGCAGAACTGGATATTCCAGCGCCCCAACGCGGTCGGCCCCGATGGCGCGCTGCAACGCTATGGCAGCGGCATCCGCGGCGAATACAACATGGAACGCGTGTAAAGGAAACGCAGGCGGGCCGGCGCCCGCCTGCGATTGGTCCCGGCGCAGGGCGGCGCTCAACCCGCCGCTTCGCCCGAAAAGTGGAGAAAACGAATGCTCGATCTCATCAATGTCAGCTACGACACCCAGATTCCCAACAACGTCGGCCTCAGTTCGGACAAGCGCGTCCTCAAGGCGCTGGAAAAGTGGCACCCCGGCTATATCAACTGGTGGAACGATCTGATCCCGCAGAACTTCCAGAAAAGCATGGTCTACCTGCGCACCGCCGTTTCGGTCGATCCCAAGGGCTGGGCCAAGTTCGACTATGTCAAGATGCCCGAATACCGCTGGGGCGTTCTGCTGGCCCCGCAGGTCGAGGACCGGCGCATTCCCTGCGGCGAACACCTGGGCGAACCGGCCTGGCAGGAAGTGCCGGGCGAATACCGCTCGCTCATGCGGCGTCTGATCGTGATCCAGGGCGATACCGAACCGGCATCGGTCGAACAGCAGCGGTTCCTCGGGCTTACCGCGCCCTCACTCTACGACATGCGCAACCTGTTTCAGGTCAACGTCGAAGAGGGCCGGCACCTGTGGGCCATGGTCTATCTACTGCACAAGTATTTCGGCCGTGACGGCCGCGAAGAGGCCGACGACCTGCTGCGCCGCCAGTCGGGCAGCGAGGAAGCGCCGCGGATGCTGGGCGCCTTCAACGAGGAAACGCCGGACTGGCTGTCGTTCTTCATGTTCACCTACTTCACCGACCGCGACGGCAAGATGCAGCTGGAAAGCCTGGCGCAATCCGGCTTCGACCCGCTCAGCCGCACCTGCCGGTTCATGCTGACCGAAGAGGCCCATCACATGTTCGTCGGCGAAACCGGCGTCGGCCGCACCATCCAGCGCACCTGCGAGGCGATGAACGAGGCCGGCATCACCGACCCCTATGACGTCGACAAGATCCGCGATCTGGGTGTGATCGACCTGCCGACGATCCAGAAAAAGCTGAACCTGCACTATACCTTGTCGCTGGACCTGTTCGGCCAGGAGGTTTCGACCAACGCCGCCAACGCCTTCAACGCCGGCATCAAGGGGCGCTATCAGGAGGTCAAGCTGGGCGACGACCACAAGCTGACCGACGACACCTATGCCGTCTGGGATTTCGAGGATGGCAAGCTGGTGCGCAAGGAGGTGCCGGCGCTGACCGCGATCAACATGCGGCTGCGCGACGACTACACCAAGGATGCCGCCGGCGGTGTCGGGCGCTGGAACAAGATCATCGAAAAGGCCGGGATCGAGTTCGAGCTGAAGCTGCCGCACGAGGCGTTCCACCGCAAGATCGGCGTGTTCGCCGACAAGCTGTTCGCCCCGGACGGAACCCTGCTGTCGGGCGCCGATTACGATGCCAGGTTCAACGACTGGCTGCCAAGCAAGGCGGACGGCGATTTCATCCAGTCGCTGATGAAGCCCTGCACCGAGCCGGGCAAATACGCCGGCTGGATCGCCCCTCCCAAGGTCGGGATCGACAACAAGCCGGGCGATTTCGAATACGTCAAGCTGCACATGGCGTAAGACGCAAGAAAGGTCGCGCGCTCTGCCGGTTCCGGCAGGGCGCGGACCGGCACGCACCAACCGATTGAACAATGGGCCATCTCATGACCAAGCCGTTCAGACAACACCTGATCGACCCGGAAATCTGCAT
Organism: Paracoccaceae bacterium; assembly: GCA_020441385.1. Taxonomy (GTDB): domain Bacteria; phylum Pseudomonadota; class Alphaproteobacteria; order Rhodobacterales; family Rhodobacteraceae; genus JAGRMG01. Next base: position 7,064 of record JAGRMG010000097.1, read on the forward strand.
CCGCTGCTATACCTGCGAGATGACCTGCCCGGAACAGGCGATCGAGCATGACGACAACAACGTCGTGGTGGATGTCGAAAAGTGCAAGTTCTGCAAGGATTGCATCCCCGTCTGCCCCACCGGCGCAATCGACGAATGGCGGGTCGTGACCGAGGCATACACGCTCGAGCAGCAATACAGCTGGACCGAACTGCCCGAGCAGGAGGATATCCCCGAGGGCGAGGATGACAGCGGCGCGGATGGCGAAGCCCATGACGACGCCATCGCGGCCCTGCTGGCCGAGGCGCACAAGGGCGCCGGCGGCAAGGCGAAGGCTCCGGCGACCGCATCCAAGGCGACGATCAACCTTTACAACCAGGGCAAGCCGGCCGAGGCGCGGGTGCAGGGCAACTACCGGCTGACCGATCCGGGCAGCGACGCCGACGTGCGCCACATCATCCTCGATCTGGGCGGTCAGCCGTTCCCGGTGCTGGAAGGCCAGAGCGTCGGCATCATCCCGCCGGGAACCGATGCCGACGGCAACCCGCATCTGCCGCGGCTTTATTCGGTGTCCAGCCCGCGCGACGGCGAGCGGCCGAATTTCAACAACCTGTCCCTGACCGTCAAGCGCGAGCCGCACGGCATCTGTTCGAACTATGTCTGCGACCTGCAAAAGGGCGATACGGTCAAGCTGACCGGCCCGTTCGGATCGACCTTCCTGCTGCCCTCGGATTCGGAGGCGCATCTGCTGATGATCTGCACCGGCACCGGTTCGGCGCCGTTCCGCGGCTTTACCATGCGCCGCCAGCGCGAGACCCCGTCGCTGAACGAATCCCTGACGCTGGTGTTCGGGGCGCGCCGCCCCGGCGATCTGCCGTATTTCGGACCTCTGAAGAAGGTGCCGGAAAGCTTCATGAAAAAGCTCTTCGCCTTCTCGCGCCAATCGGACGCGCCCAAACAGTACGTACAGGACAAGCTGCGCGAAGAGGCGGAACGGGTGCAGGAGATTCTGAAAAATCCCAAGGGGCACATCTATATCTGCGGCCTGAAAGCGATGGAACATGGCGTCGAGGAAGCCCTGTCCGACATCGCCAGGGGTGTCGGATTGAACTGGTCCGACCTGCGAGATACGATGCGCAGCGACGGCCGATATCATGTGGAAACCTATTGAATGAACAAACAGACCTACGCGGGCGGACCCGCGCCGTACATCCACGAGGTTCGCGTCGGCTGGGGCCATTGCGACCCGGCACAGATCGCGTTCACCGGCCATATCCCCTGGTTCGCGCTCGAGGCCATCGACGCCTGGTGGGAGGTGCATCTGGACGGTACCGGCTGGTTCCAGCTGAACATCGACCGCAATGTCGGCACGCCCTTCGTTCACATGAGCCTCGATTTCAGCTCGCCGGTCACGCCGCGCCATCCGCTCATGTGCGAGGTCGCGCCGGTTCGCATCGGGACCAAGTCGATCGAGTTCCAGGTGATCGGGCGGCAGGACGGCAGGACGTGCTTTCAGGGCCGGTTCGTCAGCGTCTTCGTGATCTCCGATCAACACGGTGTTTCGATCCCCGCGCCCGAGGACATCCGCGCCGTCGTCGAGGCGCATCTGTTGCCCGAGCCGCAGCCACAAGACGCAAGATAGTGCAGAACGCAATCGCCTGACGGCAATTTCGTTTGAACGCAACCGCCGCCCGTCGTAGGTTTATGCAATATTTTTCATAATCGGCCTTCGACATGACCGAGATCACGAACTTTCGCGGCGAGACCAGCCATCAGTCCGGCGAGGCCGGGGTCGATGCCTCGGTCGCGGTTCTGATCCGCCGGGTGGGGGAACGTGTGCGGCGGGCGCGTGAACGCCGCGGCATTCCGCGCCGGGTGTTGTCGGACATGTCCGGCGTCTCGCCGCGCTATCTGGCGCAGCTCGAAGCCGGTGAAGGCAACATCTCGATCGGCCTGTTGCAGCGGGTGGCGGTCGCTCTCGACCACCGCATCGAATGGCTTGTCGGCGAGGACGACCCCTGGAATTCCGACGCGATGCGGGTGGCCGATCTGTTCCGAACCGCCAGCGGCGACATGCAGCAATCGGTGCTGCGGGTGCTGAGCCCGGAACCGGCCGAGATTCTGCGCGCCCGCCGGATCTGCCTGATCGGGCTGCGCGGAGCGGGCAAGTCTACCCTGGGGGCGCTGGCGGGCAAGGCGCTGGACATTCCCTTTGTCGAACTCAATACCGAGATCGAAGAACAAAGCGGCATGCCCGTGGACGAGGTGATCGCGCTTTACGGTCAGGAAGGCTACCGCAAGCTCGAGGCGCAGGCCGTCACCCGGGTCATTGCCACGCACGACACGATGATCCTGGCGGTTGCCGGCGGCATCGTCGGCGAACCCGAGACCTACAACACCCTGCTGGGCCATTTTCACACCATCTGGCTGAAGGCCGCGCCCGACGAACACATGGCACGCGTGCGCGCCCAGGGCGATGAACGCCCGATGGCCGGCAACCCCGAGGCGATGGAACAGCTGAGGTCGATCCTGACCAGCCGCGAGGCGCTCTACGGCAAGGCGCTGGCGCAGCTGGACACCACCGGTCTGACGGTCGAGGAGGCGCTGGCGCAGTTCCTGGCGCTGATCGAGGATCGCAAGTTCCTGTCCTGACGCGGGCGCGGCCGTGATCGCGGATGTGGCGCAACATCGGTTCGCACCGTGCGTCGAACCCGGGCCCGGTTGTCCGGTCTCTTCCTACCGGCGCTTCAGCGTGTCGCCAAAGCTGATCGTCGGCGTCAGGATGATCTGGTTTTCCATCTCGCGCGCGGGCTTGTCCTGCTGACGCGCCGCAATGATCCCGGCCGCCCTGCGCCCGATCTCGAGCCGGCAGGCATCCATCGTCGCCAGTTGCCGGGGCAAGCCTTGCAACAGTTCGACGCCGTTGAACCCGGCCAACCCGATCCGGCCGGGAATGTCAATGCCCTGATCCAGCAGGTACAACAGCCCGCCCGCCCCGATCATGTCGTTGGAATAATAGAGGAAATCCAGATCTGGCGAACGGTCGAGCATGGCTTTGGTCATTTCGCGCCCCTTGGCCAGCGCCGAACCGCCGGAATAGAATTCGCGGTCGTCGATCTCGATCCCGTCCTTGGCCAGCGCCTCGGTGAAGCCTTCGAAACGTTTGCGGGCGCGATGGTCCAGCGGCATCTTGGTGCCCATGAATCCGATATGGCGATACCCCGCCTTGACGATCGCCCGCGCCATTTCCCGGCCCGCGCGCCGGTGCGAAATGCCCACCATGGCATCGACCGGCTTGCCATCGGTATCCATGATCTCGACCACGGGGATACCGGCCGATTTCAGCATCGCGATCGACGCTTCGGAATGCTCCAGCCCGGCGATGATGACACCCGAGGGCCGCCAGGACAGCATTTCGTAAAGAACCTTCTCTTCCTTTTCGGGCAGATAGTCCGTGACGCCCACCACCGGTTGCAGCCCGGTGCCTTCCAGCACCTCGTTGATACCGGTCAGAACCTCGGGGAAGACCATGTTCTTGAAAGACGGTATGATGACCGCGACCAGGTTCACCCGGTTCGAGGCCAGCGCGCCGGCGATCTTGTTGGGCACATAGCCCAGTTCCTTGGCGGCGGCCAGAACGCGCACCCGCGTCTTGTCGGACACTTCGCCGCGATTGCGAAGCACCCGGCTGACGGTCATTTCCGAAACCCCCGAGGCTTCGGAGACATCGCGCAGGGTCAGCGGGCGTTTGGGTTCTGTGGACAAGGCGGTGTTTCCAGTCGTTTGTCGCCCCGATGTTATCGCAATCGCGCGATCATGCACAAGCATGCGCAAAGACGATGACAAGCGCCGCCCGGCCCGCTAAGAGGGGCGTAGCGGCCCCGTGGCTCAACTGGATAGAGCAATCCCCTCCTAAGGGATAGGTTGCAGGTTCAAGTCCTGCCGGGGTCACCA
>JAGRMG010000098.1 GCA_020441385.1 Paracoccaceae bacterium
CGTTTCACGGGATCGCGCTGGGCCGGGACCAATCGCGCGATGTGCATGACTGCCCGCCCGATCGCTATGCCGTTCGCCATGATTTCGGGCAATGGCCCGAATGGCGGGTCGAATGGCGGGTGCGTGGACCGCGCAAGGATTACGCGATGTGGACCGCCTGTCGCCGCGACCCGTCCCCCGGGGCCGGCCGCGTCGGCAAATAGCCTTGCGGCAATGCGGCAATTGCGGCATTCCTGTGATCGAAGCGTTCAAATCCGACAGGAGAGATGAGACATGACCCTAGCTGCAACGAAAGGCGCCCTGGCCGAGAGTCTCGGCCCGCAATCGGGTGCCGCGCTGCGTGCCAAACAGGCGGTGCTGGTGATACTCGGGATCGCCGTTCTGGCGATATCCGCCAAGATCCGGGTGCCGATGTGGCCGGTGCCGATCACCATGGGCACGTTCGCGGTGCTGTCCATCGGGGCCGCCTACGGCGCCCGCCTCGGGCTGGCGACGATCCTGGGATATCTGATCGTCGGTGCCCTGGGTTTTGACGTCTTTGTCGGATCCTCGGCCGAAACCTACGGTCTGAACTACATGATGGGCAGTACCGGGGGATATCTTGCCGGTTATGTGCTGGCCACGGCGGCGCTGGGCGCCCTGGCGGCGCGCGGCTGGGACCGTTCGTTCGGACGCATGGCGCTGGCGATGGTGATCGGCAACGTGCTGATCTATGTGCCCGGCCTGTTCTGGCTCGGCCAGCTTTACGGCTGGGATCAGCCGATCCTGCAATGGGGGCTGACGCCGTTCCTGCCGGGCGACGCGATCAAGCTGGCCCTCGCGGCCATGCTGTTGCCGGCGCTGTGGAAACTGGTGGGCGACGCCCGCCGCTGATCGTTCTTTCGACGATGGCAAATGGCCCGGGTGCGCGCCCGGGCCTTTTGCGTTGCGCCGCAGTGGCGAACGGTCCATGCCTGACCGGACGGTTCAGGGCCGCAAGGCGCGGATGACGCGGTCGGCCATCCCGGCGCAGCGGGCGCCGTCGAACGGGAATATGGCCGAGAATTCGGGGGCCAGGTTCTGCCTGACCTCGCGGCGCAGCCGGCGCCGCGCCCGAAGCAGGCGGGTCTTCACGGTGATCGGGTTGATACCAAGCAGTTCGGCCACCTCGCGCGTGGGCATGTCCTGCACGTCGCGCAGCATGTAGGTCAGCCGCAGCGGTTCGGGCAGCGCGTCTATGGCGCGTTCCAGAAACCTGCGGACCTCGTTGCGGCCGGTTTCGAATTCGGGCGTTTCCGGTGGCGATGTCATGGTGTCTGCGGTCCGGTCCGGGTGGGTTGCGGCCTCGCTGCGGTACTCGGCGATGTTCACGATGCGCGCGCGGCGGCGCAGTCTCGCATAGGCCTCGTTCATGGCGATACGGGTCAGCCAGGTGGCAAGGCCGGATTCGCCGCGGAATTCGTCCAGCCGGGTGAAACCCGTCACATAGGCGGCCTGGACCACGTCCTCGGCCTCGGCGTCGTCATGCAGGATGGCGCGCGCCGCCCTGAACAATTGCCGGTTGCAGCGCCGGACCAGTTCGCGCACCGCGGCCTCGTCGCGGTTCCTGGCCAGTGCGATCAGCACGTCTTCGGGCACGTCCTCGGGGCGGTCGTCGCCGGGGCGTCGGGCGGGGTATGCGCGATGCGGTGTCATCTCAGCCCTCCCGTCCCGGTATTGCGCCCTGTCGAAGAATGTCGGCCACCGGCGCGAACCCTGCCAGGATCGCCGGGTCGAGCCCCTGGTCGGGATAGCCGGCAAACCCGCCCCCGCTGCCGGGTTTTGCAACCACGATGCGCCCGACCATGCCGGCCAGTTCGTGCGGGATGCAGAAGTAGTCATACACCCCCGGCACCTCAAGCGTCACCTCGAAGGTTTCGCCCGGCAGCAGATAGCCGCTGTCGAAGCCCGCCGCGCCCCGGGGGATCCGGCGCGGGTGGTCGTCGTTTTCGGGTGCGTAGGCCGTTGCGGTGTGCGAATTGGCGCTGTCCCGGTTGGTCCAGCGAACGGTCTGGCCGGGCCGCACGAGCAATCCGCGCGGGTCGAACCAGACCCTGGAGCCGTCGGGCCGCCCGTCCATGGCGATGTCCGCCACCGGCACGGCCAGGGCGCACCGGGGCGAAATCGCGAGCGCGGCAGCCAGTGTGCTGCCGCCCCGCAGGAAGGTTCTGCGCCGCATCCTATTTGGCCACGCTGGCTTCGTCGGCCGCCGGCACATGCCAGAGCACGATGTGTTCGTGCGGCTCCTCGACCCCCGGATGGCCGGCATTGTAGTAGATGTCGACGTGATCGACATTGCCGCCCGGTGCCGCGAGGTCGTCAAAGCCCGTGTCGGCATTCATCGACGAGATCGGGATCATGTAGATGGTGCTGACCAGCCGGCCATCGTGGTCGTAGGCGACGAACGGGCCGGCGGGCAGGGTCGCCGGATCGACATAGAGCTGCCCGATGCCGGGAAGGAAATCGGGCAGTTTCACCAGATCGGAGACTTTCTGATAGGGCGCCTTGGGCGGATGGTCGGCAACGGCGGCATCCTGGGCGATCACGGGGCCGGCTGCGAGGGCGCAGGCGGTGGCGGCGATTGTGGCGAAACGGTTCATTTTCAGGCTCCTTTTCTCACGGTTTGCGGACAAGGCGTTTGCGCCCTGTCCGAACCATTAGATGCAAATCCGCCCGAAAGGTTCCCGATCAAATTGGCGTGTCGGGGCATTGAAATGCCGCGCGCACCCTTGCCTTCAGCCGTCCAGTTCGGTGCGGATGGTCGCGCTTGCCTCCAAGGTGCGGTGAACCGGGCACTTGTCTGCGATCTCGAGCAGGCGGGCGCGCTGCCCGGCGTCAAGATCGCCCTCCAGCCGGATCACCCGGGTGAATTCGTCGATCCTGCCGCCGCCCTCGGTATCCCGGGCGTGTACCTTGGCGTGGCTGACATCGACGCTGACATGGGCCAGCGGCCAGCCCTTGCGGCGGGCATACATGCGGATGGTCATCGAGGTGCAGGCGCCCAGACCGGCGGCCAGAAAGCCATAGGGCGACATGCCGCGGTCGCTGCCGCCATGGCTTTCCGGTTCGTCGGCCAGCAGGTGATGATGCGGGCCCGACTGCACATCCTGGAGAAAGCCGCCGGGATCGGCCTCGCTCACGCGCACGATGCCTTCGGGCGCGCCCGGCGGCGGGTCGGCGGGTTTCAGGTACAGGTAGCGCGAGGACCATGCGGCGATCACTTCGGCGGCGTAGTCGGCGTCGCGCTGGCGCGAAATCAGGTGATCGGCGTCATCCAGCGTCACGAAGCTCTTGGGGTGCCGCGCGGCGCTGAAGATCCGGGTGGCGTTGTCGATGCCGACAATCGTGTCGCGCGGCGCATGCAGCACCAGCAGGGCCGCGCGCAGGCTGGCGATGGCCGGGGCCAGACTTTCGGCCGAGATGTCCTCGACGAAATCCCGGCCGATGCGGAACGGCCGGCCGCCCAGATCGACCTCTGCCGCGCCTTCGGCCCGGATCCTTGGCAGGGCATCGGAGAAGTTGCGCGTCACATGGCCGGGATCGAACGGCGCGTTGATCGTCACCACGGCGCGCACCGATTCGATCTCGCCGGCCGCCTTCAGCACCGCCGCCCCGCCCAGTGAATGACCGATCAGCAGCCCCGGCGCCATGTCGCGCCCGTGCAGATAGCGTGCTGCTGCCGCCAGATCCCCGACATTCGAGGTGAAGGTGGTGTTGGCGAATTCGCCTTCCGAATGGCCCAGACCGGTGAAATCGAAGCGCAGCACCGCAATACCCATGGCCGCCAGGCGTGCCGCGATGCGCCGGGCCGCCGCGATGTCCTTGGAACAGGTGAAGCAATGGGCAAACAGCGCGGTGGCCAGATGCGGCCCCTCTGCCCGATCCAGGCGGGCGGCCAGCCGTGCGCCGGCATGGCCGGGAAAGGTGATGCGTTCGCTGGGCATGGGCGGGACTCCGGTTGTTGAGGGGCAAGGTTGGCGTTGCCGGCCGAAAAGCCAAGATGGCGGTTGCGCGCCGATCACACGAGGGCGATCGTCGCGAGGGTCGGGCGCCACAAGATCAGCCGGCCGGTTCCTCGCCCTGGCGCCAGTGGGTGCCGTCGCCCAGTATGACGCGGTCCATCGGAATGTCCCAGTGCATCGGGAATATCGTGGCCAGCCGCGCAAAGTCCTGGCCGATGCCGATGACCCGGGGGCGCGGGTCGAGTTCGGCCAGTGTGCGGTCGTAATAGCCCCCGCCATTGCCAAGGCGATAGCCCTCGCGATCCACTCCCAGCACCGGGGAAATCACCACATCGGGCCGCAGCGCCTCGCCCTCGGCGGGCACGGGAATGTTCCAGACCCCGCGCACCATGGCACAGCGCGGCACCCAGTGGCGGAATTCCAGCGGCCGGCCCTTTTCGACCACCACCGGCAGCGCCACCTGCGCGCCCGTTTCATGCGCCCGCGTCATCCATGGCCGCATGTCCAGTTCCGACCGGATCGGCCAGTAGCCGGCGATCACCATGCCGGGGCCTGGCTGCACGATCTCGTCGAGCAGGCCGGCGATGGTCTGCGCCTGCTCGGCGCGGCTTTCCTGCGCCAGTGCCTTGCGCAGCGCCAGCAGACGGGCGCGCTCGGCGCGGCGAAAGCGGCTCACGTCGCGCCATGTCTCGGCATCGACCGGCTGGCCGGCAATCAGTTCATGGGCGAAACAGGGCGGCGTTCCGGGGCGGTCGTCAGGGTCGTCGGTCAAGGCAGTCTCCGGCCCGTCAGCCACCCATCAGGGCGGCGTCGAAGGGATAGGTGGTCAGATTCTCGTGCCCATCTTCGGTGATCAGCACCTGATCTTCCAGCTTGATCGAGAAATCGCCGCCGACCTCGCCGACGCAGGCCTCGACGCACAGCACCATGCCCGGTTCCAGCGCATAGTCGAACGATCCCGCCACCGCCTGGTCGGGATAGGCCACCAGCGGCCATTCGTCGCAAAGCCCGACACCGTGCATCAGGCAACTGTATTTCTGCGCCTCGAACCGCTCGTCGAGCCGGTGCGCGCGGGCGGTGATCTCGGGGATGGTGATGCCGGGGCGCAAGATCTCCATGTTGGTCATGATATGTTCATGGGCGTGGCGCATCGCGTAGATCATCGCGCCGGGCGGCGCGGCATCGCCGATCCACCAGCTGCGGGAAATGTCGATGCAGATGCCATAGGCGCCGATCAGGTCGGTGTCGAAGGCCACGATTTCGTTGTTCTGCACGATGCGCGGCCCGCATTCCTGGAACCAGGGATTGGTGCGCGGCCCCGAGGTCAGCAGACGGGTTTCGATCCATTCGCCACCGCGCCGGATGTTCTGCCCATGCAAGACCGCCCATATGTCGTCTTCGGAGGTGTTGCCGAGCGGCACGTTCTCGCGCGCGAAATCCTCCATCGCGCGCATGGCCGTCTGGCAGGCGTGGTTGGCGCAGCGCATCGCCCGTATCTCGTCGGGCCCCTTGATGGCGCGGGTCTTTTCGGTGACTTCCTCGCCCTCCATGATCTCGAGGCCCTGCGCCTCGAGCGCGCGCAGCCCGTGCAGCATGATCTTGTCCACGGCCAACCGCCTGTTGTCCGGGGCGTGTTCGCCCAGAAGCAGGCGGATCTCGTTGGAGAAGACGTCGGCCTGCGCGTTCACCTTGTCGCCCCGGTCGAAATAGAACAGGTCGGCGCCGGATCGCTGTTCGCGCACCAGCGGGTTGAACGTGCTGAGGAACGGCGAATTCTTGTAGTCCCAGATCACCATGTAGCCGTCGGCACACAGCAGCACCGCACGAAACGGATTGTGGGTGTTCCACAACTGCATGTTGGTGCTGTCGGTGGCATAGCGGATGTTGAGCGGATCGAACATCAGCAGACCGCCATGGCCGCGATCGGCGATGGCCCGGGTCAGCCGCCGCCAGCGGAATTCGCGCATGGCGGCAAGATCGGGCAGGGCAAGCCCCGCCGCCTGCCATTCGGCAAAGGCCAGCTGCGTCGGCCCGATCTCGATGCGGTCGGCATCGTTGGGGCTGCCGTCGCCCAGCCGGTCGCCCCGGGCCGGGTCGATCTTGCGCCGGTCGCGGTAGTGATGGTTCATGTGCCGGTCTCCGTTCGTGCCCCATCGTGAGACGCGCACTGCCGCCGTGCAGTTCCCCATGCGACCGTTTGCCTGTCGTTTTCCACTTTCCCGGCGCGCCGGGGCGATTTTTCCGTCTGCGACAGGATCTGTCGCGAACTGACCGGCGCGACCGCCCGATATGCTGCCAGCTTGACGGGCGTGCCGCGATCCTTCGGATTCGGACCTTCGCCCGCCTGGTGAATCCGACTGAACGCGACATGCGCAAGGGCGCAGGCGCGGGAGAGCGAGATGGCGGCAGACGGATCGGAACGCAGACGCCGCGGCGGCGGCCGGGCCGGGGCGGCGGCGCGGCGCGGCCGCGCGGTGATCGAACAGATGCCCTGGGCGCCGCCCCTCAACGGCGATGCCCCGGTGGAACCGCTGGGCCCCGAGGGTGTCGCGGCGATCCATGACGGCGCGATGCGGATCCTCGAAGAGATCGGCATCAGGTTTCTCAACCCCGAGGCGCTGGAGATCCTGCGCCGGGCCGGGTGCAGCGTCGATGGCGACCTGGTGCGCATGGGGCGCGATTTCGTGATGGAGATGGTCGGCAAGGCGCCCGACAGCTTCACCCTGACCCCGCGCAATCCCGCCCGCACGCTGACCGTGGGCGGGCGGCACATGCTGTTTGGCAATGTCAGCTCGCCGCCCAACTACTGGGACATGAGCCTGGGCCGCAAGATGCCCGGCACGCGCGAGATGTGCGCCAACCTGCTCAGGCTGACGCAGTATTTCAACTGCATCCACTTCGCCGGCGGCTATCCGGTTGAACCGGTCGACATCCACCCGTCGGTGCGCCATCTCGACGTGATTTTCGACAAGCTGACGCTGACCGACAAGGCCATGCACGCCTATTGCCTGGGAAAGGAACGGGTCGAGGACGTGATGGAGATGGTGCGCATCGCCGGCGGCCTCAGCGAGGACGAGTTCCGGTCGCGCCCGCGCATGTATACCAACATCAACTCGACATCGCCGCTCAAGCATGACTTTCCGATGATCGACGGCTGCCTGCGGCTGATCCGGCGCGGCCAGGCGGTGGTGGTCACGCCGTTCACGCTGGCCGGCGCGATGGCGCCGGTCACGCTGGCCGGTGCCGTGGCGCAGTCGATCGCCGAGGCGCTGTGCGCGATCGCATTGTTCCAGTATGTCCGCCCCGGCACGCCCTGCGCCATCGGCACCTTCACCAGCAATGTCGACATGAAATCCGGCGCCCCCGCCTTCGGAACCCCGGAATACATGCGCGCCACCCAGATGACCGGGCAACTGGCGCGCCATTACGGCCTGCCGCTGCGTTCGAGCGGCAGCTGCGCCGCCAACGTGCCGGACGGGCAGGCCATGTGGGAGACCTCCAACAGCCTCTGGGCCGCGGTCCAGTCGGGCACCAACATGGTCTATCATGCCGCCGGCTGGCTGGAAGGCGGTCTGATCGCGTCGCCCGAGAAGTTCATCATGGATTGCGAGCTGTTGCAGCAGATCCAGCGCTACATGGATCCGGCGATCACCGGCACCGGTGCGGAAGATATCGCACTGGATGCGATCCGGGCGGTGGGCACCGACGGGCATTTCTTCGGCGTCCAGCACACCCAGGATCGCTATACCACCGCCTTCTATCAGCCGTTCCTGTCGGATTGGCGCAATTTCGAGGCCTGGGAGTCCGCCGGCGCGGTCTGGACGCCCGAGCGCGCGCATCTGCTGTTCCGCGAGATCGTCGCGACCTTCGAACCCCCGCCCATGGATGCGGGCATCCGCGACGAGCTGGCCGATTTCGTGGCCCGGCGCAAGGCCGAGGGCGGCGCTCCGACGGATTTCTGAAAGCGCGCCGGGCAGGGCCGTGCGATCCGCCGGTTGCAGAGCCGACCGGGGAGCCGCCGAACACCGGGGCTGGCGCTGCCATGGCGTTGCCGCCGAATGCCGGTGTTCAACCCCGCCGGGATTGCATTAGTCTGATCGCCGGGACGGCGGGAAAGGATGCATGCGGATGGTGGCGGGCGGGCAGGCGCAGATCGCCTTGCGCCGGGTGGCGCAGGTCGGGCTGGGCGGAGCGGCGGGGCTGGCGCTCTGGGCGCTGGCCGCGCATTGGGACGAACCGGCGATGCCGCTGGCGCTTTATCCGGTGCTGTTCGTGTTCGTATTGGTACAGGCGGGCACCGCGCTGGCGCTGGCCGGGCCGTTGCGCATCGGGCGCGCCCTGGGCGGGGCGCTGATCCTGGCGGTACCGATATCGGCGCTGACGCTGCTGGCCGGGCGGCGCTATGTGAAGCCGTCCGATCTGCTCGACGATCCGGTGCTGCTGGCCGTGCTGGCCGTTCTGGTGTTCTTTTCCGCCCCGTTTCTTTCGGTGTCTCTGCGCAGGCGCGCCGACTGGCGGCGTTATGAGGCGCTGTTCCAGAGCGCCTGGACGATTACCGTGCGCTATGGCGCGGCCTGGCTTTTCGTCGCCGCCGCCTGGGCGCTGGCGCTGCTGTCGGCGCGCCTTATCGGGCTGGTGGGCATGGACGCGCTCGACACCGCGCTGGCCGTGAGGTGGGTGCGTTTCGTGGCGACCGGCGCCATGCTGGGCATGGGACTGGCGGTGGCATACGAGCTGCGCGCCACCATCGGCCCCGTGCTGATCCTGCGGCTGTTGCGGCTGCTGGTGCCGCCGGTCCTGGCGGTGGTCGCGCTGTTCCTGGCGGCGGTGCCGTTTCGCGGGCTGAGCCAGCTGTTCGGCGAGTTTTCCGCCGCCGGCCCGCTGATGGCCACGTCGATGGTTGCGGTCACGCTGATTTCCAGCGCACTGGATCGCAACGACGCCGAGGCGGTGTCGGGCCGCGTTCTTCGCACGGCGACACGGGCGCTGGCGCTGATGGTGCCGGTGCTGGCGGGGCTGGCGGTCTGGGCACTCGTCATCCGGGTGCGCCAGTACGGCTGGACGCCGGACCGGGTACTGGCGGGCTGCGTGGCGATGTTTTTGCTGGCCTACGGGCTGGGGTATTGCGGTGCGGCCCTGACGGGGCGGGGCTGGGCGGCGCGCGTCCGGGCGGTGAATGTCGCCATGGCGCTGGCGGTGATCGCGGGGGCGGCGCTGTGGCTGACGCCGGTGCTGGATGCCTATCGCATTTCGGCGACCAGCCAGGTCGCCCGCTATGCCGATGGCCGCGCCAGCGCGCCGGATCTGCCGCTGTGGCACATGGCGCATGACTGGGGCCGCGCCGGGCGGTCCGGGCTGGAGCGCCTCGCGGCGCTGGCCGAACGGGACGGCGATGGCGACCTTGGCGAATTGCTGGCGCTGGTGGGCGATCGGGCCGACCCGTATCACTACCGGCAGGCGATCGACCGGCTGCGGCTGCCGCTGGCGGCCGCCGAACTGGCCCGGCTGCTGCCGGTGCGCCCCGAGGGCGCCGCCCTCGACCCGGCCGCGCTGGGCGCGTTGCCGGCGATCAACCGCGACCAGTGGCTGAAGGGCTGCCGCCATACGCTGCCCGGCGGGCGGCCCGGCTGTGTCATGGTGCTGGGCGATTTCGCGCCGGTGCCCGGGGCGGGCGTGCAGGGAATCGTGCTGTTTCTCGACGATGCGGGGCGGGCGCGCGGCAATCATGTGATGCTGCGCGGCGGCGAGGACCCCTCGGTGCGGGTGATCTACGACCCCGTCGCCGACACCTGGCCGCTGCTGCCGGCCGATGTGATCGCGCGCGCCCAGGACGGCGATTATTCCATCGCCCCCAGTGGCGGGCGCGCCCTGCTGATCGGCGACGCGGTGCTGGTGCCGGCCTATTGACGGGGTGCGCGGATCGGGAATTCGCCTAGAATTGCATCTGTTTGCGGTTTGTTAAACGCCCCGGGCAATGCTGAAGCCGGCACCAGAGATACCGGGGGGCGGCTGGCGATGCATGGTCTGATCAACAGGGCGATCCAGTCCTTTGTCTGCGATACCTATGGCGCGGATTGCTGGCGGCGCGCGACCCGGCGCGCCGGGCTCGGGTTCACGCAGTTCGAGGCGATGCTGAACTACGACGACGGCCAGAGCCGGCGTTTGCTGGCGGCCCTGGGCGAGGTGCTGGGGCGCGACCGGGCCGGGATGCTGGAAGACCTGGGCACCTATCTGGTCTCGCACCCCCGGACCGAGGCGCTGCGCCGGCTGCTGCGGTTCGGCGGCGTGACCTATGTGGATTTCCTGCATTCGCTCGACGATCTGCCCGACAGGGCGCGTCTGGCGGTCGCCGATCTGCAATTGCCGGCGCTGGAGTTGCGCGAACATGCCTCCGGCCGGTTCAGCCTGGCCTGCGGGCCCGGGCTGCCCGGCTTTGGCAGCGTGATGACGGGCATCCTGCGGGCCATGGCCGACGATTACGGCGCGCTGGCCACGATCGAGCGTGAGCGTGCAAGCGCCGATGGCGCCGAGGTGATCGCGATCACGCTGGTCGAAACCGCCTTCGCGGCCGGGCGCCGGTTCGACCTGGGCGCATCGGCGCGATGATGGCGCGCGAACATCTGGGTGAAGTGCTCGGGCGTCTGTGCCCGCTGCACGCGCTGCTGGATGAAGCGGGCCATGTGACCCATGCCGGCCCGACGCTGCAAAAGCTGCGCCCGGACCTTGCGATGCCGGGGCGGCGGTTTCTGGAACTGTTCGAACTCGCGCGGCCGCGCGCCGTCGATACCATGGCCGGGCTGGTCGCGGCACCCGGCGGCCTGCTGCGGCTGCGCTTTCGTGACGCGCCCCGGACCGCCTTCAAGGGGCAGATCGTGCCGCTGCCCGGAGAGGGCGGCGCGATCGTCAACCTGTCCTTCGGCATTTCGGTGCTGGACGCGGTGCGCGACCATGCCCTGACCAGCGCCGATTTTTCCCCCACCGATCTCGCGATAGAGCTTTTGTATCTGGTCGAGGCCAAGACCGCCGCGATGGAGGCCTCGCGCAGCCTGAACCTGCGCCTTCAGGGCGCCAAGATCGCCGCGGAGGAGCAGGCGTTCACCGACACCCTGACCGGGCTGAAGAACCGCCGCGCGGCGGATCACGTCCTGCGCCGGCTGACGGGCGCGGGACATCCGTTCGCGCTGATGCATCTCGATCTGGATTTCTTCAAGGCGGTGAACGACAGCCTGGGGCACGCGGCGGGCGATCATGTGCTGCAACGCGTGGCGCGCATCATGCTCGCGGAAACCCGCAGCTACGACACCGTCGCAAGGGTCGGCGGCGATGAATTCCTGCTGATCTTTCACCGCCTGACCGACCGGGCGCGACTGGGCGAGATTGCCAAGCGGCTGATCGCCGGGTTCGAGGCACCGATCGCCTATGGCACGCAGATTTGCCGCGTTTCGGCCAGTATCGGCATCGCGTTCAGCGACGGGCAAGGCGGCGACGATCCGGCGGATTTGCTGCATCGGGCCGATCTGGCGCTTTATGCCGCCAAGCGCGCCGGCCGCGGCCGCGCCCGGATGTTCGAGCCGGCGATGGCGCGCCGGGAACCGGGGAAAGGCCCCGCCGCCGCGCGCGCGGCCTGCCCGGAACCGCGCCGGCAATGACCGCCCCCGCCGCGCCAGCACGGCGGTTGGCCGGACGGCGCGGCACCCGACGGTCGGGCCATGCGCCCCGATACGTGCGGATTTGCCCCGCTGGCGGGTCGGGTCCCGGCGCGGTTCAGCCTTCGGTGGCGATGACGATGGTCTGGCGCAGATTGCCGCTCTGGCGGTCGAAGATCAGGATGCGTCCGTCCGATGTGACCACGCCATACCAGTCGCGCGTGACGGTAAAGGCCTCGGCGGTGGTGCCGTCGGGCAGCGAGATGGTATCGGGCAGCACCGGTGCGCTGGCCGACAAACGGATGACAAACAGCGCCACGATCAGTAGGAATCCGGCAATCATCACCGCCATCAGGACCGTGA
Organism: Paracoccaceae bacterium; assembly: GCA_020441385.1. Taxonomy (GTDB): domain Bacteria; phylum Pseudomonadota; class Alphaproteobacteria; order Rhodobacterales; family Rhodobacteraceae; genus JAGRMG01. The sequence continues at coordinate 11,990 of JAGRMG010000098.1, forward strand.
CCAGGCGACGCAGGAAGCGGAGGTTTCCCGGCTCGGAAGCGGGATCGCCGGGATCGGAAGGATCGGACATGGGCCGCAACACCATTCGCTTTGTCATCGCGGCCAACCCGCCGCAGCGCCTTGATAAGGCGCTTTCGCGCGATGTGCCAGACGATGCCGCCCTGTCGCGCACGCGGCTGGCCCGGCTGATCGCCACGGGGGCGGTGGCGGTGGCGGGCGAGGTGGTGACGGACCTCAAGGCCCGGGTGGCCGAGGGCGATGCCGTGGCCATCACCGTCGAGGAAGCCGGCGAAAGCCATATCGGCGCGCAGGCGATCGCACTTGACGTGGTCCACGAGGACGACGACCTGATCGTGATCGACAAGCCCGCCGGCCTGGTCGTGCATCCGGCCCCCGGATCGCCCGACGGTACGCTGGTCAACGCGCTGTTGCATCATTGCGGCGACAGCCTCTCGGGGGTGGGCGGCGTGAAACGCCCCGGTATCGTGCATCGCATCGACAAGGATACCAGCGGCCTGCTTGTGGTGGCCAAGTCCGACGCCGCGCATCGGGGCCTGGCGGCGCAGTTCGAGGCGCATGAGGTCGAAAGATACTACCGGGCGATCTGCCACGGCGTGCCCGACGCCAGCGACCCGCGGTTGCGCGGGGTCCGGGGGGCCTCGTTCGAACCCGGCAACATCCTGAAGCTGACCACCGGGCTGGCCCGGCATCGGAGCGACCGGCAGAAACAGGCGGTGGTGTTTGAGGGCGGGCGGCACGCGATCACGCGGGTGCGGGTCGTCGAACCCTTCGGCACCCCCGCGGCGGCGGCGCTGGTGGAATGCTGGCTGGAAACCGGGCGCACGCACCAGATACGGGTGCATATGGCCCATGCCGGGCACGGGCTGATCGGCGACCCGGCCTATGGCGGGCGCCGCCTGCTGCCCGAACGGGCGCTGGGTGCCGGCGCCGTCGCGGCGGCGTCGCGATTTGCGCGCCAGGCGCTGCATGCCGCGGTTTTGGGCTTTGAGCATCCGCTGAGCGGCGCGCGCCTGCGCTTTGAGTCGCCGATGCCCGCCGACATGGCCGGGCTGGTCGCGGCCCTGCGGGGCGGCTGAAAGGGGGGATTTGAATGTTACAATCCCCGTCACGAACCGCACGTATGCGCGATCAGGAGAGGTTATGCTTTCAAACCGCTGAAATCAGGCGAATAATGGAACCAGACGCTCTTGCAAACGTTGTAAAGCTGACCCATATGCTATGTTAAGAGTAGAAACATCGTGGGAGGGGGCAAGATAACATGGCAAATTATGCAAATCTGCCGGCGCCGACGCCGGAGGGCGGGCTGAACCGCTACATGCAGGAAATCCGCAAGTTTCCTCTGCTGGAACCGGAAGAGGAATACATGCTGGCCAAGCGCTGGGTCGAGGAACAGGACACCGAGGCCGCGCACAGGATGGTCACGAGCCACCTGCGGCTGGCGGCGAAGATCGCCATGGGCTATCGCGGCTACGGCCTGCCCCAGGCCGAGGTGATCTCGGAGGCCAATGTGGGCCTGATGCAGGCGGTGAAACGCTTCGATCCCGAAAAGGGCTTTCGCCTTGCCACCTATGCGATGTGGTGGATCCGCGCCAGCATTCAGGAATACATCCTGCGGTCGTGGAGCCTTGTGAAACTGGGCACCACCAGCGCCCAGAAAAAGCTGTTCTTCAACCTGCGCAAGGCCAAGGCGCGCATTGGCGCACTGGAAGAGGGCGACCTGCATCCCGACAATGTGGCGCGCATCGCCACCGACCTGGGCGTGACCGAGGAAGAGGTGATCAGCATGAACCGGCGCATGTCCGGCGGCGATGCCTCGCTGAACGCCACCGTCGGCGCCGAGGGCGAAGGCACGATGCAATGGCAGGACTGGCTGGAGGACGAGGATGCCGACCAGGCCGGCGATTATGCCGAGCGCGACGAACTGGAGGCGCGGCGCGAGCTGCTGGCGCAGGCGCTGGACGTGCTCAACGACCGCGAGAAGGACATCCTGACCCAGCGCCGGCTGTCGGACACGACCGTGACGCTGGAAGACCTGAGCGGGCAATACAATGTCAGCCGCGAACGCATCCGCCAGATCGAGGTGCGCGCCTTCGAGAAGCTGCAAAGGAAGATGCGCGATCTGGCGCGCGAAAAGGGCATGCTGGCCAGCGCCTGACCGGCGCGGCGTGCCCCCGTTCGGAACCATCGCGGGAGGCGTACACATGGCAGGCGGCTGGGCCCGGGACGGGGCCGTCAACGAACAGATCGAGGCGTCGATCAACGACGAACTGGCCCGCCTCAAGGCGCGGCGCGGCCCGGTCGGCGAGAGCCTGACCCATTGCGCCGAATGCGACGAACCGATCCCCGAGGCGCGGCGCCGGGCCTTGCCCGGCGTCAAGCTGTGCCTGGACTGCCAGCAGGAACGCGACGGGCGGGGCAGGGTGTGCGCGCGTATCAACCGGCGCGCCAGCAAGGACAGTCAGCTGAAATAGCTCACCACGCGGTAAGCGCCCCGGCGGTCATTCCCCCTTGGGCGGGCGCTTGGCCCATTGCGCCAGCGTCGCTTGCAGATCGCCGTAGCCCGTCTGCCGGCGTTCGAATTCCAGGCCCAGGCGGCGGGCGCAGTCGCGGGCGCGCTCGGTCAGGGCGGGGTCGTCGGTCTGGGCCTGATAGACGAGCTTGCGATAATTGCCGAAATACATCTCGATCAGGTCCGGGTGGCGGTCGAGGCCAAGCGGTTTCCACACGAACGCATCGAACTGCCGAGCCAGGAAATCGGTCAGGTAGAAGGCCGTGACCTCGTCGTCATGGGCAGCAAAGGCGCGGTTGCCCTCGTAGAAGGAATAGCAATGCGGGCCTTCGATCATCTGAACGCCAAGGCTGTCGCAGGCGGTGCGCAACAGCCCGCCGGTGCCGCAATCGGCATAGGCGACGAACACCTCGTCATGGGTGGCGCGGTGTTTCCTCACCAGCGCCTCCACCGCCTGCGTGATCCGTTCGGGGTGATTGTGCCAGATCGCCGGCAGGCAGGTCAGGTCGATATGGTCCCAGCCGTTGCGCGTCTTGAGTTCGACAATCTCGCGCGCCAGCGCGCCGCAGGCGATCACCAGGATGCGGCCGTTCATGCGGTCGGGCGCCGCGAGGCCCTGTTCGGTCAGGCTTTGATCGTCCAGGCTGCGCCCGGGCAGGGGGCGCGCGTCATCCGACCGCCGCGCGGACCGGCGGGCCGATGCATGGCGCCGGGGCATCGGCTCAGGCCGTCATCCGGTTGTGCTTGCGGCCCACGAACGCCTTGGCGGTTTCCACGGCCACGGCGGCGTCGCGGCAATAGGCATCGGCGCCGATGGCCTTGCCGAATTCCTCGTTCAGCGGGGCGCCGCCGACCAGGACGATATAGTCGTCGCGCCGGCCCTGCTCGACCAGGGTGTCGATCACGACCTTCATGTAGGGCATGGTCGTGGTCAGCAGCGCCGACATGCCCAGAATGTCGGCGTCCTCGCGCTGCAACGCATCGAGATAGTTTTCCACCGGGTTGTTGATGCCCAGATCGACCACCTCGAAACCGGCGCCTTCCATCATCATGCTGACCAGGTTCTTGCCGATGTCGTGAATGTCGCCCTTGACGGTTCCGATCACCATCTTGCCGACGCGCGGCGCGCCGGTTTCGGCCAGAAGCGGCTTGAGGATCGCCATGCCGCCCTTCATCGCGTTGGCGGCCAGAAGCACTTCGGGGACAAACAGGATGCCGTCGCGGAAATCGGCGCCCACGATGGTCATGCCGCCCACCAGCGCCTTGGTCAGGACTTCGTAAGGCTCCCAGTCCCGGCTGAGCAGGATGTTCACGCCCTCCTCGATCTCTTCGCGCAGACCGTCATAGAGGTCGTCGAACATCTGCTGGACCAGTTCCTCGTCGTCGAGTTCCGACAGGACGATGTCTTCTTCTTCCGACATGCGCATTGTTCCCTGACTGTTCGGGGGCATTCCCCGGGTTGGCCGCATAGCCCCTTTTTGCCATTTGCGGCCCCGGGAACTGCGTTGATTGCGACATGGACGGCGCCGCAACCGACCTATAGCTACGAAAACAAGCAATTGATAATGAAGATTTCGCAGGAAGATGATGGGCCGGCTTCAGGACAGCGCGTTCATGGCCGGTGCGCGCCTGCGCGGCACGCCTGTCGGCGGACGTGACGGCGCCGGTTCTGCGCAGGAGTCCGGAACGGCGAGATCGTCTTGATCTGGCGGGGAGGGGCGATCGGCGATGGCCGGCAACCGCCCGTCTCCTGTTTCAAACCCGTGTTTTTTTGATCGCACCTTCGGGCGGTCCCGGGCCCGGTCAGAGCCCCAGATTGAATATCCGCAGCGCGTTTTCGCTGCGAACCGCCCTGGCCTGTTCGGCGGGCAGCGCGTCGACCCGATCCCTGCAACCCTTCATGTCGCCGATGTTGTGAGGATAGTCCGAGCCGTACATCACGCGATCCGCGCCAGCGACGCGCACGCACATTTCAAGGGCTTCGGTACGATAGGTGACGCTGTCGAAATAGATGCGGCGCATGTAGGCGCTGGGTCTGGTGCGGGTCTTGACCTTGCAGGCACCCATGTTGTCGAAACACTGGTCCAGCCGTCCCACCAGATAGGGAAGCGCGCCGCCGGCATGGCTGGCGATCAGTTTCAGGTTGGGATAGCGGTCGAGAAACCCGTCATAGAAGATCCGCGCGAATGCGAGCGACGTGTCGAACATGAAACCGACCGAGGCGGTCAGGTTGAAATTCACCAGATCCATTTCGGCCGCTCCCGGCGGTACCGTGGGGTGAACCAGAACCGGCAAGGCGTGGTCGTCGATGGCCTGCCATACCGGCGCGAAGACCGGATCGGTCAGCGACCGGCCGTTGATGTTGGCCAGCACCATCACGGCGACGGCACCGTTCTTGACCGTGCGCTCCAGTTCGGCGACCGCCAGTTCGGGATACTCCCAAGGCAGGGACGTCATCCAGCGGATGCGGTCGGGAAAGCGGGACTGGGCTTCGCTCATGTCGTCATTGACGATCTGCGCCGCCTTCAGGCTGACCTCCTGGCTGCCGAAATAGACGTTCGGGCAGGTCAGCGACACCACGGCGACATCGACATCGGCCTTGTCCATCTGCTCGATCCGGTAGTCATAGTCGAAGTGACCGGGCATCGGCGTCATGAAAGGGGCCTTGTCGAACAGTATGCCTTCGACACCGCCCGCCGCCGGGCCGATTTCGTATCGCTTGCCGTGCTTGCGGATCATCTCGAACCATTCGCGGTTCAGCATATGGGTGTGGACATCTATGATGGTCATTCTTGTTCCTTTCAGATTTCAGGTCCTTGAGCGAAGAAGGCGGGGCGCGTTGCCAGCCGACGAGTCTGCGGCGCGGTTGAAGGCATAGGCCGTCCCCTGAAACGGCCGACAGGCCCGGTCGGATTTGGGCAACCGGGCTTGCGGTCCGGCGGATTGCCGTCCGCCGGTTGCGGAGCGGGTGTTTGACGAACGCTCATGACGGCGCCTCCGTGTCGTCGTCGGTTTCGTCCGTCCCGAAGGGCGGCCTCAGGCGAAGCAGCGGCCAGGGGCTGGCCATCTCGCCCACCGGCGCTTCGATCAGCATCGGCCCGGCAAGCGCGTTCGATCGCTTCAGCGCAGCCTCGAGCGCGGCCGGCCCGTCGGCGCGTGCAAACGGCATTTCGTAGGCGGCGGCCAGCTTTTCGAAATCCGGGTTTCGCAGCGCCACAGCCGCCTCGCGCCCGAAGGTGCGCCGCTGAATGCCGCGCACATTGCCGAAATGGCCGTCGTTGAAGACCACCAGTGTCACCGGCAGATCGTAGCGCATCGCGGTCGCCATTTCGGAACACGACCAGCCGAACCCGCCGTCGCCGCTGATCGCGTAGACCCGCCGCCCCGCACCCGCGATCGCTGCGCCAAGTGCTGTCGGGTAAGCGTAGCCGAGCGTGCCCTGATATCCCGGGCCGATGTAGGTGGCGGGATCCTCGACCCTGAAGGCGACGCGCGCCAGATAGCCGACCTGGGTGAGTTCGTTGACGAAAATCCCGTTTCGGGGCAGCGCCCGGCGCAGCGCCCCGACGTAGGACGCCAGATCGCCGAGCGCGCTGATCCGCTCATCGGCCCGTGCCTTGATCCGGCCGGACTCGGCCTGGCTGACGACCTCGTGGCGCTTCAGCAACGGCAACAGCGATCGCAGGCCAAGCGAGGCATCCGCGCAGATGGCGCAATCGGCCTTTCTGGGTGCGGACAGATGCGCGGATTCGCAATTGAGATAGATCCATCTCTTGCCCTTCTGCGGCCAGCTTGGCCTGGCTGTCATCGCTTCCATGAACCGGCTGGCGAGGACGAGAACGACATCGGCCCTTGCAAACAGTTCCCGCCCCTCCAGTTCCGTGAACGACAACGGATGGCTGTCGGGCAGATGGCCGCGGGCGTTCTCGCTGCCGATCACCGGAAGGCCGATCCTGTCGGCCAGTTCCCTGATCTGGTCGATTGCGCCGGCCGACCCGCCGCCGACATAGACCAGGGGAAACTCCGCGTCGTTCAGCAGATCCGCGGCGGCCCTGATCGCCCGGGCGTCGGGCGCGCGGGCCGGATCGGGTGCGCCGGGCGGCAGGGGCGTGCCCGGCGGGGCGTTTTCGATCAGGAAGTTGTAAGGGATCTCGACCGAAACCGGCCCGGTGCGCCCATTGAACATCTCGCGAAAGGCGGCGTTCAGAGTGCTTTCGAGGCGGTCGCGGGCGGTGACGCGGGCGTTCCACTTGACGATTCCCTCCAGCACCCGTGTCTGGTCGCGAAGTTCATGCAGGTTGCCGTGGCCTTGTGCGACCGAATCGGCATGGATCTGTCCGACCAGCATCAGGACCGGCGAATTGCAGGCATATGCCGTCGCCAGACCCGCCCCGGCGTTGAGAATTCCCGGCCCCGGCACCACCATGGCGACGCCGGCCTTGCCGGACACGCGGGCATAGCCGTCGGCCATGTAGCTTGCCGACTGTTCGTGGCGGGGAACGATCATGCGCATGCCGGGCGTTTGCGCCAGGGCATCGACGGCCCAGTCCAGTTGAACGCCGGGTATGAGAAAGACCGTATCGACGCCTTCGGCCGTCAGGCGCCGGACCAGGGCCTGACCTCCCGTCAGCGCATCATCTCTGGCCGCGTCGTTCATCGGCATGTCCGTCCGGGCATCTGAAATGCCGGCGCGTCGGGCCGGCTGGCGGTTTGTTCGGCCAGCGACATCTCAGTCGGCCCTGCTGATCGTCTTGGTGGTGAAATAGGCCGTCAGCCCCTCGATCCCGAGTTCCGAACCGTGACCGCTGTCGTCGAGGCCGCCGAACGGCGTTTCAGGCGTGCTGATCGAATAGGAGTTGAGGCCGACCATGCCGGCCCGCAGGCGCAGGCCCGCCTCGCGAAGGCGGCGACCGTCTCTTGAAAAGGCATAGGCCGCAAGCCCGTAGTCAAGGCGGTTTGCCTGGGCGATCGCATCCTCGAAATCGGCGGCGCGGTTGATGATCGCCACCGGGCCGAAAGGTTCCTCGTTCATGATTCGCGCCTCATCGGGCACGTTGGCTAGTACCGTCGGCGCATAGAAATTCCCGGCATTGCCGATGCGCGCGCCCCCCGTCACAAGGGTCGCGCCGTGGTCCAGCGCATCCGCCACCAGTTCCTCGATGGTTCTGAGCCGCCGGGCATGGATGAGCGGGCCCATTTCGGTTGCGGGGTCAAGGCCGTCGCCGACCCGCACCGCTTCGGCGCGTTCGCCGAAGCCGTCGCAGCATTGCTGAAAAACCGCATCCTCCACGAAAAACCGCGTCGGCGAAACGCAGACCTGCCCGGCATTGCGGTATTTGCGTTTGGCAGAAAGATCGAGCGCCAGGCCGATGTCGGCATCCGCGAGAATCAGGACCGGCGCGTGCCCGCCCAGTTCCATGGTGGTGGCCTTCATTCCCCGTGCGGCCAGCATCATCAGATGACGCCCGACCGCGACCGACCCGGTGAACGAGACCTTGCGGATGATGGGCGAGGCGATCAGGTGTTCGGAAATGTCCCCGGGCACACCGAAGACAAGCGCCACCACGCCCGCCGGCACACCCGCCTCGGCCAGCGCCCGAACCACCATGCCGCTGGTCACCGCGACCTCTTCGCCGGGTTTGTAGATGCAGGGACAGCCCGCCGCGAGCGAGGAGGCGATCTTGCGCACCGCATTGACGACCGGGAAATTCCAGGCGGCGAAGGCGGCCGAAGGACCGATCGGCTCGTGCAGAACGCTGAGTTCGGCACCATCGCTCAGGCCGGGGATGATGCGGCCATAGACGCGGCGGCCCTCTTCTGCGAGCCAGTCCATCTCGTCGGCGGCGACCGCCACCTCGATTTTGGCCTCGGTGACGGGTTTTCCCATCTCGAGGGTGGCGGCGCGGGCAATCGTGTCTGCGCGCTGGCGCAGCGTCTCGGCCGCGTGGCGAAGAATGCGCGCCCGTTCGCGTGGATGGACGGCGGCCCAGGCGGGGAAACTTCGCGAGGCCGCGTTCAGAGCCAGGTCGAGATCGCCCGCCGTGGCATGGGGCAGCCGGTCCAGGATCCGGCCGTTGGCGGGGTTGGTCCGCGTATGGGTGGCCCGGTCGGCGGGCTCGATCCAGTTGCCGTCGATGAACAGACGGGGCGCGGGCAGGTCAGGGTTCATTTGGCACCTCCTGTCGCATGGCGGGGCTTGCTACAGGTCCGCCGCCGGCAAGATCGGCGCCGATCGCCTTGGCGGTCCGGCAGATCAGTGCGGCACAGTCCTTGTAATCGCCGGGCGCGATCCACTCGTTCAGGAATGCCGTGCTGACCGCGACCAGCGGGCGCGAATGGGAATCGAGAACCGGCACGCCGATGCCGGCCACCCCGGGGATGAACAGCCCCTTGTGGCTTGCATAGCCCAGCTCAAGCGCCGCCGAGAGGGTGGCGTTGAACGAATCCAGATTGAAGCTCGGCCGTTCCCTGAAGCGCGGCATGTTTATCCGGATCAGTTCGTTGCGTTCGTCCTCGGGCAGGGCGGCAAGCATCGCCAGACCGCCGGCCCCCAGCCCCAGCGGGATCCGGGTTCCGACATCCATCACCAGCATCTGCACGATATCGTTGGCCTCCAGCCGCACCACGCATATCGCATCGACCCCCACGCGCTTGGTCAGATAAACCGTCTGGCCAAGCTGATCGCGCAGTTTCGCCAGATGCGGCAGCGCGATCCGGTCCAGCAGCTGATGCGATTGCGCCGCATGGGTGAGGCTGAACATCTCGATTCCGAAATAGTATTTCCGGTCCTTGCGCCGTTCGATCCAGCCGGCCTCGGACAGCATCCCCAGAACCCGGTAGACGGTTGCCCGTGGCAGTTCCGATTGGCTGATAAGGTCCGCGATCCGGGTGCCTTCGGGGGCCGATCGGGCCAGTACCCGAAGCAGGATCATGGCGCGCGCGAGACTTCCGGCGCCCTGATCCTTCGCGGTGACGTTCAAGCCCGTTTTCGGTTCGATTGTCGGGTTCATGTGCCTTCCATCCGCAAATCGATCAGCGCCTGGCGGTTCGACGCAAGCTCGCCCCGCGCCCTGGCAAGTGCCGAACGAAGCTCCGCCTCGTCGGTAGCCGTGAACGCCGCGCCGCCACAGGATTGGCAGATCATTCCGAATTCGGGGCTTTCTCCGAGGTCGATGAAGGGCGCGGCATCGAGGGCGGCGCCCGGTTCATTCGGGTAACAGGCCTGTGTGGCGCGCCTGACACCGCCCCATTGCCGATTGTTGAAGACAATGGTCAGCACAGGCAGGCCGTAATGGCGCGAGGCATGGTGATAGGCCGTCGGAACACCGAACATGTATGCGCCGTCGCCGACGGCACAAACCACCATGTCGCGGGGATGGGCAAGTTTCACGCCAAGCGCCGCGCCGAGCCCCCAGCCGAGCCCGCCGGCCGGGCTGCTGCCGAAATAGCGCCCCTGCGTCTCGATCGGCAACCGGGCCGGATCAAGCGGATTCTCGTTGACGAATATCGCATCGGCGAGTTCTTCGCCGATCACCTGGCTGGCGCGCGCGAAATCGAAGCCTTCGCTTGCGGCCGCCCGCCCCTGCGTGGCGCGTTCGCGCCAGCTTTGCCGTTCGGGCGATATCGGCGCCGATTGCGCCGCCGCAAGAGAGTCGAGAACCTGCGGCACGGGTGCATCGACAACCAGATCGGGCTGAAACCCCCAGTAGGGATAGCCGGAATAGAGCGGGTCCGTGCCGATTGCCACGATCTTCGCCGTGTCGGGCAGGTTGGCGCGCGACGGTATCCAGGGCACGTCGATGTCGGCGACCAGCACGAGATCGGCCTCGCCCAGCAGCGGATGGGGATCGAACCCCGCATGCCAGGGCGAGGAGGCGGCCAGCGAAATCGATCGCGGCCGGAACTGCACCACGGGAATGCCCTCGGTCTCGGCAAAAGCCGTCAACGAAGCGAATCCTGCTTGCGTGCGCCCGGCCGCGCTGGTGATGAGAAGCGGCCTGCTTGCCGATGCGAGCATGGCGCGAAGGGACGAAAGCGACTGGTCGGCAACGCCCGGTCGGGCCGTTGCCGGGACATGCGCCGCGACCGCAGGATGCTCTGCGTGCAGATGTTCGCGCGCAAGGCTGAGATAGACCGGCCCCGTCGGTTCGGCCCTGGCGATCGACACGGCCCGGCAGAGCGCCGGTACGATCTGCTGCGGTTCGCGCGGTTCATAGTCCCATTTCACATATTCGCGGACCGTCCCCCCCTGATCGAAGCTTTCCTGCCCCCAGTGGATATAGACGTTGCGCGATGCGGCAGAGCCGCTTTCGCCAAGGGGTGTGCGCCCGGCCATGAGCAGGATTGGCACCCGGTCGCGATGGGCATTCATAAGGCCGCAAAGCGCGTTTGCCGTGCCCACCGTCACATGCACCATCACCGCCACCATCTCGCCGGTGGCGAGGTGGTATCCGTGCGCCATGCCCATCGCCAGGTTTTCGTGGACGATGGCCATCGGCACGGGGGATTTTCTGCCCGCGTTCGCGCGCGAGACGAAGGCGCGCACGATGGCGGGGAAATCGGTGCCGCCATTTCCCAGAAAATAGCGGATTCCGAGGGCCTCAAGCGCATCGAGCATCCGCTCCGCGCCAGTCGCCGGGGTCGTATTGGGGTAGTTTGTGTTCATTATGCGGACACTTTGGTAATTTCCACGCGGCACTTGAAAGATGGGATATCTGGTGGATGTATCAGGTTAATTCGGGAATATCTACCCGAATTATACCGTATCACTACGGCCAGCGCCGCGGCGCATCCTCTTGACACAAATTTGTTGACCGAATATTAGTACAAAATCGGAATTCCAATGCTGGGTCGTGCCGGATCGCGGCAATGGCCGCTGGAATGACAACCACGGGAGGAAATCTTGATGTTCGGGTTCCGTTTTCTGGCTGCAACCGCCGCGACCTTGATGCTCACGGCAGGCGCGCAGGCCCAGCCGATCACGATCGCATCCAATCCAGCGGGCACTGACAGCAACACCGTCAGTTCCGGCATCGCCAAGTACCTGTCGGCCAAGGGGATCACGGCGCTTGTCCGGCCGTATTCCGGCACCAGCGTATACGGTTCGCTGATCACGACGCCCGAGGTGACGATGGGTCTGCTGACGGGCGCCGACGGGTACATGCGCTATACCGGCGCCGACGAACGCGAGAAACTGCCCACGCTGCGTTCGCTGTTCCGCGCCTTTCCGCTGCCGTATGGCTATTTCGCGCGCTGCAATTCGCAGATGCAGACGATTTCCGACCTCAAAGGGCATCGCGTTGCCGTGGAGATCAAGGCGAATGGCTCGCTCGGCACGATCAACCGCGCGATACTCGCCTCATCGGGGCTGAGCGAGGACGATGTGGACGCCGTTGCGGTCGGCAACCTGCCGTCGGGCATTCAGGGTGTGGTCGACGGCACGATCGACGCGATGACTGTCGCCGCCGGCATCGCGCGCATGCAGGAAGTGAACGCAACCACGCCGGGCGGCATCTGCTATCTTGAACTCGACGGCGAGAAAGCCACGCAGAGCGAACTGGAAAAGGCCGTGTTCGGTCTGTTCACCTATGTCGTCGAACCCGGCCCGATCTTTCCCGAGGTGAAGCGACCGGTCAAGATCGCGGCGCTCGACTTTTTCATGACGGCGGATGCTTCCATGGATGAGCAGCAGGCCTATGATGTGGTCAAGGCGATCTATGACAACTGGGAGCAGTTGCAGGAAGACTATCCGACCCTGCGCAAGGCGCCGCGCGACGAACTGGCCTCGGCGACCAACGGTGTGCCGTTTCACCCGGGCGCCATGCGCTTCTTCAAGGAGGTTGGCCTGTGGAGCGAGGAAAACGCGGCACGTGACGCCGGGCTTGCAGGGAAATGAAGACAGCGCCAGCCCGGAAACCGACCCGGGCTGGCGCCAAATGGCGGCCATCTGACGCCGAAAGGTCGTGTTTCCTTGCGCAGCAGCATTCTTTCCGCGATATATGTCACCCTTTCGCTGATCTCCATCGGGTGGGTCATCAACCTGCCGCTTCTGCTTGGTCTGGCGCTGACGACGACGCACTATCTGTCGGCATTTCTGGCCCTGACGATAAGCGCGGTCTATTTGCGTCTGCCCTATCGCGGCGCGCCCGCCTGGGTGAACGACGTGCTTTCGCTGGCGGGCTTTGCCGCCTGGGCATGGACGGGCTACAAATCCGAGGCATGGCTGCTTGAATACGATCCCTCTGGGCTGGATAAATGGGGTGCCGCTGCGGTTGCGCTCGTGCTTCTGCTTGAAGCCTTGCGAAAGAGCATGGGCTGGGGTGTCACCATCGTCGTCGGTGTATTTGCCGCCTACGCCTTTCTCGGCCATGCGCTACCGGACCCATTGACCACCGCCGCTGCCGACCCTCGGCGAATCGCCGTGTATTTCTATACCGATTACAACGGTGTGCTCGGTATGGTCCTGAACATCGCGGCGACGATCATCATGGCGTTCATCCTCTTTTCCAAGACCCTTTCGGAGGCTCGCGCCACCGAGTTCTTCGACCTGTTCGCCACAAGCCTGTTCGCCCCGTTTCGCGGCGGCGCGGCCAAGGTCGCCGTGGTTTCCTCCATGCTGTTCGGGCTGGTCAGCGGTTCGGTGATCGGCAACATCATGACCAGCGGTTCGATGACGATCCCGATGATGAAGCGCGCCGGTTTTCCGGCCCGCTACGCCGCCGCGATCGAATCGGTGGCTTCCAACGCCGGCCAGATCACGCCGCCGATCATGGGTGCGACGGCCTTTCTGATCGCGCAGTTCCTGCAAATTCCCTATGCCGAGATCGTCGTTGCGGCGGCCTTTCCGGCCCTTCTGATCTATGTCACGCTGTTCGTTCAGATCGACAGCTATGCCGCGTACAAGGGCATCACCGGAAGCGACCGCGAACAGGTTCGCGCGCGTCAGCTGATCCGCACCGGGCTGCCTTTCGTGCTTGCCATGTCGTTGCTGGTCGGGCTGATCTTCCTTCAGGGCAAGAATATCGCAAGTGCCGCGCTGCTTGC
>JAGRMG010000099.1 GCA_020441385.1 Paracoccaceae bacterium
GACCGCGAAAAACCCGAAACCCCGGCCACGGAAGGGTGGCAGAGTGGTCGATTGCACCGGTCTTGAAAACCGGCGATGTGCAAGCATCCGTGGGTTCGAATCCCACCCCTTCCGCCAATAAAAACAGCCATTTAGAGACGTTTCATACCAACGAGACCTTGAGCAAAGCTTCTCTATCCACGGGTAGGCGCATAGCGATCTGATGCGGCCCTGCTCGGCGACGAGACGGTTCCAGGCGCCGATGATGGCCTCGATGCTCTCGAACAGCCGCAGCGACGGGAAGCGTTCGCGCAGGTAGAGCCAGAATGACCGCGACCGGGCCCATGCTCGCTGGCGCGAGGTAGCCGACAGCCTCCGTGATCGGTTCAGAGATGTCGCTCAGTTCATGGACGATGCAGAGCACGACGTCCTCGCCTACATGGCTATCGATGAGAGCCTGCGCGCGAAGCTGCACAGCACCAACCCGCTGGAGCGCGTCAACAAGGAGATCAAGCGGCGCACCAACGTGGTCGGGATCTTCCCGAACCGAGAGGCCGTGGTTCGTCTCGTCGGCGCGCTGATGCTGGAGTAAAATGATGAGTGGGCGTTCCGGGGCTTTCGCCGCGCCACTGGCGCGACGGTCCCCTCCACCCCGCCGCTACATGCCGGTGGAAAAACTGACGGCTATGTGTAAAGATCCCGACGCGGCGACGATGATCGCCGCTCAGTGAACGAGCGACACCAGCTATGAAGAGGCAGGTGGACGCCAGTTCCTACACCATCTCCCGGGGCACTACCCGCCGACCCATTGGCGGAGGCGTCAGTGAAGCCAAAACCTGTCTCCTCGTGGCGGCGCGAATTGTCGGCGCCCGGTCAGGTTTAAACCATTCAGGAACTGATATCGAGGAGACGGCTATGCCCGCATCCCGCTCCGACGGAGACCCCCTGCGACCGACCCTCGACCGGGCGGGTGCAGCACGCGCTCTGGGCGTGTCGATCCGATATTTCGATATGATCAGGAAGCGGTATCAAAGCCGGATCGAAGTGTCGGAATGGCGCGGCGCGCGGCCCATTTTCTACGAGACGCCCATCCTCGCCTTGAGGGAGATTATCACATGCGAGAACCAGAAAACGATGACGTCCCATGCTGGTATCCGGACGGGAGAAATCGCGCCTGGCGCTACGACTTCTATGTCGAAGGGCAGAGGTTCCGAAGCTCGACGGGCACGTCTCCGCCGACCCGATTAGAGAGGCGGCGCGCGACAAACAAGGCGAAACTCGCGCTTTACCGATTGTCCCGGTCATTTCCCCGGGCTCGAACGGGATCGCCGCTACCATTGCGACATGCCCGCTCCGGCCGTCGCTCATGGCGGCCCTGTCGCGCGCCTGTCGCCGCGCGATCCGGCGGGGTCAGTATCCGCATTCGCTGGTCAGGACATGATGCCCGGGTGCGACCTCGTCATAGACCGACGGGCCCGGATCGTGGCCGGGCGGGTGGATCGGCGACGGGATCGGCCCGACCGCCAAGTCTCCCGCCGGGTTTCGCGCCGCCGGGTCGGCGACCGGCACCGCCTTCAGCAGCGCCTGCGTATAGGGATGGCGCGGATTCCCGAACACCCGGGCGCGCGGGCCGATCTCGACGATGCGGCCCAGATACATGACGCCGACATCGTGGCTGAGGCGTTCCACCACCGCCATGTCGTGACTGATGAACAGGAAGGACAGGCCCAGTTCGGCCTGCAATTCCAGCATCAGGTTCAGCACCTGCGCCTGCACGCTGACATCCAGCGCGCTGACCGCCTCGTCGGCGACGATCAGCCTGGGGTTCAGCGCCAGCGCGCGGGCAATGGCGACGCGCTGGCGCTGGCCGCCGGACATTTCGTGGGGATAGCGGCGCATGAAACCGCGCGGCAGGTGCACCCGGTCGAAAAGCTCCGCCACCCGGTCCCGCAACGCGCCGCCCCGGGCGATGCCGTAGTTGCGCATCGGCTCGGCGACCTGGTCGAACAGTTGCATCTGCGGATCGAGCGAGGCGAACGGATCCTGAAAGATCATCTGCATGTCGCGGCGCGCCCTGCGCAGCCCGCCGGCATCCAGTTTCACGATGTCGGTTCCATCGAGGCCGATCTTTCCGGCGACCGGTTCCACCAGCCGCAGGATCGCGCGTCCGACGCTGGATTTGCCGCAGCCGCTTTCGCCCACCAGCGACAGAGTGCGCGCGCGGTTCAGGACGAACGATACATCCTCGGCCGCATGGACATTGGCGATCGTGCGGCGCAGGATCCCGCCCCTGACCGGGTATCGCACCGCAAGCCCCTGCACCCGCAACAGCGCATCGTCGCCGCCGCGGACCGGCGCGGCCGGCCCGTCCTCAGCGCCCGAAAGCCGCACGGGTTCGGGATCGGGCCTGCCGCGCATCGTGCCCAGCCTGGGCACGGCGGCCAGCAACGCCCGGGTGTAATCGTGCG
Organism: Paracoccaceae bacterium; assembly: GCA_020441385.1. Classification (GTDB taxonomy): domain Bacteria; phylum Pseudomonadota; class Alphaproteobacteria; order Rhodobacterales; family Rhodobacteraceae; genus JAGRMG01. Next base: position 2,448 of record JAGRMG010000099.1, read on the forward strand.
CCGGATCGGCGAAGATCCGCGCCACCGGCCCCTCCTCGACCTTGCGGCCGCGATGCATCACCACCACCCGGTCGGCCACCTGCGCCACCACCGCCATGTCATGCGTGATGAACAGGATGGCGGCGCCGGTCTCGGCCCTGAGGCGCTTCATGAGCGCCAGAATCCCGGCCTGGGTGGTCACATCCAGTGCCGTCGTCGGCTCGTCCGCGATCAGCAGCCGCGGCTTGCAGGCGATGGCCATGGCGATCACCACCCGCTGACGCATGCCGCCGGACAATTCGTGCGGATATTGCTTCAGCCGCCGCTCCGGCTCGGGGATGCGCACCTCGCGCAGCAGCTCCAGCGCCCGCTTTCGCGCCGCCGAGCGGGCCATGGCGCGATGCGCGCGCAGCCCTTCGCAGAGTTGCCGCCCGATCGTGAAGACCGGGTTCAGCGCCGTCATCGGCTCCTGGAAGATCATGCCGATCTCGCCGCCCCGGATCCGGCGCATGGTGCCGGCATCGGCGCGGGCCAGGTCGATCGCATCGCCTTCGCCGCAGTCAAACAGCATCCGGCCACTCGCGATCCTGCCGCCGCCATATTCGACCAGGCGCATCAGCGACAGCGACGACACCGACTTGCCCGAGCCGGATTCGCCCACAAGGCAGACGATTTCGCCGGGGTTGATGACGAAGGATACGTCCTCGACCCCGGCCACCGGGCCGTGGCTGGACTGAAACTCGACCCGCAAGCCACTGATCTCGGCAATCGGTCGGTCGGGCACCGCCATCCCTCCGGCATGATCACCCGAACGCTAAGGGGCCGCCACGCGCGCTGTCAAACCCGTTGTGTGCCGCAAAAGGTGCATCCAAGTCCCGCTTTTCACCCGGGCCGTGCTTCGATACGCTGAAAGCGGCGGCATGAAGAGGTGCGAAAGAGAAGCGCGGCGCCTGAGGTTTTGCTTTGATACTAACGCGTTGTCTGTCCGACGGCATCCCTCTCGCCGGCGCTGCCCCCGGCAAACCAGACATTGATTTGTCCAGCAAGGAGTGAAGAATGAAGACCACAACCCTGTTGCTCGGCGCGGTCGCGTCCATCGCGCTGGCACCGGAGGCCATGGCCGAACGCGGCTCCGACGGGCATGTCAACATCATCTACTGGCAGGCGCCCTCGATCCTGAATGCGTACCTGTCCAGCGGCACCAAGGATCTCGAAAGCGCCAGCCTGGTGGTCGAGCCGCTGGGGCGCTATGACCCGGATGGCGCGCTGGTGCCCTATCTGGCCGAACGCATCCCCACCGTCGAGAATGGTGGCGTGGCGCCCGATCTGATGTCGATCACCTGGACGCTGAAGCCCGGCCTGCTCTGGTCCGACGGCTCGCCGGTCACATCCGCGGACGTGAAATTCACCGCCGATTACTGCATGCATCCCGAAGGCGGCTGCGCGCAACTGGCCAAGTTCGAAGGCGTCACCGGGGTCGAGATTATCGACGATCTGTCCGTCAAGGTCAGCTTCGCCGAACCCAGGCCCAACCCCTATGGGCCGTTCATGGGCGCCCAGTCGCCGATCATCCAGAGGGCGCAGTTCGAATCCTGCACCGGCACCAGGGCCCCGGAATGCACCGACGCCAATTTCGCCCCCATCGGCACCGGTCCCTTCGTGGTGGATGAATTCAGGCCCAACGACGTGATCACCATGTCGGCCAACCCCAATTACCGCGATCCGGCCAAGCCGGCATTTGCCTCGCTGACCTTCAAGGGTGGCGGCGACGCCGCCGCGGCAGGCCGCGCGGTGCTGGAAACCGGCGAGTTCGATTATGCCTGGAACCTGCAACTGGCGCCCGACGTGCTGGCGCGGATGGCCGCGGGCGGCAAGGGCAAACCGGTCGCCGCCTTCGGCTCGCTGGTGGAGCGCATCGAGATGAACCTGACCGATCCATCGCCCGATCTGCCGCCCGATATCCGCGCCACGGCCAGCGCGCCGCATCCGGTCCTGTCGGACATGCGGGTGCGTCAGGCGCTGTCAATGGCCATCGACCGCGATCTGCTGGTCGAGATCGGCTATGGCCAGGCCGGCCGGCCGACCTGCAACCTGGTTCCGGCACCGGCGGTCTATGCCAGCGACAACACCGACTGCATGAGGCAGGACATCGAGGGCGCCAGGGCGCTGCTGGAGCAGGCCGGCTGGAGCGACACCGACGGCGATGGCGTCCGTGACAAGGACGGCAAGACCCTGAGCCTGCTGTTCCAGACCTCGACCAACGCCGTGCGCCAGGATTTCCAGGCGCTGATCAAGCAGTGGTGGAGCGAGATCGGCGTGCAGACCGAGTTGCGCAACATCAACGCATCGGTCTTCTTCGGCGGCGATCCCGGCTCGCCCGACACGTTCCAGAAATTCTATGCCGATGTCGAGATGTACGCCAACAACTTCGACGGCACCGACCCCGAAAGCTATCTGGCGCAGCACAGTTGCGACAAGGCCCCGCGCCCCGAAACCCAGTGGCAGGGCGAGAACATCAACCGGTATTGCGACCCGGAATATGACGGGCTTCTTGCCGAGCTGGGCCGCACCGGAGAGCTGTCCAGACGCGGCGAGATCGCCCGGCAGTTGAACGACATGCTGACCAAAAGCTATGTCGTCGTGCCGCTGGTGGATCGCGGCCGGGTGTCGGCCCATGCCAACAGCCTGGGCGGCGTGGTCCTGAACACCTGGGACAGCGAGCTTTGGAACGCGGCCGACTGGTACCGCGTGAAATAGGCCCGCCCGGTGGCATCGCACCGTTGCCGGCCCGTGCGCGCCGCGGGGCGGGCTTCGGCCTGCCGCGAACCGGCCGGCAAGCTGCAAGGGCACGCTGAATGCTGACCTTCACCATCCGGCGACTGGTTCTCGCGGTGCCCACGCTGCTGTTCATCTCGCTGGTGATCTTCCTGCTGCTTGAACTGGCCCCGGGCGATCCGATGGCGCAGGTGCCGCTGACCGTGCCGCCCGAGGTCAAGGAAAGGATGCGCGAGGCGCTGGGGCTGGGCCAGCCGATGCACATCCGGTTCTGGAAATGGCTGGTGCAGTTCTTCTGGATCGAGCCGCAGGTGCTGGCCGACCACATCTTCGGCACCTCGTTTTCCGCTGGCGATCTGCGGGTGATATCCTGGCAGACCCGCTCGCCGGTCATGGATACCGTGATCGAGCGCCTCCCGCAGACGCTCTGGGTGGTCGGCACGGCCTATCTGGCCGGTATCCTCATCGCCCTGCCCATCGGCATCTATTCCGCCTACCGGCAGTATTCCTGGTTCGACCAGATCGGCACCTTCGTGTCGATGGTCGGCTTTTCGGTGCCGCCGTTCTTTTCCGGCGTGCTGGTGATCGTGATCTTCTCGGTCAACCTTGGCTGGTTCCCGTCGATCTACGACACCACGCTGAAGGTCACCGACTGGGACAGCTTCCTGCGCCAGTTGCAGCAGATGGTCCTGCCGGTCTCGGTGCTGGCCTTGCAGGTCACCGCCCAGATCAGCCGCTTCATGCGCGCCTCGATGCTGGACAACCTCAACCAGGACTATGTGCGCACCGCCCGCGCCAAGGGTCTGGGCGAATATTGCGTGGTCATGGTGCATGTGCTGCGCAACTCGATGATCCCGGTGGTGACGGTGATCGCGCTGGGGGTGCCGGCGATATTCGGCGGCGCCATCATCACCGAACAGGTGTTCAAGGTGAACGGCATCGGCCATCTGCTGATCGGCGCCATCCAGGCCAACGACCTGCCGATGGTGCAGACGCTGACCTTCATCTTCGCGGTTCTGATCGTGCTGTTCAACCTGATCGCCGACATCGCCTATGGCCTGCTCGACCCGAGGATCCGCTATGACTGAAAGGGACCGCGCGGCGCCGGGCGACGGGCTCGCCCCGGCCTCGACCGCCCTGCCCGGCGGCGCCGGACCGCTGGAAACGCTTGCCGGCCCGCCGCGCAGCCAGTGGCTGAACGTGTGGGACAGGTTCCGCCGCCACAAGGGCGCGATGACGGGGGCGGCGATCTTTGCGCTTGTCGTGCTGGCGGTGTTTGCCGGCCCGCTTCTGTGGCCGCCGGACGCCACGCTGATCGACATCCGCGCCCGCAACACGCGGGCGCTGACCGCCTGTTTCTCCGAAGGAGAACCGTGGGGCTGGGAAGGCCCGGCCGCCGCGATGAGCCGGTTCTTCGCCCATATCGGCGCCGTGGCGCAGTGTTTCGCCAACCCCGAAACCGCCAGCGCCCGGATCAGTTGGGCGCATCCGCTGGGCACCGACCAGCTGGGCCGCGATATCCTGGCGCGGATGCTGATGGGCGGACGCATCTCGGTTTCGGTCGGCATCGCCGCGATGCTCCTGGCGCTGGGGTTGGGTTCGGCCATCGGCGTCGTCGCGGGCTTCTTCCGTCGTCTCGACGGGCCGCTGATGCGCCTGACCGACCTGTTCCTGGCGCTGCCGCTCCTGCCGCTGCTCCTGGTGATGATGCTCTTGTTCCGCGAGCCGCTGAGCGGTGCCTTCGGTCCGGAACGGGGCATCTTCATCCTGATCGTCTGCGCCATCGGCGTCACCTCGTGGATGCCCACCGCACGCATCGTGCGCGCCGACGTGCTGGCGCTGAAGGAACGCGAGTTCATGCTGGCGGCACGCTCGATCGGCACCAGCGACAGCCGGATGATCACCCGCCACATCCTGCCCAACGTGCTGAGCCCGATCATGGTTTCGGCAACGCTGGGCATCGCCACGGCGATCATCACCGAAAGCGCGCTGTCCTTCCTCGGCCTCGGCTTTCCGCCCGATTTCCCGACCTGGGGGCGGCTGCTGTTCGACGCCACCGACTATCTGCAACAATACCCCGAGCGCGTGATCTGGCCCGGGCTGGCGATCTCGCTGACGGTGCTGAGCGTCAACTATCTGGGCGACGGGCTGCGCGATGCGCTGGATCCGCGCGGCGGGGGGCGGTGAAGCCCCGCACCCGGCCGGAACGCCCACCCCGGGCGCGGAATTCCCTGCCGTCCCGGCCCGCGCAGCGCAACGCCGATCGCGTTCGCGAGGCGCCATCTTCGCACGGAAACCGGGAAAATCGCGAGACCCGCGCGACGCGTCGTCTGCACCAGATTGGCGGCGGAAATCGCTTGGGAAATCAGCGGGATGCCGGCGGGGGCGGCGATTTTCGATTTGAATCGAGCGGCCCCTGCGGCAAGGGCCGGCGGGCCGGCGCCGCCGCGCCCGCAGCGGCGCGGTTCAGAACGCCTGCGGCCTGGCCTCGCGCGCCATGTGATCCAGCACCGCGTTGACGAATTTCGGCTCGCGGGTTTCGGGAAAGAACGCCCGCGCGATCTCGACGAACTCGGTGATGACCACCTTGGGCGGCGTGTCGCTTTGGCTGAATTCCGCCCCGGCGGCCCTGAACAAGCCACGCAGCGTCGGGTCGATGCGCGCGATCGGCCATTTCGCCACCAGCGCCCGGTCGGTCATCTGGTCGATGGCCGCCTGATGGTTCACCGCGTCCTCGACCAGGCGGCGGAACAGCACGGTATCGCCGTCGATCATCTCGTCGCCTTCATAGGTGGCGCCAAAGCGGTGATGCAGGAACTCCTCGACCACCTGCCCGGCGGTCTGGCCGCTCTGCTCCATCTGGAACAGCGCCTGCACGGCGTAAAGCCGCGCCGCCGATCTCATCTTGCGTTTCATGTTGCCCGACAGGGCCGCATCCGGTGTGCTCATGCGCGGTCTGGTCCGTTGCTGTCCCCAGCCAGGATGATGTCTTCCGAGGCCGGTCTGAACCCGATCCCGCGGCGCTGGCCGCCCCACTTACGGGCCAGTGCGACCAGATGCAAGGCCGCGGCCGCGGCGCCGCCGCCCTTGTTCATGGCGCCCGGATCGGCGCGCACCACCGCCTGTTCGCGGTTTTCCACCGTCAGGATGCCGTTGCCGATGCACAGGCCCTGAAGCCCCAGCAGTTGCAGCGCGCGGCTGCTGTCGTTGCAGACGGTATCGTAATGCGTGGTCTCGCCCCGGATCACGCAGCCCAGCGCGACATAGCCGTCGAAATTGCTGCGCCGGTCGGCGATGCCGATGGCGGTCGCCACCTCGAGCGCGCCGGGCACCTCGACCAGATCGCAGGTCGCGCCGCAAGCCTCTATCTCGGCCCTGGCGCCGGCCACCAGATCGTCGGCGATGTCCTTGTAATAGGGCGCCACCACGATCAGCAGCTTGACCGGCTTGTCGAAGGTCGGGCGCGCCAGCGTGTAACGGGTTTCGCTTCCGGCCATGTCTCAGCCCTCCGACAGGATCGGCCGCGTGCCGACGATGGACAAATCATATGCGTCAAGCCCGACATAGCGGGTCTGCGGGTTGTCGGTCAGCAGCACCAGGTCGCGCAGGCCGAGATTGGACAGAATCTGCGCCCCCAGCCCGGTGCGCTTGATGGTGCGCGGCGCCTCGTCCTCGTCGGCGTAGAGCGAATGGCGCGGTTCGCGGAACAGGCAGACCACGCCGCGCCCCTCCTGGGCGATCAGTTCCATCGCGCGGGGCAGTTCGCGCGCCGAGTTGGGGCCAAGCCCCAGAACGTCGGATGCCTCGTGCAGGGCATGGGTGCGGCACAGCACCGGGTCGGGCGTGGAGATGTCGCCCTTGATCAGCGCCACATGTTCGACCCCGTGGATCTGGTCGGTGAAGATGCGCATCTCCCATTGGCCGCCGAATTCCGAGGTCACGGTTTCGCGCGAGGTTTCGACCACAAGGTTGTCGTTGCGCGACCGGTAGGCGATCAGGTCGGAAATCGTGCCGATCTTCAGCCCGTGTTCGCCTGCGAATTCGACCAGGTCGGGCAGCCGGGCCATATGGCCGTCGGGCTTCATGATCTCGCAGATCACGCCGGCCGGCTTCAGCCCGGCCAGCCGCGCGATATCGACCGCGGCTTCGGTATGGCCGGCCCGTGTCAGCACGCCGCCGCGCCGGGCGCGCAGCGGAAACACATGCCCCGGGGTGGCCAGATGCACCATGGTGTTCTGTTCGTTGATCGCGGTGGCCACCGTCAGCGCGCGGTCATGGGCGGAAATGCCGGTGGACACACCCTCGCGCGCCTCGATCGACACGGTGAACGCGGTTTCGTGGCGCGACGAGTTGTTGACCGCCATCATCGGCAGGCCCAGCCGGTCGATGCGTTCGGCCGTCATCGGCAGGCAGATCAGCCCGCGCCCGTGCTGGGCCATGAAGTTGATCGCGGCGGCGTCGGCGAATTCGGCCGCGATCACCAGGTCGCCCTCGTTCTCGCGGTCCTCGTGATCGACCAGGATATACATGCGGCCCTTGCGGGCCTCTTCGATGATCTCCTCGATCGGGCTGATCGCATCGCGCAGGCTGGTCTCGACCGGGCCGGGGTTCTCAAAGCTCATGGGGGCGCCTTTCAGGAGTGCTGCGCCGCAGATAGACCACACGGGCGGCGATTTCCAGAGCAGAGGCGGAATGGCCGGCAAACCGCATTCCGTTGGGCCTTTCAATTGGCCATTTCGGAGGGTCAGGGAGCACCGGCCATGGGTGCCATGGGTATCGTCCTGTCGACTCAAAGCAAATGTTTCGGGCCTTGCGCCCGAACCGTCCCCGCGGGGCGGGCGCTGCCCTCTACCCGGTTGTCGGTTGGCACCCGCCCCGGCCGTCACCCGCACGCCTGGCTCTGGCGGCGTCAGCCGGCCTCGGCCAGCCGCGCCACATAGCGCGCGAGCGTGTCGATCTCGAGGTTGACCGCATCGCCCACGGCGGCATCGCCCCAGGTCGTCACCTCGAGCGTGTGCGGGATCAGGTTGATGCCGAATTCACGCCCCGACACCTCGTTCACGGTCAGCGACACGCCGTTCAGCGCCACCGACCCCTTCGGTGCGATGAAGCGCGCCAGGTCGGCGGGGGCACGCAGGGTGATGCGAGTGCTGGCGCCCTCCGGTACCCGACCGATCAGTTCGGCCACGCCATCGACATGGCCCGACACGATATGGCCGCCCAGTTCGTCGCCGACCCGCAGGGCGCGTTCCA
>JAGRMG010000100.1 GCA_020441385.1 Paracoccaceae bacterium
CCGAGGCCGCCGTGGCCACCGCCGAGACCGGGCTCAAGTCCAACGAGGCCGGCATCGAGGCCGCCACCGCCGCCGTTGCCGCCGCCGAACGCGAGATCGCGCGGCTGGACATCGTCGCGCCGTTTCCGGGGCTGCTGGAATCCGACGCCGCCGAACTGGGCAGCCTGATGCAGCCCGGCAGCCTGTGCGCCACGGTGATCCAGCTCGACCCGGTCAAACTGGTCGGCTATGTGCCCGAAACCGAGGTCGACCGGGTCAAGGTCGGCTCCAGGGCCGGCGCGCTGCTGGTCTCGGGGCGCCGCGTCATGGGCGAGGTCACGTTCCTCAGCCGGTCGGCCGATCCGACCACGCGCACCTTCGAGGTCGAAGTCACCGTGCCCAACCCCGACCTTTCGATCCGCGACGGCCAGACCGCCGAGATCGCCATTTCGGCCGAGGGCGTGCGGGCGCATCTGCTGCCGCAATCGGCGCTGACGCTGAACAACGAAGGCGCGCTGGGGGTGCGCATCGTCGATGCCGGCGACATCGTGCGGTTCGTCTCGGTCGAACTGCTGCGCGATACCGAAGACGGGGTCTGGACCGCCGGATTGCCCGACAGGGCCGATGTGATCGTCGTCGGCCAGGATTTCGTGACCCAGGGGGTCATGGTCGCACCGACCTACCGGGAGGCGGCAAGATGAACGGCATCGTGGACTGGGCCGCGTCGCGGGCGCGGATGGTCCTTGCATTCATCGTCGTTTCGCTGCTGGTCGGCGGCTTTGCCTATGCCAACCTGCCCAAGGAGGGCGAGCCGGATATCGAGGTGCCGGCGCTGTTCATCTCGGTCCAGTTCCCGGGCATCTCCGCGCAGGACAGCGAAAGCCTTCTGATCAAGCCGATGGAGACCGAACTGGCCGATCTCGACGGGCTGAAGAAGATGACGGCGACGGCGGCGGAAAACTATGCCGGCGTGGCGCTGGAATTCGAATTCGGCTGGGACAAGACGGCGATCACCGCCGACGTGCGCGACGCGATGAACGCGGCGCAGGCCAGCTTTCCCGCCGGCGCCGAACAATATTCGATCACCGAGTTCAACTTTTCCGAATTTCCCATCGTCATCGTCAACCTGACGGGCGATGTGCCCGAACGCACCATGGCGCGCATCGCCAAGGAATTGCAGGACGACCTGGAATCGCTCGATGCGGTTCTCGAGGCCGGGATCGCGGGCAATCGCGACGAGATGGTCGAGGTGGTGATCGACCCGCTGCGGCTGGAATCCTACAACGTGACGGCGCCGGAACTGATCCGCGTGGTGCAGAACAACAACCAGCTGATCGCGGCGGGCGAGATCGAGACCGACCAGGGCACGTTCTCGGTCAAGATCCCGTCATCCTTCGACGAGGCGCGCGACATCTACAACCTGCCGGTCAAGACCAATGGCGACCGCGTGGTGACGCTGGGCGAACTGGCCAGGATCAACTATACCTTCGAGGACCGCAGCGGCACCGCGCGGTTCGACGGCGAAAACACCGTGGCGTTGCAGGTGGTCAAGCGCAAGGGCTTCAACCTCATCGACACGGTGGACGAGGTCAAGGCGGCGCTGGCCGCGGCCCGGGCGAAATGGCCGCCCGAGCTTGAGGCCACCGTGCGGATCGGCACGTCGAACGACCAGAGCCGCGTCGTCGGCTCGATGGTGAGCCAGCTGGAGGGATCGGTACTGACCGCCATCGCGCTGGTGATGATCGTGGTGCTGGCCGCGCTGGGCAGCCGCGCGGCGCTGCTGGTGGGCTTTGCGGTGCCGACCTCGTTCATGCTGTGTTTCGCGCTGCTGGCGCTGATGGGGGTGTCGATCTCCAACATCGTGATGTTCGGCCTGATCCTTTCGGTGGGCATGCTGGTTGACGGTGCCATCGTGGTGGTGGAATACGCCGACAAGCGCATCGCCGAGGGCACCGGCCCGATGCATGCCTATGTCGATGCCGCCAAGCGCATGTTCTGGCCGGTCGTCGCCTCGACGGGAACCACGCTTTGCGCCTTCCTGCCGATGCTGTTCTGGCCCGGCATCCCGGGCGAGTTCATGGGGATGCTGCCGATCACGCTGATCTTCGTGCTGTCGGCGTCGCTGGTGGTGGCGCTGGTCTACCTGCCGGTGATGGGCGGCGTGACCGGGCGCATCAGCCGCGTCTTCGCCCGCGCCTCGGACGTGCTGCGCGCCCGCCTGCCCTGGGTGATCCGGGCGCTGCTGGTGCCGCCGGCGCTCTACTCCATCTTCCTGGGGGCGATGCAGGTGCTGAACCCGGCCTACCTGCTGCCCGACGCGGTGGCGGCGAACGCCCCGGTGCCCGGCTCGCTTTTCGGCGCCGCGGTCTTTCTGGCCGGCGCGTTTGCCGCCTCGATCACCCTTGGCGCGGCGCGCATCCGGTTCGAGCCGCGCAGGATCAGGACGGCGCGCGGCCACACCCCGTTCGGCTGGTTCGTGCAGGGCATCGCCGGCAATCCGGTGATGCCGGTGATCGCCATCGCGATGGTGTTTGCCGGGGTGTTCTATATCGCCTTCGTGCTGTTCCCGGCAAATTCGCGGGGGGTCGAGTTCTTTGTCGAATCCGAACCCGAACAGGCCACCGTCTATGTCCGCGCCCGCGGCAACATCTCGCTGAGCGAGAAGGACGCGATGGTGCAGCAGGCCGAAGCGGTGATCGCGGCGCACCCGGCCGTGACCAACGTGTTCGCATTCGCCGGCGATGGCGGGCTGAACACCGATGCCAGCGGCGGCCAGCTGCCGCCCGACACCATCGGTCAGGTCCAGTTCGAGATCATCCCCTGGGAAGACCGCCCGACCGTCACGCAGCCCTGGCTGGGCGGACGTTTCGAACGCCAGGTCTCGGCGCCCGAATTCGACGGCGATCTGGTGATCGACCAGCTGGAGGCCCGACTGGCCCGGCTGCCCGGGTTCGAGACCGAGATCAACCCGCTGGGCCGCGGCCCGGCCTCGGGCAAGCCGGTGCATCTGCGGCTGAAGGGCGACGGCTGGGACGACCTGACAGCGGCGGTGAACCTTGCCCGGGACCGGTTCCAGAACACCCCGGGCCTGATCAAGATCGAGGACAACCTGCCCCTGCCCGGCATCGACTGGCAGATCGACGTGGATGTCGAGAAGGCCGGCCGCTATGGCGCCGACGTGGCGACCGTGGGGGCGATGGTGCAACTGGTCACGCGCGGCATCCTGCTGGATACCATGCGGGTCGATAGCTCGGACGAGGAGATCGAAATTCGCGTGCGCCTGCCCAGGGAAGACCGGGTTCTGAGCACGCTGGACACCCTGAAGGTGCGCACCAGCGGCGGGCTGGTGCCGCTGTCGAACTTCATAACCCGCCAGCCGGTGCCCAAGCGCGCCACCATCAGCCGCGTCGATCAGCAGCGATTCTATGACGTCAAGGCCGATGTCGCGGCCGGTCTGATCAAGGTCATGGGGCCGGACCCGGCAACCGGCAAGGAAACCCGTCTTGCCGTGGTCCGCACCGTCGCCGAGGGTGCGGCGCCCTCGGGGCCGGTTTTCATCCAACCTTCGGGCGAGCGCGTGGAACTGGTGCAGCTGACCGGCGCGCCGGATGCCGAGGCGGTATCGGCGGCCCTGCGCGCGGGCACGGCCCGGTTCGTGCCGATCAACGCCAACGAACGCATCGCGCTGCTGGGCGAATGGCTGGCGGGCGATCCCTTCCCCGCCTCGGTCGGCTGGGAATGGACCGGCGACCGCGAGGAACAGGCCGAAAGCGAAGCCTTCCTCAGCAAGGCGTTCGCCGGCGCGCTGGGGCTGATGTTCATCATCCTGCTGGCGCAGTTCAACAGCTTCTACAATTCGGTGCTGGTCCTGCTCGCCGTGGTGATGAGCACGACCGGCGTGCTGATCGGCATGATGGTCATGCAGCAGCCGTTCTCCATCATCATGACCGGCACCGGCATCGTGGCGCTGGCCGGCATCGTGGTGAACAACAACATCGTGCTGATCGACACCTATCAGGAATATTCGCGCTACATGCCCAGGATCGAGGCCATCGTGCGCACCGC
>JAGRMG010000101.1 GCA_020441385.1 Paracoccaceae bacterium
CGGCGATCGCGGGCGATGTGGAGAAGGGCAAGAAGGTGTTCAGGAAATGCGCCGCCTGCCACAAGCTCGAAGAGGGCAAGAACGTGGTCGGGCCGTCGCTTTACGGTGTCGTGGGGCGGCCCGTCGCCTCGGTCGACGGCTACAAGTATTCCTCGGCCCTGACCGATCTGGGCGGCGAATGGACCCCCGACAGGCTGGACGAATACCTTGCCAAGCCGAGCGAATACGCGCCGGGCAACAAGATGACCTTTTCGGGGCTCTCCAAGGAAGACGACCGCCAGAACGTCATCGCCTATCTGAACAGCATCGGCGGCTGACGCCCGGGCGATACCAGGTGCGAAAGGCCGCTGTTCTCCGCAGCGGCCTTTTTCGCGCCCGCCTTGCGCCGTCCGGGCCCCGCTGGCGCCGCCGCATTAACGTCTTTGTCACCAATCGCACCTTGAACATCTCGGTTGCGCCCCTTTAGCTTGCACCACCAGAAGGCCGAACCCGGCCGGCCCAACCGAGGACATGCCAGATGCTTAGCGCCCGCGCCCGATCATGTGCAACCGACTTCCGGCCGTGGCTGATGGGCCTGATCCTCCTTCTTGCCTGCGCCGGGCTGGCGCGGGCCGAACAGGACATGATCCGCTCGCACGGGTATTCCTATTTCGGCGACCTGAAATACCCTGCCGATTTCGCGCATTTCGACTATGTGAACCCCGATGCGCCCAAGGGCGGCGAGATTTCCATCGCGGCCCTGGGGACGTTCGATTCGATGAACCCCTATTCGCGCAAGGGGCGGGGCGGGCTGCTCAGTTCGATGATGTATGAAAGCCTGCTGGGCGACGGGCCGGCGGATGCCTATGGCGAAGGTTACGGCCTGCTGGCCGAAAGCCTGGAATACCCCGTCGGCAAGGAATGGGTGATCTTCCACATGCGCCCCGAGGCGCGGTTTTCCGACGGCACGCCCGTCACCGCCCATGACGTGCTGTTTTCCCACAACCTGCTGCTGGAACAGGGGCTGCCATCCTATGCGCTGGCGGTGAAGAAGCGGATCCCCAAGGCCGAGGTGATCGACGATCACACGATAAAATTCTACTTCGCCGAAGGGATTTCGCGCCGCTCGCTGATCGACCAGGTCGGCGGCGTGCCGGTCTGGCCGAAGAAGTGGTTCGAGGAAACCGGCGCCCGGCTGGATGAAAGCCGGCTGGAAACCCCGCCGGGGTCGGGCCCCTACATGGTGGAAAGGGTCGAGATCAACCGCCAGATCGTCTATGCCCGCAACCCCGACTATTGGGGCGAGGATCTGGCGATCAACCGGGGGCGGCACAATTTCGACCGTATCCGCGTCGAGTATTTCGGCGACGACACGGCAGCGTTCGAGGCGTTCAAGGCCGGCGAATACACCTTTCGCGAGGAAGGCGATTCGAAGAAATGGGCCACCGCCTACGATTTTCCCAAGGTGCGCGAGGGATACGTGATCAAGGCCGAACTGCCCGACGGAACCCCGCCCACGCCCACCGGCATCGTGTTCAACCTGGGCCGCAAGGTGATGCAGGACAAGCGCGTGCGCGAGGCGATCGCCCTTGGCTTCAACTTCGAATGGACCAACGAGTCGCTGCAATACGGCCTTTTCGATCAGCGCGCCTCGTTCACCCAGGACACGCCGCTGATGGCGACCGGCCTGCCCGAAGGCGACGAACTGGCGTTTCTGCAATCGCTGGGCGACGTGGTCCCGCCCGAGCTTCTGAGCGAACCGGCGCGGATGCCCCACAGTTCGGATCCGGCGCGCCTGACCGACCGCAAGAACCTGCGCCGCGCCATGAAGCTGCTGGACGAGGCGGGATGGCCCGTGGGCAGCGACGGCAAGCGCCGCAATGCCGCCGGGGAGCCGCTGCGCGTCACGTTCCTGTTCAATTCCTCGTCCGACGGCACCTTGGGCGCCGTGGTCGAAAGCTTCATGTCCAATCTCGAACGCATGGGGATCGAGGCGAAACTGGAAAAGGTCGATGCGGCGCAATACACGCTGCGCGAACGCGATCGCGACTATGACATGGTGTTTGACGCCTATGCCGCGTTCCTGGGCACCGGCACCGGGCTGATGCAGCGATATGGCTCGTCCGAGGCGGCGTTTTCGCTGTTCAATCCGGCCGGTCTGGCCAGCCCGCTGGTGGATGCGATCATCGAGAAATCGCTGCTGACCACCAGCAAGGAGGATCAGGATACCTCGCTGCGTGCGCTGGACCGGGCGCTTCGCTATGAATTCTTCATGATCCCGGTCTGGTACAAGGCAGATTTCTGGGTCGCCTATTACGACCAGTACGAACATCCCGACCCGCTGCCGCCGCTCGATCTGGGCTATCTCGACTTCTGGTGGTTCAATGCCCAGAAGGCGGCTGCGCTCAGGGCCGCGGGCGCGCTGAGATAAGGCGCTGCAATGGGCGCCTATATCCTCCGGCGGCTGCTGTTGGTGATACCGACGCTGATCGGCATCATGGTCATCAACTTCACCCTGGTCCAGTTCGTCCCGGGCGGACCGGTCGAACAGGCCATCGCGCGCGCGCAGGGCGGCGGCGACGTTTTCGGCGGCTTTGCCGGCACCCAGGGCGAGCCAGGCATGAATTCCGGGCTGGACGAGGCCGGCGGCGGCAGCGACCGCTATATCGGCGCCCGCGGTCTGCCGCCCGAATTCATCGAGGAACTGGAACGCGAGTTCGGCTTTGACAAACCCCCGGTTGAGCGGTTCCTGTCGATGATGTGGAACTACATGCGGCTGGATTTCGGCGAAAGCTATTTCCGTTCGGTCAGCGTCGTCGATCTGGTGCTGGAAAAGATGCCGGTGTCGATCTCGCTGGGTCTCTGGTCCACGCTTATCGCCTATCTTGTGTCGATCCCTCTGGGCATCCGCAAGGCGGTCAGGGATGGCAGCAGTTTCGACACCTGGACCAGCGGCGCGATCATCATCGCCTATGCCATTCCGGGGTTCCTGTTCGCGATCCTGCTGCTGGTGCTGTTCGCGGGCGGATCCTACTGGCAATGGTTTCCGCTGCGGGGCCTCACCTCGGACAACTGGGATCAGCTTGGCCTGCTCGGCAAGATCGGCGACTATTTCTGGCACATCACGCTGCCGGTGCTGGCCTCGACCATCTCGGCCTTCGCGACGCTGACGCTGCTGACCAAGAACAGTTTTCTCGACGAGGTCAAGAAACACTATGTGATGACCGCCCGCGCCAAGGGGCTGAGCGAACGCCAGGTGCTTTACGGCCATGTCTTCCGCAACGCCATGCTGATCGTCATCGCCGGCTTTCCGGCGGTGTTCATCGGCGTCTTCTTCGGCCAGTCGCTGATCATCGAGACGATCTTCTCGCTTGACGGTCTGGGCCGGCTGGGGTTCGAGGCGGCGGTGGCGCGCGACTATCCGGTGATCTTCGGCACGTTGTTCATCTTCGGCCTGATGAGCCTGGTGGTCGGCATCCTGTCGGACCTGATGTATGTTCTGGTCGATCCGCGTATCGACTTCGAGCGGAGGGAAGGCTGAGCGTGCCCCGTGACAAGGTGAACCCCGGCTGCGCCAGGCGCATCCGCGATGCAGGTGCCGCGCGGGCGTTGCCTGCTGTTCCGGCCGGGCAGGGCGCGCGCTAGAATGGCCCTTTCCCCGCTCAACCGGCGCCGCTGGCGCAACTTCAGGCGCAACCGCCGCGCCTATCTGTCGCTGATCCTGTTTTCGCTGCTGTTCGGGCTGTCGCTGTTTGCCGAGTTTCTTGCCAACGACAAACCGATTCTGGTGCAGTATCGCGGCGAATATTTCATGCCGGTGTTCAACTTCTATCCCGAAACCGCGTTTGGCGGCGATTTCGAAACCGAGGCGATCTATCGCGACCCCGAAGTGCAGTGCCTGATCGCCAGCGGCGGGCTGGGGGCATGTTTCGACGATCCCGAGGGCGTGATGGCGCAGGCCGAAACCGGCCGTGTCGACGGCCAGGCGGTGCAGCGGGGCTGGGCGATCTGGCCGCCGATCCCCTATTCCTACAACACTTCGGTGGACCGCCCCGGCGCCGCGCCGCTGCCGCCCAACGCGCAGAACTGGCTGGGCACCGACGACACCAAGCGCGACGTGCTGGCGCGGGTGATCTACGGCTTTCGCCTGTCGGTCCTGTTCACCTTGATCGTCACCACGCTGGCCTCGGTCGTGGGCATTGCCGCCGGCGCGGCGCAGGGGTTCTTCGGCGGGCGTCTGGATCTGATCTTCCAGCGGGTGATCGAGATCTGGTCGGCGACGCCGTCGCTTTATGTCATCATCATCATGTTCGCGATCTTCCAGCGATCGTTCTGGATGCTGGTGGTGATTGCCATCCTGTTCGGCTGGACGTCCCTGGTGGGCGTGGTGCGGGCCGAATTCCTGCGTGCCCGCAACCTCGAATATGTGCGCGCCGCCCGCGCGCTGGGGGTTGGCAACCTGACCATCATGTTCCGCCACATGCTGCCCAACGCCATGGTGGCCACCATCACCATGCTGCCCTTCATCGTCACCGGCACCATCGGCATGCTGGCCAGTCTCGATTTCCTGGGCTTCGGCCTGCCGGCCTCGGCGCCCTCGCTCGGCGAACTGACGCTACAGGCCAAGCAGAACCTTCAGGCGCCCTGGCTGGCCTTCACCGCCTTCTTCACTTTCGCGATCATGCTGTCGCTGCTGGTGTTCATCTTCGAAGGGGTGCGCGACGCCTTCGACCCCAGAAAGACCTTTCAATGAGCCTGCTGCGCGTGCAGAACCTGTCGGTATCGTTCCGCCAGGACGGGCGCACCGTTCCGGCGGTGCGCGGGGCGAGCTTTGGCGTCGATCGCGGCGAAACCGTGGCGCTGGTCGGCGAAAGCGGCTCGGGCAAGTCCGTGACCGCGCTTTCCACCGTGTCGCTGCTGCCCGCCTCGGCCGTGGTCGAAGGTTCCGTCACCTATGACGGCCGGCAGATGATCGGCGCCTCCGACGACCTGCTCCGCGATGTGCGCGGCAACGACATCAGCTTCATCTTTCAGGAGCCGATGACCTCGCTCAACCCGCTGCACACGATCGAAAGGCAGTTGACGGAATCGCTGGCGCTGCATCAGGGGCTGGTCGGCAACGCGGCCCGCAGCCGTATCCTTGAGCTGCTGGCCAGGACCGGTATCCGCGACCCTGAAACCCGGCTTGGCGCCTATCCCCACCAGCTTTCGGGCGGGCAGCGGCAACGGGTGATGATCGCCATGGCGCTGGCCAACAAGCCTGACATCCTGATCGCGGACGAACCCACAACGGCGCTCGATGTCACCATCCAGGCGCAGATCCTGGACCTTCTGGCCGAACTTCAACGCACCGAGAACATGGGGCTGTTGTTCATCACCCACGACCTGGGCATCGTTCGCCGCATCGCCGACAAGGTCTGCGTGATGAAGGATGGCGAAATCGTGGAGACCGGCCCGACCGAGGCGATCTTTTCCGACCCGCAACATCCCTATACCCGCAAACTGCTGGCGGCCGAGCAGAGGGGCGAACCCGACCCGGTGCACGATGACGCCGAAGAGATCGTGCGCACCGATCACCTCAAGGTCTGGTTCCCGATCCAGAAGGGGTTTCTGAAACGAACGGTCGGCCATGTGAAGGCGGTCAACGATGCCTCGATTTCCGTGCGCGCCGGCGAAACGCTGGGAATCGTGGGCGAAAGCGGATCGGGCAAGACCACGCTGGCGCTGGCGATCATGCGGCTGATCGGTTCGGAAGGCGGCATCACCTTTCGCGGCCAGGATGTGCGCAGATGGTCCACCCGCGAATTGCGCCGCCTGCGCAGCGAGATGCAGATCGTGTTCCAGGATCCGTTCGGCAGCCTCAGCCCGCGCATGACCTGCGCCCAGATCATCGCCGAGGGGCTGGGTATCCACAAGGTCGACCCCGACCGCGCGCGCCGCGATCTGGTGGCAGAGGCGATGGCGGAAACCGGCCTCGACCCGGCCACGATGGACCGCTACCCGCACGAATTCTCGGGCGGCCAGCGCCAGCGCATCGCCATTGCGCGCGCCATGGTGCTGCGGCCCCGCCTGCTGGTGCTGGACGAACCGACCAGCGCGCTGGACATGACCGTACAGGTCCAGATCGTCGAACTGCTGCGCAATCTGCAACGCAAATACGGGCTGGCCTACCTGTTCATCAGCCACGACCTCAACGTGGTGCGCGCCATGTCGCACAAGGTCATCGTCATGAGACAGGGCGACGTGGTCGAAGCCGGCCGTGCCCGCGACCTGTTCGAGAATCCGAAAACCGAATACACGGCTGCCCTGATCGCGGCGGCGCGCTGACGCTTCCGGCGGCCCCGCCGGGCCAGTTCTTCTGACCGCAAATATCCCGGGGGGTGAGGCCGCAGGCCGAGGGGGGCAGAGCCCCCTTTGTCCCCTTCCAGCGCGTTCCCGCGCCCGTCAGGCAGACGCCATGTTGCCGCGCCTGGCCGCCTCCGGGATCGGGCCGCGCACTTCCTCGTAGTGATCGAAGGTGAATTCCGCCCAGCCGGTGCCGCGCGTGGACGACGCCAGCGACCGGTTCAGATCGTCCTGCGTCACTGCCGGCAACAGGGCGTTGAACACGTCCCAGCCCTCGGCCTCGGGATGCCCGGCAAAGCCCAGAACCTGGCCGTGCAGGCTGCTGATGGTCGGGACCAGTTCGCCCACGAAAACCGAAGGCAGATGAATTTCGACCTTCATGATCGGCTGCAACAGCACCGGCCCCGCCTCGGTGATGGCATCGCGCACCGCCATCTTGCCGGCCGTGCGGAAGGCGAAATCGGAACTGTCCACCGAATGATGCTTGCCATCCTTCAGCGTCACCTTCAGATCGACCACCGGATGCCCCATGGGCCCTTCGGCCAGCGCGTCGGCGGCACCGTTCTCCACCGCCGGAATGTAGTTGCGCGGCACCGCCCCGCCCTTGACCACTTCGGCGAACTCGAAGCCCGCCCCGCGCGCCAGCGGCGCGATCTCGATCACCACATCGGCGAACTGTCCGGCGCCGCCGGACTGCTTGCGGTGGCGGTGGCGGTGTTCGACCTTCCTGGTGATGCTCTCGCGGTATTCGGCCTGCACCGGTTGGGACGTGATCTCGAGCGAGAAATCGGCCTCGAGCTTTTCGGTGATGCGGCGGATATGCAGCGGCCCTTGCGTGCCGACGACCGCATGACCGGTAAGTTCGTCCTGCTCCAGCGACATGCCCGGGTCGATCTCGCCCAGCCGCGACAGCGCCGAGGAAAGGCGCACATCGTCGCGTTCATGGACCGGCCGGACGATCTGGCGGAACCCGGCGGGCCGCCCCGCCGCCCATTGCGGGAACTCCGAACCGTCCGTCGCGGTATAAAGCAGGCCCGGATTGAGGTGGTCGGATTTGACCGCAAGCCCGACCTCGCCCGCCGCCAGCCCATCCAGTTGCGTCTTGGCATCTATCCCGGTCAGGCTGCCGATGCTTTCGCCGCCCAGCTGGTCGTGCGGTTTCAGCCCGTCGCCAAGCGCGCGCACCACCACCAGCTTGCCGATATGCTTCTTGATGTCGGCGAATGCCGCGATGGCCAGAACGTCCGCCCCCGCCCCGGCGCGGTCGCGCGCGACCTCGACCCCGGGCGCCTCGTGGCGCAACGCCTTCATCAGGCGGCGCAGCCCGTTGCCGTGACCGGCCGCGCCGATATAGGCCGGAATCAGTTCGTGATGCTGCAACACCTCGGCGGCCAGGTGATAGATCTCCTCGCTCGGCGGCTGCTTGTCTTCGATCAGCTGTTCCAGCAGATGATCGTCGTGGTCCGAAAGCTCCTCGAGAAGTTCGGCGCGGGCCGCCTGCTCGCGCTGCTCGGCCGATTGCGGCAGTTCGATCAGCGCCGACGGCTCGCCCTCGCGGTATTTCCACGCGCGCTCCGAGATCAGATCGACCGCGCCGACGATCGTGTCGCCCTCGCGGATCGGGATCTGGCGCAGGGTGATGTGATGGCGGGCATAGCTTTGCAGCCCCGCCACGATGTCACGAATGCGGCCGTTGGGGTTGTCCATACGGTTGATGAACAGGAAACAGGGCACGCCCGAGTGTTCGATGAGGCGAAGATAGGGCGCCGACAACACCGCCGCCTCCGGGTCGGGCGGCACGCACAGCACCACCGCGTCGCTGACCGCGACGGCAGGGCCGGCATAGGCCAGGCTGTCGGCGCCGCCGTCGATGTCGATGGCCATCCAGGGTTCGTCGAGATAATCGAACGACCGAAGATTCACCACGCCCGAGATGTCGAACTGGGTCGCGCGGCCATCGAGGCTGCTCAGCGCGTCGACCAGTGTGGTTTTTCCCGACTGGGTCGGGCCGATAACGGTGAAGACTCGCATGATGATCTGCCTCTTTTGTCCGTTGCATGGTTCAGGTCCGTTCGCCACACGACCTGAAAAACAGACGGATGCCGGGCATCCGCAGGTTTGCATTGTCTCAATCGGCCCGCCTCGGTGCAGGCAGCGCCCGCGCGGCTTTCGGGCCGGCAATCTCGTTGCGCCGCCTGCCCCACGATTGTTGAAAGCCTATCCTGGCCGCGTCAAGTGATTCAGTCGAATTTCGCCACGACGGTTTTTCAAGGCGTTACCCGCGCCAAGCCGTCTGCGCGGCACCCGCGAGAGGGCGCCGCCGCGCCCGGCGCCCCGCCCGGCACGGGGTCGGTTCAGATCGCCGAGCTGTGGCCGGCCTTGCTCAGGTCGTAGGCGTCGAAGGTCCGCGCGATCATGCGCGTCAGCGGGCGCGCGTCCTCGGGGATGGCCAGACCCTCGTCGGAGATCTGCAACAACCCGTCAAAGGCACGTCCGGCGGCCGCATAGGCTTCGTTCAGCCAGGTTTGGCTGACCCCGAACATGGCACGGATTTCCGCCGAATCGATCCTGAAACCGCACATCAGCGCCTCTATCATGCGGGCGCGCACGCGGTCCTCGCCCTTGAAGGCATGCCCGCGCGAGATCGAGAAGCGCCCCTCGCGGATCTTGGCGGTATGGGCGCCGGTCGCGGGGGCGTTCTGGGCAAACCCTTGCGGAAACTTCGATATCGAAGACGCCCCGACGCCGATCAGCACGTCGGCGCCGTCGTCGGTATAGCCCTGAAAGTTGCGCCGCAAGGTGCCCGCATGCAGGGCTTTGGTCAGCCCGTCGTCGCGCGTGGCGAAATGGTCGATGCCGATTTCGGTATAGTTGTCCCACAGGAAAAGCCTGCGCGCGGTTTCGTAGAGATCCAGCCGCTCTTGCGGGGTCGGCAGGGCATCCGACGGGATGAGCTGCTGGCGCTTGGCCATCCAGGGAACATGGGCATAGCCGTAAAGCGCGACCCGGTCGGGGCCGAGCGACAGAAGCTTCTGCACGCTTTCGGTGATCTTCTGGCCGGTCTGGTGGGGCAGGCCGTAAAGGATGTCGGCGTTCAGGCTGGCGATGTCGCGTTCGCGGATCATGTCGACCGCCGCGCGCGTCACCTCGTAACCCTGGATCCGCCCGATCGACTTCTGAATTTCGTCGTCGAAATCCTGCACCCCGATCGAGGCCCGGTTCAGCCCGGCCCGCGCCAGTGCATCCATGCGCTCCTCGTCGATCTCGTTGGGGTCGATCTCGACGGAGAATTCGCCACCCTCGGCCATGGGCGCGATCTCGGCGATGGCACCAGCCAGTTCGTCGATCATCGAGGGGCGCAGAAGCGTCGGCGTGCCGCCGCCCCAATGCAGCCGCGACAGCCGGATTCCCTCGGGCAGCCGGGCGCCCAGCAGCTTGATTTCCGCCTTCAGCGTCTCCAGATACGCGGCAACCGGAGAATCGGTCTGCGTGCCCTGCGTGCGGCAGGCGCAGAACCAGCAGAGATTGCGGCAGAACGGAACATGGACGTAAAGAGACACCGCGCTGCCGGCGGGAATTCGCGCAAGCCAGTCGCCATAAAGATCAGGCCCCACATCATTGCTGAAATGGGGCGCGGTCGGGTAGCTGGTATAGCGGGGAACCTTGGCGTCAAAAAGACCCAGCCCCGCCAATTGTGAAACAGGTATCATCCCTGTACATTAGCCGCGATCCACCCATCTCAACTTTGACCCAGATCAAGTGACAGACAACATGAATGCACCCAGCCATACCGTTGCCCATTCCTGCACCGACTGCCCGATACGGCATCGTGCCGTCTGCGCGAACTGCGATGCCGCGGAACTGGCCGAGCTGGAGGAGATCAAGTACTACCGCAGCTTCGAGGCGGGCCAGACGATCATCTGGTCGGGCGACAAGATGGGGTTCGTCGGCAGCGTGGTGGCGGGCATCGCGACACTGACCCAGACCATGGAGGACGGCCGTACCCAGATGGTCGGCCTGCTGCTGCCCAGCGATTTCGTCGGCCGGCCCGGCCGCGATGGCGCCGCCTATGACGTGATCGCGACCACCGATATCGTCATGTGCTGCTTTCGCAAGAAGCCGTTCGAAGACCTGATGGCGCGCACCCCGCACATCGCCCACCGCCTGTTGCAGATGACGCTCGATGAACTGGACGCGGCGCGCGAATGGATGCTGGTGCTGGGCCGCAAGACCGCGCGCGAGAAGATCGCCAGCCTGCTGTCGATCATCGCCCGGCGCGACGCGTCGCTGAAACCCTCGGGCAATTCGGCGACGATGGTCTTCGACCTGCCGCTGACGCGCGAGGCGATGGCCGACTATCTTGGCCTGACGCTTGAGACGGTCAGCCGCCAGATCTCGGCCCTGAAGCGGGATGGGGTGATCCAGTTGCAGGGCAAGCGCCACGTCACCATTCCCGACATGGGCCGCCTGATGGAAGAGGCGGGCGATGACAGCGACGGCGGTTTCCTGGTCTGACCTTCGCGGCGCCGATGGCATGTCGCCTCCAGCGGCGAGAACCCCGGGGCGCGCCGGCGATATCGGCATGACGGTCCCGGCGTAGCCGCAGTCTTTCAACTCCGATTGTCGCAAATCCGGTTTGCCCCGGCCCCCGATCGTGGTTTCATCGCGCACGAACACGGAGGAACCAGATGCCCCATCTTGCCCGCCGGCCCTGGGTGCCCGGCCATTGCGAAACCCGCGTGCAGGACATCGCCGCGCGGGTCGCCGGAGAGACCGCCGGCCAGACCGATGCCCGGATCGGAGAGCTGATCAAGCGCAACCGGGCGATCCATGACGAACAGTGCTTCAACCTGAACCCGGCCGCCAACGTCATGAACCCGCGGGCCGAGGCGGCGCTTTCCAGCGGTCTGGGCAGCCGCCCGTCGCTGGGCTATCCCGGCGACAAGTACGAGACGGGTCTGGAAGCCATCGAGGAGATCGAGGTGATCGCCGCCGAACTGGCCGCCCGCGTGTTTGGCGCCCGATATGCCGAAATCCGGGTCGGATCGGGGGCGCTGGCCAACCTCTACGGTTTCATGGCGCTGGCCGAGGCCGGCGACCGGATCATCGCGCCGCCCGCCGCCATCGGCGGCCATGTCACTCATCACCAGGACGGCTGCGCGGGGCTTTACGGGCTGATCACCCTGCCCGCGCCGGTCGGTTCCGACGGATACACCGTGGATCTGGATGGCCTGCGCGACCTGGCCCGCGCGCGGCGTCCGCGGGTGATCACCATTGGCGGCAGTCTCAACCTATATCCGCATCCGGTGGCCGATATCCGCGCCATCGCCGACGAGGTCGGGGCCAAGGTGCTGTTCGACGCCGCGCATCAATGCGGCATCATCGCCGGCGGCGTCTGGGCCAATCCGCTCGAGCAGGGCGCGCATCTGATGACGATGAGCACATACAAGAGCCTCGGCGGCCCCGCCGGCGGCCTGATCGTGACCAATGACGCCATGATTGCCGAGCGGCTGGACGCGATCGCCTTTCCGGGAATGACGGCGAATTTCGACGCCGCGAAATCGGCGGCGCTGGCCATAACGCTTCTGGACTGGGTGGAGCATGGAGCGGCCTATGCCAAGGCGATGATCGATCTGGCCCAGGCGCTGGCGCAAGAGCTCGAGGCGCACGATCTGGCGGTGTTCAGGACCGCGAAGGGCGCCACGTCATCGCATCAGTTCGCGATCGAGGCGGCGGCGTTCGGCGGCGGTCAGGCGGCCGCCCGAACCCTGCGGCGCGCGGGCTTTCTGGCCAGCGGCATCGGCCTGCCCGTCGCGCCGGTCGCGGGCGACATGAACGGGCTCAGGATCGGCACGCCCGAACTGTCGCGCCGCGGCGTGACGCCCGAACATGCACCCAAGCTCGCGGATCTGATCGCCGAGGCGCTGCGCGCGGACGATCCGGCGGACATCGCGCACCGGACCGCGGCGTTCCGGGCGCAGTTTCGCGGGTTTCACCACATGAGGACGTGACCGGGCGGCTTGCATCGCTTCGTGACCGGTGCAAGCATGACCCCGGAAATTCCACGGGAGGCCGGGATGGAATTCGACAGCGTGATCGCCATGCTGCTGGTCGGCGCAATCGCCGGCTGGATCGCGGGCAAACTGATGAAGGGCCGCGGTTTCGGCCTGATCGGCAACATCATCGTCGGCATCGTCGGCGCGTTCCTGGCCGGGCTGATATTTCCAGCGCTGGGCTTTGCCGTCGGCGGCGGCATCTTCGCGTCGATCTTTCACGCCACCATCGGCGCCGTGATCCTGTTGTTCCTGATCGGCCTCGTGAAACGTGCCTGACGGAGCGGCCTGCCGGGGCCGCGCTCAATGCGCCATGAACACCGGCACTTCCGCCCGTTCGAGCATGTTGCGCGTCGCCCCGCCAAGGATCGCCTCGCGGAACCGCGAATGGCCATAGGCGCCCATCACGATCATGTCGGCGGCGGTATCGGTGACGTGGCGGTTCAGGATGTCGGACACGCGCGTCATGGTCTTGCCCAGCACGTCGATCTCGCAGCGCACGCCGTGGCGTGCCAGCATCTGGCTGAGCAGCCCCCCCGGATCGGACCGGTCCGGCCCGTGCTGGGGCGGGTCGATCACCACGATCCGCACCGCGTCGGCGGCCATCAGGAACGGCAGCGCCTGCCGGATCGCCGTCAGCGCCTCGACGCTTTCGTTCCATCCCACGATGATCGTCCGGGGCTGGCTTTTCGCCTCGTGCTCGTCCGGCACCACCAGGACCGGCGCGCGGCCCTCGAACAGCGCC
Organism: Paracoccaceae bacterium; assembly: GCA_020441385.1. Taxonomy (GTDB): domain Bacteria; phylum Pseudomonadota; class Alphaproteobacteria; order Rhodobacterales; family Rhodobacteraceae; genus JAGRMG01. The sequence goes on from JAGRMG010000101.1 coordinate 13,123, forward strand.
GCCTCGACGATCGGTTCCACTTCGGCGCCACGGTTCGGCCCGTAGGGGCGGGGCAGCACCACCAGATCGGAAAACCGCGCCCTGTGCGCCACATGCCGCCCCAGATCGGCGATCTGGGCGACGCCGTCCTCGGCTGACCAGCGGATATCGGCCTTGCCGAGTGCCCCGCGCGCATATTCCAGCACCTCGGCCGCCTCGGAGGTGGCCCGCGCCAGCGTTTCCTGAAGGATCATCGCGTTGGCCCCGGCATAGTAGTATCCGGTCTGGGTCCGGTCCACGCCCAGGCACAGGGCCTCGGCATGCGCGTCCCATGACCTGGCAAGCGCGACCATCTGGGACAGCGGCGCATCGGCGATCTTGATGTCGGTCAGCACGGTAAGGAGCGATTTGTAGGCCATGGAACCTCGTGGACGCTGGCGATCCCCGGTCTTGCGCCGGGACGAATTGGATTTCGAACGATGCGTGTCACAGAAATGCGGCCCGCGTCTTGATGCAGATCAAAGCGGCTGCACCGGCCATTCTTCAAGAAGCCCGCAGCCAAATCCGTTCAATGCGATGTTAAGAATCGCGGGGACAAGACGAAGGGACGCATTATGTCGAACTACATCAAGCTGATCGTGCTTGGTCTGATCGCGCTGTTCGCAATGATCGCGATCAACAACGCCCGCGACCTCGCCTATCAGGTTCACGCCATCATCGTGATGCTGGTGGCCATCGGGCTGTTCATCTGGACCCTGCGGCGCACCGACGAACCGGGGCCGCGCGTCGATACAAGCATGCAGTACAATGACGGCGTGGTGCGCGCCGGCGTGATCGCGACTGCCCTCTGGGGCGTCGTCGGCTTTCTGGTCGGCGTGACCGTCGCCTTTCAGCTGGCCTTTCCCTCGCTGAACTTCGAGTGGGCCCAGGGATACGCCAATTTCGGCCGTCTGCGCCCGCTGCATACCAGTGCCGTGATCTTCGCCTTCGGCGGCAACGCCCTGATCGCCACGTCGTTCTATGTCGTTCAGCGCACCAGCGCCGCGCGGCTATGGGGCGGCAACCTGGCCTGGTTCGTGTTCTGGGGCTATCAGCTGTTCATCGTGCTGGCCGCCACCGGCTATCTTCTGGGCGCCACCCAGTCCAAGGAATACGCCGAACCCGAATGGCTGACCGACCTGTGGCTGACCATCGTCTGGGTCGCCTATCTGGCGGTGTTCATGGGCACGCTGATCAAGCGCAAGGAGCCCCATATCTACGTCGCCAACTGGTTCTACCTGTCGTTCATCGTCACCGTGGCGATGCTGCACCTGGTCAACAACGCGACGATTCCGGTCTCGATCTGGGGGTCGAAATCGGTGATCGCCTGGGCCGGGGTGCAGGATGCGATGACGCAATGGTGGTACGGGCACAACGCGGTCGGCTTTTTCCTCACCGCCGGGTTCCTGGGCATGATGTACTATTTCATCCCGAAACGCGCCGAACGCCCCGTGTTCAGCTACAAGCTTTCGATCATCCACTTCTGGGCGCTGATCTTCATCTATATCTGGGCCGGTCCGCACCATCTGCACTATACCGCGCTGCCCGACTGGGCCAGCACGCTGGGCATGGTGTTCTCTGTGGTGCTGTGGATGCCGTCCTGGGGCGGCATGATCAACGGGCTGATGACGCTTTCGGGCGCCTGGGACAAGCTGCGCACCGACCCGGTGATCCGCATGATGGTGATCTCGGTGGGCTTTTACGGCATGTCCACCTTCGAGGGCCCGATGATGTCGATCCGCGCGGTGAACTCGCTGTCGCATTACACCGACTGGACCATCGGGCACGTCCATTCCGGCGCGCTGGGCTGGAACGGCATGATCACCTTCGGCGCGCTCTACTACCTGGTGCCGGTGCTGTGGAAGCGGGAACGTCTCTATTCGCTGTCGCTGGTCAGCTGGCACTTCTGGCTCGCCACCATCGGTATCGTGCTTTACGCCGCGTCGATGTGGGTCACCGGCATCATGGAAGGGCTGATGTGGCGCGAGGTCGATGCCAACGGCTTCCTGGTGAACACCTTCGCCGACACCGTCGCCGCCAAGTTCCCGATGTATGTGGTGCGCGCCACCGGCGGGCTGATGTTCCTGCTGGGGTCTATCATCATGTGCTACAACCTGTGGATGACCGTCCGGAAGGCGCCGGCCAAAGAGGCCAGCCTGACCGTCGCGGTTCCGGCTGAATAAGGAGGGCTCGGGACATGAGCACCGACAACAAACCCCCGATGCCGGCTTCCGCGACGGGCATCGGCGATCGTCCGAAGAAGCGCTCGATCCTCGATCGGCACAAGGTTCTGGAAACCAACGCGACCCTTCTGCTGATCTTCAGCTTTCTGGTCGTGACCATTGGCGGCCTTGTTCAGATCGTGCCGCTTTACTACCTTGAGAACACCATCGAGAAGGTCGAGGGGATGCGCCCCTATTCGCCACTGGAACTGGCGGGCCGCGACATCTACATCCGCGAGGGCTGCTATACCTGCCACAGCCAGATGATCCGCCCGATGCGCGACGAGGTCGAACGCTATGGCCATTACAGCCTGGCGGCGGAATCGATGTATGACCATCCGTTCCAGTGGGGCTCGAAGCGGACCGGGCCGGATCTGGCCCGGGTCGGGGGCCGCTATTCGGACGAATGGCATGTCGATCACCTGCGCGACCCGCAATCGGTTGTGCCGGAATCGGTGATGCCGAAATACGCGTTCCTCGAAAACCGGATGCTCGAAGGCGAACATATCGGCGATCTGATGGCGGCGAACCGGGTGGTCGGTGTGCCCTATACCGACGAGATGATCGAGGTTGCGCAGGCCGACTTCGCCGTGCAGGCCGACCCCGAGAGCGACCATGATGCGCTGCTCGAACGCTATCCGGGCGCGCAGGTGCGCAATTTCGACGGGCAGCCGGGCATTTCGGAAATGGATGCCATGATCGCCTATCTGCAAATGCTGGGTACGCTGGTCGATTTCTCGACCTTCACGCCCGTGCCCAGCCGTTAGGGCGACGCGATGGAAGACTACACGTTCCTTCGGCAACTGGCGGACAGTTGGGGCCTGCTTCTGCTGGTCGTGTTCTTTGCCGGGGTCGTCATCTGGGTGTTCCGGCCGGGAAGCCGCAAGACCTATCGCGACACCGCGAACATCCCGTTCCGACATGAAGACCGACCCGCGCAAGACCCGTCCGCCGACGACGACATACAAGCCGACGACGATACGCCCGCCGACGACAAGGAGTCTCGGAAATGAGCAAGAAACCCGAACTGCACCAGGACGACCCGGAAACCACCGGCCACGAATGGGACGGCATCCAGGAATTCAACAACCCGCTGCCGCGCTGGTGGCTTTGGACCTTCTATGTCACCATCTTCTGGGCGGTGGCCTATTCCATCGCCTATCCGGCATGGCCGATGGTTCACGGCGCCACCGCCGGCCTGCTGGGCTGGTCCACCCGCGCCAATGTCGCCGCCGATATCGCCGCCGTCGACGAGGCCAACGCGGCCATCAACACGCGGCTGGCCGAAACCGGGCTGACCGAGATCGCCGACGATCCCGAATTGCAGGCCTATGCGGTCAACGCCGGTCAGGCGGTGTTCAACACCTGGTGCGTTCAGTGCCACCAGACCGGGGCCAAGGGCGCGGTCGGCTATCCCAACCTGCTGGACGATGCCTGGCTGTGGGGCGGAGATATCGAGGCGATCCACACCACCATCAGCCATGGCATCCGCAACACCGACGACGACGATGCCAGATACTCGGAAATGCCCGCCTTCGGACGCGACGAATTGCTGAGCGCCGAGCAGATCGACCAGGTCGCGAACTATGTCATGTCGCTGTCGGGCGAGCCGCAGGATGCCGCCAAGGCCGAAGCCGGCGCCGAGATCTTCGCCGACAATTGCGCGGCGTGCCACATGGAAGACGGCACCGGTGATCGTTCCCAGGGCGCGCCCAACCTGGCGGATGCGATCTGGCTATATGGCGGCGATCACGACACCATCGTGCAGACCGTCACCAACAGCCGCTTTGGCGTGATGCCGGCCTGGCAGCCGCGCCTCAGCGAGGCCGAAATTCGCGCCGTCGCCACCTATGTTCACCAGTTGGGCGGTGGCGAATAGCGCGCCGGACGTTTCCGGGCCGCCGCTGTGGCCCGGATGTCATGGCCGGGCGCATTTGACCGGGCCAGTCCGATCAAACGGGACATGCCCTAAAGCGGCCTTCCCTGCATCAGTTTCGGCAGATCGCCGGTCAGGCCCGCGGCCTCTCGGATAAAGCCGCGGCGCAGGGCGGGCACCGATCCCACCAATCCGAGACCCAGGTCGCGGCCGAGACGCAGCAACGGGTTGTCGTTCGAGAACAGTCGATTGAAGGTATCGGTCGCCAGAGCCAGCGTGGCGATGTCAAACCGGCGCCATTGCTGGTACCGTTCGAGCACGGGCAGCGCCCCGATATCCTCGCCGCGGCGCGCGGCGTCGATCAGGGTTTCCGCCAGGGCCGCGACGTCGCGCAGCCCGGCGTTCAGGCCCTGGCCCGCGATCGGGTGCATGCCGTGGGCGGCATCGCCCACAAGGGCGACGCGCTCGGCGACAAGGCTGTCGGCCAGCGTCAGGTTCAGCGGGTAGCTCCAGCGCTTGCCGGCCAGCCGGAGATCGCCCAGGAAATCGCCGAATCTCGGCCGCAGCACCTCGAGATAGGCGGCATCGTCCAGCGCCTCGATACCGCGCGCGGTGGCGGTCCTTTCGCTCCAGACGATGGAACAGCGACGCCCCGGCAGCGGCAGGATGGCCAACGGCCCCGCCGGCATGAAGAACTGATGCGCGATGCCGTGATGGGAGCGGTCATGCTCGATGGCGCAGACCAGCCCGGTCTGGCCATATTCCCAACCGGTGCGGCGGATGCCGGCCCGGCGCGCGGTGCCGCTTGCGCGCCCGTCGCACCCCGCCAGCAGCCGGCCCGACAGGGTGGTGCCATCGTCCAGCGTGACCGTCGCGCCTTCCGGCCCGGCCGATTGCGCCACCACCGATCTCGCCCCGATCCGCACGATGCCGGGGGTGGCGTCCATCGCATCCAAAAGGGCGCGGCGCAGGAACCGGTCCTCGACCATGAAACCCATCGGCCCCTCTTCGATCTCGGCATGATCGAAATGCAGGAAGAACGGCGACGGGCCGGCCCCGGCATGGCCGTCGCTGACCTTGATATCAAGGATCGGCTGGGCGTGACCGGCGAGGCCGTCCCAGACGCCGACCGCCGCCAGCAGACGCTGCGAGGCCAGCGCCAGCGCATAGGCGCGGCCGTCGAAGGCATCGTCCCGGCGCAGCTGTTCGTCGAGCGCGTCGATCACCGCGACATGCAGCCCGTTTCGCGCCAGCGCCAGCGCCAGCGCCGGGCCGTTCAGGCCGCCGCCGACGATCAGGATATCGGTGTCCTTGGTCATGGGATGCAATATGCGCCCGTCGGCGGGATTGTCCATGCCCGGCCCGCGCGCTACCGTCCGGCCAGGACCGGCGAGGGGAAAACGGATGCAGGATTGGCTGAGCATGAGCGCGGGCGAGCTTGGGCGCGCCATCGGCGCGGGGCGGATCGACCCGCTGGATCTGGCGCAAACCTATCTGGACGCGATCGACGCCCACCCGCTGCGCGGGCGCATCTATGCGCGCGTCACCCGCGACCGGGCCCTGGCCGAGGCGGGGGCGGCGCGCGATCGCGCCCGCGCCGGGCTGCGGCGTTCGGCGCTGGACGGGGTGCCGATCAGCTGGAAGGACCTGTTCGACAGTGCCGGTATCGCGACCGAGGCCGGATCGGACCTGCTGAAGGGCCGTGTGCCCGCCCGCGACGCGGCCGTGTTGCGCAACGCAACCGCGATGGGCACGGTCTGCCTGGGCAAGACCCACATGAGCGAACTGGCGTTTTCCGGGCTGGGCCTGAACCCGGTCAAGGCGACACCGCCCTGCGTCAACGACGCGGCGGCGGTATCGGGCGGGTCGTCATCGGGCGCGGCGGCGTCGGTGGCGTTCGGGCTGGCGGCCTGCGCTATCGGCTCGGACACGGCCGGTTCGGTGCGCATACCCGCGGCCTGGAACGATCTGGTGGGGCTGAAGACAACCGCCGGACGGCTGAGCAATGACGGCGTCGTGCCCCTGTGCAAACGGTTCGATACCGTGGGGCCGCTTGCGCGCAATGTCGAGGATGCGGCGCTGATGCTGGCGGTGCTTGAAGGCGGCCGGCCGGCCGATCTGCGCGGGGCGTCGCTGAAAGGGCGGCGGCTGGCGCTGTTGCGCACCGTCGTGCTTGACGAAATGCAGGATGAACCGCGCGCGGGCTTCGATGCGGCGGTCGGGCGGCTCGAGGCGGCCGGCGCCACGACCGAGGCGCTGGACATGCCCGGGGTGGCCGAGGCGATCGGCCTTGCCGCGATCCTGTTCACCGCCGAAGCCTATGGCCTCTGGCGCGACGTCATCGAAGCCAACCCCGATGCGATGTTCGACCAGATCCGCGAAAGGTTCCGCAGCGGGCGCGCCTTTTCCGGGCCCGACTATGTCGCGGCCTGGGCGCGGCTGCACGAGATCCGCAAGGCCTGGATGCGCGCCACCGCCGGGTTCGATGCGGTGGTCTGCCCGACCGCGCCCAACCTGCCGCCCGACCTTGAACGGCTGATGCGCGACCATGACTATTACGTGAACGAGAACCTGCTGACGCTTCGCAACACGCGGATCGGCAGCCTGATGGGCGTCTGCGCCCTATCGCTGCCGACCGGTGCGCCGAGTTGCGGGCTCCAGTTGCTGGGCCGGGCCGGTGGCGAAGAGGCGCTGCTGCGGATCGGCGCGGCGGCCGAGGCGGCGTTGACCTGAATGCCACAAATGGCGGTTGCCGCGCCGCTTTGTCTGGACGGCTGCGAACGGCATCTGTAACCTGCGGGCGAACGGGGCAGTCACGATCCCGGCCGAGGCAGTAAAGATGCAATTTCCCGAGCGGTTCTCGAACCTGCCGCCTTATGCCTTTCCGCGTCTGCGGACTCTGCTGGATGCGCACGCACCCGGCGGCGAGGTCGTGCACATGACCATCGGCGAGCCCAAACACTCGTTTCCGCAATGGGTTACGGATGTGATCGTCGAAAACGCCGCGGGCTTCAACAGCTATCCCGCCAATGACGGAACGGATGAATTGCGCCAGGCGATCGCTGACTGGCTGCATCGCCGCTATGGCGTGAGCGTGGATCCGCAAACCCGGGTGATGGCGCTGAACGGCACCCGCGAGGGGCTGTATAATGCCGCGATGGCGCTGTGCCCCGAGACGAAGAACGGCCAGCGCCCGGTGATCCTGACGCCGAACCCGTTCTATCAGGTCTATATGGTCGCCGCGATCTCGGTGGGCGCCGAACCGGTCTTTGTGCCCGCCACCGCCGCCACCGGTTTCCTGCCCGATTACGGCGCATTGTCCGCAGAGGTGCTGAACCGGGTCGCCATCGCCTATATCTGTTCGCCGGCCAACCCGCAGGGCGCGGTGGCAAGCCGCGAATACTGGGCCGACCTGATCGCCCTGGCCGAACAGTACGATTTCCGCATCCTCGCCGACGAATGCTACTCGGAGATCTACCGCGATGCGCCGCCCGCCGGCGCGTTGCAAATCGCCCGCGACATGGGCGCCGATCCCGAACGCGTGGCGGTGTTTCATTCGCTTTCCAAACGCTCGAACCTGCCGGGTCTGCGCTCGGGCTTCGTTGCGGGCGGGCCCGAGAGCATTGCGCGGATCAAGTTGCTGCGCGCCTATTCCGGGGCGCCCCTGCCGGGGCCGTTGCAGGCCGCGGCGGCAAGGGTCTGGGCGGATGAGGCGCATGTGGACGAGAACCGCGCCCTCTATCGGGAAAAATACGCTTTGGCCGACGCGGTGATGGGCGGCGTGCAGGGCTACCGCGGGCCGGAGGCCGGTTTCTTCCTGTGGCTGCCGGTCGATGACGGCGAGGCGGCGGCGCTGCGTCTGTGGCGCGAAACCGGGGTGCGGGTGCTGCCGGGCGCCTATCTGGCGCAGGGGGCGCCGGGGCAGAACCCGGGCGAGGGATATATCAGGGTCGCGATGGTGGCCGCCAAGGACGAAATGCAGCGCGGGCTTATCACGCTTCGCGACTGCCTATACGGATAGGACCGAGGACAGGGCATGGCATATCAGACACGCAGCCGCGATCCGCTTCTGGACAGCACCACGCAGGCCGTGATCGAGAAACGCGGCAAGGAACTGATCGGGGTTCTGCTGATCGTGCTGGGCCTCGCGGCGGCGGCGATGATCGGATCCTATTCGCCGGACGATCCGAACTGGCTGGTCTCGACCGATGCGCCGGTGCAGAACTGGCTGGGCCATTTCGGCGCCTCGCTGGCCGCGCCGCTGTTCATGATCGCGGGCTGGGCCTGCTGGGGCCTGCCGGTGGTGCTGCTGGTGTGGGGTCTGCGCTTTGTTCTGCATCTGGGCGACGACCGGGCGGCGGCGCGGCTGATCTTCGCCCCGATCGCGATCGCCGTGACCTCGGTTTATGCCGCCACCCTGGTGCCCGGCCCGGAATGGAGCGCGACCCACAGTTTCGACCTGGGCGGTCTGTTCGGCGAAACCGTGCTCGGCGCGCTGCTGACGCTGCTGCCGGTCGGGTCGCATTTCGGTGTCAAGGCGGTGTCGATCCTGTCTGCGGCGGCAATGCTGGGCATGGGTGCGTTCGTTCTGGGATTCACCCGGGCGGAAATGGGCCGGGTGCTCAGGCTTTCGCTGATCGGCGTCGTGATGGCGTATGGCGCGCTCGTGAGCCTGCTGGGCCGGGGTGCGGTTGCGGCCATGCAGGCTGCACGCGCCGGCAAGGCCAGGCGGGCCGAACGTATCGCCGAACGCAGGGAGGCGGCCGCCGCCGCGCCCGTTGCGCCAAAGGTGAGGCGCGCGCAGGCCAACGAACCGCCCCTGATGCCGCCGCCGCTGCCCGAGACCCGCGAACCCCCGGCCGAACGCGCCGGGTTCCTGTCGCGGATGCCCTCTCTGTTGCGCCGTCCCGAACCGATGCCGGAACCGGAGCTTGTGGAGCCCCAGCCGTTGGGCGATGACGGCCTGCCTGCGGACGATGCGCGCATCCGCGCCAAGATCGCCGATGTCATCAGGTCGCGAGCAAAAGACGAGCCCCCTCCGGCCGAGATGTGCGACCGGCCGCTGACCAAAGGCCGCGGGCGCGGCCCCGATCCGCTGGTGCTGAACCCGACCGGTCCGGCCAACCTGCGCCCCGAACCGCCGCTGACCCGCGCCGGTGCGACGGCGCCCGCCGCGCCGCGGCCACAGCCGCAAGCAGCCCCTGAACCGGCGCCGCTGCCCTTGACCGATCCCCAGCCCGCAGCGGCGCAGATGCCCCCGCCCGAGCCGCGCAAGGTGGTGCAGAACCCGCCGCGCAAGGCACCTGCACCCTCGCGCCGCGCCCGGGCCGAGGCGCAGCCCGCGCTGGCCTTCGAGGACGACAGCACCGCCTTCGAACTGCCGCCGCTCAGCCTGCTGACCAACCCGTCCGTGATCCAGCGCCACCACCTGTCCGACGAGGCGCTGGAGGAAAACGCGCGCATGCTGGAATCGGTGCTGGACGATTACGGCGTCAAGGGCGAGATCGTCAGCGTGCGCCCCGGCCCGGTCGTCACCATGTACGAACTGGAACCGGCGCCGGGACTCAAGGCGTCGCGCGTTATCGGTCTGGCCGACGATATCGCGCGGTCCATGTCGGCGCTGTCGGCGCGGGTTTCCACCGTGCCGGGCCGGTCGGTGATCGGCATCGAACTGCCCAACGAGAACCGCGAAAAGGTGGTGCTGCGGGAAATCCTGGCAAGCCGCGATTTCGGCGACAGCAACCAGAGCCTGCCGCTGGCGCTGGGCAAGAACATCGGCGGCGATTCGATCGTCGCCAACCTGGCCAAGATGCCGCATCTGCTGATCGCCGGCACCACCGGGTCGGGCAAGTCGGTGGCGATCAACACCATGATCCTGTCGCTTCTCTACAAGCTGACGCCCGAGGAATGCCGCCTGATCATGATCGACCCCAAGATGCTGGAACTGTCGGTCTATGACGGCATCCCGCATCTGCTCTCGCCGGTCGTGACCGACCCGAAAAAGGCGGTTGTCGCGCTCAAATGGGTCGTGGGCGAGATGGAGGACCGCTATCGCAAGATGTCCAAGATGGGCGTGCGCAACATCGAGGGTTTCAACGGCCGGGTGCGCGAGGCGCTGGCCAAGGGCGAAACCTTCAGCCGCACCGTGCAGACGGGGTTTGACGACGACACCGGCGAACCGGTGTTCGAGACCGAGGAGATCATTCCCGAGACGCTGCCCTATATCGTGGTGATCGTGGACGAGATGGCCGACCTGATGATGGTCGCCGGCAAGGAGATCGAGGCCTGCATCCAGCGCCTGGCGCAGATGGCGCGGGCCAGCGGCATTCACCTGATCATGGCGACCCAGCGGCCTTCGGTCGATGTCATCACCGGCACCATCAAGGCCAATTTCCCGACCCGGATTTCGTTTCAGGTGACGTCCAAGATCGACAGCCGCACCATCCTGGGCGAGATGGGCGCCGAACAGCTTCTGGGCATGGGCGACATGCTTTACATGGCCGGCGGTGCCAAGATCATCCGTTGTCACGGCCCGTTCGTGTCCGACGAGGAGGTCGAGGAGGTGGTCACGCATCTCAAGGGTTTCGGCCCGCCGGAATATGTGGGCACGGTGCTGGAGGGGCCCGACGACGACCGCGAAAGCGATATCGACCTGGTGCTGGGGCTGGGCGGCAATACCGACGGCGAGGATGCGCTCTACGACACCGCGGTGCAGATCGTCATCAAGGACCGCAAGTGTTCGACCAGCTATATCCAGCGCAAGCTGGCGATCGGCTACAACAAGGCCGCGCGCCTGGTCGAGCAGATGGAGGAAGAGGGGCTGGTCTCGCCGGCCAACCATGTCGGCAAGCGCGAGATTCTGGTGCCGGAGAATCAGTGATTCGGCGTCGTTGACACGTCGCGGACAATGCCGCCTTTTCCCGCAAGACCTCACACATCTGCGCAACAATATTACCTGCCGGGGCGCTTTGGACATCGAATCGCTTGGTTCTTGCCCCGATTTTGACAAATATGATGCCGTGCAGCCGATCGGGTGCTATGATGCGTTCGCTCGCTCAAGTGATTCATGTTTGGTAATAAGGGGGAAATACAAATGAGAACTTTCACAACCACGCTCGCAGCCGCTGTTCTCGCGGCCGGGGCGGCCAGCGCGCAGGCCGTCATATCGAACGGCACTGTCGAATTGGGCGTAGACCAGGACGGACAGCTCAACATCTTCTCGGGCAATCCGTCCGCCCATGACGGCACCCTCTACACCGGCCTCAGGCATGTGGCGACGAACCTGGAATCGACCGCGCATGGCTGCCTCTGCGAAGGCTGGGGCGTGGGACGGGGCGACACCATGGTTTCCGGCGCGGCCAATAACGATAGGGGCGGTGCCGTGGGACTGACCAACGTATCGTTCAGCTCAACGGCCTCGACCGCGACAACCGTGACCGACCTGAATTCCGGCGGGCTGCGCGTGACCCACGCATTCGCGCCCTCCGCGGCAACGTCGAGTCTTTACGAGGTGAAGGTGACGATCACCAACACGTCGGCGGCGGCGATCAGCGATGTGCGCTATACCCGCACCTTCGATTGGGACGTCGAACCCAACACCTATGAAGACGTGGTGACGATTCGCGGAACGGCCACGACGTCGACGCTGCTCTATTCGGGCAACGACGGCTTCGTGGATTCCGATCCGTTCGCCGGCCGGAGCGAGATCGGCGGCCAGCTTCCCAACACCGATTTCGTCGATTTCGGGCCGTATGACCAGGGCACCAACTTCGACTTCGGCTTTGGCGCGCTCGCCGCCGGCGAGTCCTACGATTTCAGCATCTTCTACGGCGCGACCCGGACGGAATCGGCGGCACTGGCCGCCCTCGCCGCCGTCGGCGCCGAGCTGTATTCGCTGGGACAACCGTCGAGCGACCCGCTGGGCACCGGCACCGGGACTCTGTTTGGCTCGCCGGTCGATACCGCGACCTTCATCTTCGGGTTCGCCGGCGTCGGCGGCACGCCGATCTCGCCGATCCCGGTTCCCGCGGCGGCCATCATGCTGCTGGGCGGCATCGGCGCGCTGGGCGGTCTTCGCCTCGGACGCCGCCGCAAGGACGCCTGATCGAAGCAAGACGCACGATTGCGCCGGGCGCACCCGCCGGGATATGGTGGGTGCGCCTTTCCATGCCGATCAGGATGATCCGAATGAACAAGACGCTGACGCCGATGCGGCCCGTTGCGGGCCTGTTGCTTGCGGCCCTCGCGGTTCTCGCCCCGCCGGTCCTCGCGCGGACCATGGTGGCCCCCGATGCCTCTGCGCCGGACTGGCAGGTGGATTGCGGGTCCGACGACACCTGCCGGGCCTCTCGCACGGTGAAGAACACGCAGAACGATCAGCGGATCGCCACCCTGACCGTGATCTTCAACCGTGAAAAGGCCGAACAGGGCCTGTCAGTGGCGGTGCCCCTTGGGGTTGCCGTCGATGCGGGGGTGCGGCTCATCTTCGCCGGCCGGACCAGAGACATGGGGGTCAAGGTCTGCTATCCCGACGGCTGCCTGGCGCTGGACGGGCTGGATGTCGACGAGTTCCGCGACCTGATGAAGGCACGGGCCGTCGA
>JAGRMG010000102.1 GCA_020441385.1 Paracoccaceae bacterium
CGGGCAGTCCAGTTTGCTTCGGTCCCGAGGAACCTCCGCCACCACTCCGGCCCCGAAGGGCTTTCGTGATCCGCTCGGGCCCGGGAAATCCGGGCGGTGTCAGCGGTTCGCGAGAACCGTTTCCTCCGTCCGGCCTTCCGGCATCCGTCCCGGTTGTGACACGCTCCGAAAAGCGGTTCTGCCGGTATGGTGCCTCGCGGGCTCCTTCGCGTATCGCTCCGGATCGTGAGATCCATCGACGCGACAAGAACAGGTTTGCCCGGCGCGGTGATTCCCGCAACAGGAATCTGCCCGTCAGCGATCAGATTTCTGTGGATAAGACTCTGATTTTCTTGTGTAAAATCTGTAGACAAGTCGAATCCGCGTTGAAATCCGCGCACTTGCGCAAGAACACGAAACCCGCTCCGCCGACGCGGCGCAAACGGCGCGACGCTCAACCGCCCTTGATCCGCTGCATCAGATAGACCTCGCTGTCGGGGCGGACGGGTTCGTTCAGCGCGCTGGCGATGATGCGTCCGTCCACCGCCACCGAAACGCCCGCGTCGATGGGTTCCTGCAAGCCGGGGTATTGCGCGGCCAGCGCCTTCAGAACCCCGCCCACGGTGGATGCCTCGACCGTCACGCATTCGTTTCCGTCGGCCAGGGCGCGCAGCGCGGACCACAGATGAACCTCAGGCATGGGCCTGTTTCTCCAGCGCCGCCAGGATGCTGGGCGGGGACATGGGCAGATGCCGCATCCTGACCCCGGCCGCCGCCGACACCGCGTTGGCGATCGCCGCCAGCGGCGGACAGATCGAAGTTTCGCCGACACCCCGCACACCGAACGGATGGCCCGGATTGGGCACCTCGACGATCACCGTGTCGATCATCGGCAGGTCCGAGGCCACCGGGATCCGGTAGTCGAGGAACCCGGCGTTCTGCAACCGCCCGTCAGGCCCGTAAATGTATTCCTCGTTCAGCGCCCAGCCGATCCCCTGCGCGGCGCCGCCCTGGTACTGGCCCTCGACATAGGCGGGATGAATCGCCTTGCCGGCATCCTGCACCACGGTATAGCGCACCACGGATGTCTTGCCGGTCTCGGGATCGACCTCGGCATCGACGATATGGGTGGCGAAACTGACGCCCGCGCCTTCGGGCGTCGCCTCGTAATGGCCCGAGATAGGGCCGCCGGTGGCGCCCATGCTGGCAGTGATCTCGGCGATCGGCAGCGGGTCGAAATCGCCCGCGTTCGGCCCCGAGGGCACGGCGCAGCCGTCCTGCCATTTCACCGCATCCTCGGAAATGCCCCATTTCTCGGCCGCGCGCCTGCACAGCTTTTGCACCGCGTCCCCGGCCGCCTTGATGGTGGCCAGCCCGCTGGCATAGGTGACGCGGCTGCCGTGGCTGATCTCGTTATAGCCAAGCGACGCGGTATCGGCGATGGTGACGCGGACCTTCTCGTAGGGAATGCCCAGCACTTCCGCCGCCATCAGCGCCATCGAGGCGCGGCTGCCGCCGATATCGGGCGTGCCGACCATGAGTTGCGCCGATCCGTCCTCGGACAGGGCCAGCGAAACGCTGGTCTCGCCGCCGAAGTTGAACCAGAACCCGCAGGAGACGCCGCGCCCCTGCCCCGGCTTCAGCGGCGCCGAATAATGCGGATGCGCACGCGCCGCCTCCAGCGTCTCGACCAGACCGATGCGCTGGAACCGCGGCCCATAGCTCGACCTGGTGCCCTCGCGCGCGGCGTTCTTCAGGCGCACCTCGATGCGGTCCAGCCCCAGCTGTTCGCACAATTCGTCGATCACCGATTCCACAGCGAAGGCCGCCATGGGCGAGCCGGGCGCGCGATAGGCCGCCTGTTTCGGACGGTTGGTCATCACGTCATAGCCGACATGGCGCACGTTCTTCAGCCCGTAGCAGGCGAATGCGCACATCGCCGTCATCTCCATCGGCGCGCCCGGAAACGCCCCGCCCTGAAGGCGGAACACACCGTCGGCGGCGGTGATGGTGCCGTCCTTCTTCATCCCGATCCTGATATCCATCGACGCCGACGCCGTCGGCCCGGTGGCGCGGAACACCTCGGACCGGCTCATCACCAGCTTGACCGGCCGGCCCGCCTTGCGCGACAGCGCCAGCGCCACCGGCTCGATGAAGATCGTGGTCTTGCCGCCAAAGCCGCCGCCGATTTCCGATGCCGTCACCCGCAATCCGCTGGTGTCCAGGCCCAGCAGCGCGGCGCAGAGTTTCTGCACGTTCCAGTGGCCCTGCGTGCAGCACCAGACCTCGCCCCGGCCGTCGCTGCCCAGGGATGCCAGGCAGGCGTGCGGCTCGATATAGCCCTGATGCGTCGCCTCGGTCCGGAAATGATCCTCGATCACCAGATCGGCCTCGGCGAACCCGGCCTCGACATCGCCATGGCCGCTTTCGTGATAGCGCACCACGTTCGGGTGCAGCCCCTCGGGGACCGAACCGTCGGCGGCGCCCCCGCGGATCACCGGCGCGCCGTCCTTCATGGCCTCGTCGACATCGGTGACATGGGCCAGCACCTCGTATTCGACCTCGATCAGCTTGACCGCATCCCGCGCGATCAGCGCGCTGGTCGCCGCCACCGCCGCGACCGCGTGCCCGTCATAAAGCGCGGTATCCCCGGCCATCACGTTTTCCAGCACGTTCCAGGTCTCGCCGCTCAGCCCGCCGGCGAAATCGGCGCGCGTCACCACCGCCTTGACACCCTTGAGCGCCTCGGCCCGGCTGGTGTCGATGCGCAGGATCCTCGCATGCGCGTGCGGGCTGCGCACGATCGCGGCGAACAGCATCCCCGGCGCCGACATGTCGGCCCCGAACCGCGCGCGCCCCGTGACCTTGTCGAACCCGTCGGGCCGGTCGGGCGATGTGCCGACATACTTGAAATCATGCCCGGTCTCGAATTCTTCGCCGCCCTTCTGCGGCTTGTACTCGTCCAGAGCCATCACGACGCCTCCCGCATTTCTTCCGCCGCGTCCATCACGGCGCGAACGATCTTGTCGTATCCGGTGCACCGGCACAGGTTGCCCGCCAGCCAATAGCGCACTTCCGTCTCGGTCGGGTCTGGATTGCGCTCAAGCAGGTTGCGCGCGGCGATCAGGATCCCCGGTGTGCAGATTCCGCATTGCAGCGCGGCATGTTCTATGAACTTGCGCTGCAACGGATGCAGATCCTCGCCCTTGGCGATGCCCTCGACGGTCTCGATCGCCTTTCCCTCGGCCTCGACCCCCAGCATCAGGCAGGAACAGACCAGCCGCCCGTTCACGGTGACCGAACAGGCGCCGCAGTCGCCGGTGCCGCAGCCCTCCTTGGCGCCGGTCAGATCCAGCCGGTCGCGCAGCACGTCCAGCAGCGTTTCACGGGTGTCGCACAGGAACTCGACCGCGTCGCCGTTGACCTGCGTGGTGACATGTATACTGCTCATTGGTTCTCCCTCGCACGGTCATAGGCGATCCTGGCAACCCGGCGCGCCAGCACGCCGGCCACATGGGTGCGGAACCCGACCGTTCCACGCTTGTCGTCGATCGGGTTGCAGGCGGCCTGGGCCAGATCGGCCAGCGCCGCCAGCGCGGCGTCCTCCAGCGCGGTGCCCACCAGCGCATCGGGCGCGCCGCGCACCGCCACCACGCAGGGCGCCACCGCCCCCAGCGCCATCCGCGCCCCGGTGATCGTTTCGCCCTCGACGGTCAGGTCGATGCCGCAGCCGACCACGGCGATATCCATCTCGGTACGCGGGATAAAGCGCAGATAGGCATCGCCCCCGCCCCTGACGCGGGCCGGCACATGCAGCGCCGAGATCATCTCGCCCCTGGCCAGGCTGGTCTTGCCCGGGCCGGTCGGAATCGCCTCGACCGGAACGCGGCGGCTGCCCTTCGGGCCCGTGACCGTCGCCTCGACGCCGGCCGCCACCATGGCGGGCACCGAATCGGCCGCCGGAGAGGCGTTGCACAGGTTGCCCGTCAGCGTGGCGCGCCCCTGCACCTGGGTCGATCCGACCAGATCCATCGCCTCGACCAGACCGGGCCAGTCGCGGCAAAGCCCTTCGTGTTCGCTCATCTCGGCCCCGGTCACGGCGATGCCAATGCGCCAGCCGCCGTCCTCTTCGCGCACGATGTCATGTACGCCGGCAATCTTCTTGACGTCGATCAGAACATCCGGCGTCACCAGGTCAAGGCGCATCTGCACCAGAACGTCGGTGCCTCCGGCCAGAAACCGGGTGGTGCCCGTCGCCGTGGCGGCAAGGGCCGTCGCCTCGTCGAAACTGGCAGGGGTGTGGTATTGCATGCAGTCACCTCGAACGTGTCGATCCGCGGCAAGCGTAGCCAAAGCCGGACGTCAGCGCAAACACCAGTTGTCGCCCATCGGGCGCAAGGCGCGGCGCGACTCGCCTGGCTCGGTCCGAATGCAAATACCTGAAGAGAGGTCGGTTTTAACCCATCTTAACAAAGTCTTACGGTTTCGCGGCGAAACCCCGGCCGGCACCGGCTTGGGCGCCGGTCACAACCCGCCGCGCAGCCGCCACAGTTCGGGAAACAGTTCGACCTCGAGCATCCGGCGCAGGTACTGCACGCCGCTGGTGCCCCCGGTTCCGCGCTTGAAACCGATGATGCGTTCCACCGTGGTCACATGGTTGAACCGCCAGCGGCGAAAGTAGTCCTCGAGGTCGACCAGCTTTTCCGCCAGTTCGTACAAGTCCCAATAGGTGCGCGGATCGCGATAGACCAGCGTCCAGGCACGCTCGACCTCCGCGTCGGCCTGGTGCGGCGCGTCCAGCCGGCGAACCGACGGATCGAATGCGATGCCGGTGCGCGCCGACAAGGCATCCAGCGCCACATGGTAAAGCGAGGGCCGCGCCAGTTCGTCGCTCAGCAGGCCGTGCAGGTCGGGGCGGTGTTCGTGCACCTTCATCATCGCCGTGTTGCGGTTGCCCAGCGCATATTCGATCAGACGGTACTGATAGGACTGAAAGCCCGACGAACTGCCCAGGGTCTCGCGGAAGGTCGTGTATTCGCTGGGCGTCATGGTGCGCAGGACGTCCCAGGCCGAATTCAACTGATCGAAGATGCGCGCAACCCGCGTCAGCATCTTGAAGGCGGGGCGGAAATCGTCGCCCTTCAGCAGCTCGCGCGCCGCCGACACCTCGTGCAGCACCAGCCGCATCCACAATTCGCTGGTCTGATGCTGGACGATGAACAGCAATTCGTCATGCGCCTCGCTCAGCGGGTGCTGCGCGCCGATCACACTGTCCAGATGCAGATAATCGCCATAGCTCATGTCCTGGCGAAACGACATCTTGGCGCCGTCCTGCCCCGGATCGTATCCTTGCGTCATGATCACTCTCCCTGTTCCCGGCCGTATTGTCCGGCCCTTGTCAGCGCAGCAATTCGCGGATCAGCGGGCTGTCGGGCCGCCCCAGCCCCTCGAGCACCGTGAAATGGTTCTGCCCCGGCTCGTACACGTCGTTGACGCCCGGCCCCTGCCACGCCTCGGCGATCAGCCGGTTCTGGCGCAGGAATTCCGGGCGCTCGCCCGCGCCGACCCAGAAGGTCACGGGCACCTCGCCCCTGCGCGCATGCAGAACCGGGCTTTCCGCTGCCGCCTCGGCCTTGTCGAGGCGCAGCGTGTCGTTCATGGCAATGCCCAAAAGCGGGCGCAGATCGTGCACACCGCTCAGCGACACGACCCTGGCCAGACGCGCGGCAACGGCGTCGGGCAGCGGGCTGTCATCGCAGATCATGCGCGACACCAGATGCCCGCCCGCCGAATGCCCGATCAGCCGCAAGGGCCCCGAAACCCGGCCGGCGGCGAAACCGACCGCCTCGCCGATCTCTCGCGTGATGTCGGCGATCCGCGCCCGGGGCGCCAGCGTGTAGGAGGGCATGGCCACCGCCCAGCCTTCCGCCAGCGGCCCGGCCGCCAGATGCGACCAGAAGGATTTGTCCAGCTTGTGCCAGTATCCGCCATGCACGAACATCACCAGCCCCGCCGGATCGCCCTCGGGCCGGAACAGATCGAGCCGGTTGCGCGGCGCCGGGCCATAGGCCAGGTCCAGTTCGGCCCGCCCCTTTGCCAGCACCCCGGCGCGAAATTCGCCCGCGCGTTCCGCCCAAAGCCCGGCCAGCCGCTCAGACCCCGGCACATGGCCGGAATTGTCGAAGGCATCGTTCCAGTCGATCATCCGCACCCTTCCCGTTTCGTGCAGCATCGCATCGTGGCCGCGAAAATGCTATGCGGCGCCAGATGGTGTTTCAAGCTTAAAAGTTTATGCTTGAAATGTTCCCGGCAGGCCGTACCCTTGCCCGGACGACCGGTACAGGAAAGGACAGGCACATGCCCCACAAGATCATTCATCCCCAAGGCTGGTCCCCGGCCAAGGGCTATGCCAACGGAGTTCTGAGCGGCGACGGCCATCTGTTCGTGGGCGGTCAGGTCGGCTGGAACGCCGAACAGGTGTTCGAACATCACGATTTCATCGGCCAGATGGAACAGGCGCTGAAGAACATCATGGCCGTGGTAGAGGCCGCCGGCGGGCGCGCCGAACACCTCACGCGGCTGACCTGGTTCGTCACCGACAAGACCGAATATCTGGCCCGTCAGCGCGAGATCGGAGAAGTCTACCGCCGCGTCCTGGGCCGGCACTTTCCGGCGATGTCGCTGGTCGTGATCGCCGGGCTGGTCGAGGAAGGCGCGCTGCTCGAGATCGAGGCGACCGCGGTGATCGACTGACCCGCCGGGCGAGCGCGCGCCGCCCGCCCGCCCGTACCGTGCCCCCAGCCCGGCGCGCGCGGGGTCGAATTGCGCGTGGCCAATCGCGACCGGCGATGCGATCATGGGCCAACACCAGAGACTCGGAGGCTGCAATGGCACAGAAGAAAACGGCGATCGTCACCGCAGCCGGCAGCGGCATGGGCGCGGATTGCGCGCGGCGGCTGGCCGCCGACGGGTATCACGTCGCGATCCTGTCGTCCTCGGGCAAGGGCGAGGCGCTGGCAAGGGAACTCGGCGGCGTCGGCCTCACCGGATCGAACCGTTCGAACGAGGATCTGCAACGGCTCGTGGATCTCACCATGGAGCGGTGGGGCCGGATCGACGTTCTGGTCAACAGCGCCGGGCACGGACCGCGCGCGCCGGTGCTGGAGCTGAGCGACGAGGACTGGCACAGCGGGATGGAGGTGTATTTCCTGAACGCGGTGCGCCCGGCCCGGCTGGTGACTCCGGTCATGGTTGCGCAGGGCGGCGGCGCCATCGTCAACATCTCGACCTTCGCGGCGTTCGAGCCCGACCCGGTATTTCCGACCTCGGGCGTGTTCCGTGCCGGGCTGGCGGCGTTCACCAAACTCTATGCCGACCGATACGCGCCCGACAACATCCGCATGAACAACGTGCTGCCCGGCTTCATCGACAGCCTGCCCGAGACCGACGAGCGGC
>JAGRMG010000103.1 GCA_020441385.1 Paracoccaceae bacterium
GCAAGTATCTTCGCCTCGACCTGACCGCGCGGTTCGGCGCCGCCCTGCCGGACATGCGCGCCATCGACATGCGGACCGAGGCGATGCCGGCGGGAACCTGGATTTCGCCCACGCTGCGCGCAGCGGTCGGCAACCGGCTGGACAGGGGCGAACAGGCGCTGCTGTTTCTCAACCGGCGCGGATTTGCGCCGGTGACGCTGTGCCGTGCCTGCGGCCAGCAGATCGGCTGCGCGCATTGCGATGCGCGCATGGTCGAACACCGATTTCTGCGCACCCTGATGTGCCACCAGTGCGGCGATACCAGGCCGATACCCGGGATCTGCCCCTCCTGCGGCGCCGAGGGGCGGCTGACCCCGGTCGGGCCCGGCATCGAACGGCTGGCCGAGGAGGCCGCCGCGCTCTGGCCCGGCGCGCGGCTGGCGGTGCTGAGTTCCGACCTCTTCGGCTCGGCGCGCGCGCTCAAGGCCCGCATCGAGGAGATTGCCGCGGGGGGCGCCGATATCGTGATCGGAACCCAGCTGGTTGCCAAGGGGCACAACTTTCCCGGCCTCACGCTGGTCGGCGTGATCGACGCCGATCTCGGGCTTCAGGGCTCGGATCTGCGCGCCGCCGAACGCACCTTCCAGCTGATGCGCCAGGTGGCCGGGCGCGCCGGGCGCGCCGAACGCCCCGGCACCGCGCTGTTGCAGACCTTTCAGCCCGAACACCCGGTCATCCGCGCCATCCTGGCCGGCGACGAGGACGGGTTCTGGCGCGCCGAGGCCGCGGAACGGCAGGCCGCCGGGGTGCCGCCCTACGGCCGCATGGCGGGCATCATCCTGTCGGGCAGCGACATGGGCGCGGTGTTCGAACTGGGCAATGCGCTGGCGCGCGGGGATGCGGCGCTGCGCCGGGTCGGCGCGCGGGTGTTCGGCCCCGCCCCGGCCCCGATCGCGCGCATCCGCGGGCGTCACCGGGTGCGGCTGCTGGTCAAGGCCGACAAGGGTGCGCCCCTGCAGGACGCCATCGCCAACTGGATCGCGCCCCACCGGCTGAGGGGCGATCTGCGCCTTGCCGTCGATATCGACCCGCAAAGCTTCTACTGAACGCCACGCGCCGGCATCATCCCGGGGGCGGGATCAGTTGCGCAGGTATTCCAGGAACTGCTGGTGGTTCTGGTCCATCATCTGCTGCTGCTGGCGGCCCCATTGCAGCCGCTGCTGGCCCCAGTTGTGGATTTCCTGCATCCGCTGGGCGTGGGTGGAACCGGAATATCCCGGCTGCACCGGTGCCAGCTGGCCCTGCGTCATCGCCTGCTGGGTGGCATAATAGGCCTGTTCGAGCGAATTGTACGAATACTGGTAGAACTGGCAGGCCTGCGGGTTGCCGTTCATCTGGCATTCATAGCCGGCGTTCAGCATCGTGCCGCCCTGCTGCTGGATGATCTGCATCATCTGGCAGGCTTGCGGATTGCCCATCTGGCAGCCGCTGCCGTAAACCTGGATCATTTCATTGAGCGCCTGAACCACCTGAGGGTCGGCGGTCTGCATCCAATGGTCGGCGGCGGCAGGCGCGGACAATCCGGCGGCAAGCGCGGTGGCGGCGACAAGGCGCAGGACGGATGGGCGTTTCAGGGTCATGGCAAACCTCGCGTTGGCGGCACGGCAGCCATGCCGACCCCGGCAGCATGACACGAAAACCCGGAATTTTCAACGTTTGCGCATGACGAGCCGGGCCGTCGCTTTTGTCTCGCCAAGTCTGCGGGCGCGGCGTATGAGCAAGGCATGAGCCATGTCATGCCCCTGTCCGAGGTTGCGAGCCTGCCGCGCTGGCGGCGCCCGGTGTCGCTGCTGTTCCTGATGGCGCTGGCCATGCCCATCGCGTTTGCCACATGGTCCGCGCTGCTCAACAACTTCGTCATCGAGGTGGCGGGGTTCGACGGGTCAGACATCGGCTGGCTGCACACGGTCCGCGAGATCCCGGGCTTTCTGGCGGTCGGCGTGATCGCGGTGATCATGTTCATGCACGAACAGGTGCTGGCGCTGGTGTCGCTGATCCTGCTGGGCGTGGCGACGGCGGTGACGGCGTGGTTTCCATCGCTGGGCGGCATCCTCGCCATCACCATGCTCAGTTCCATCGGATTTCACTATTACGAGACGGTCAACCAGTCGCTGCAACTGCAATGGCTGCCCAAGGACCGCGCGCCGCGGGTGCTGGGCTGGCTGCTGGCGGCGGGATCGGCGGCGACGCTGGTATCCTACGGGCTGATCGTGCTGCTCTGGGAGCCGCTGGGCCTGACCTTCAACATCGTCTACATGATCGCCGGCGGCACCACGGCCGCCATCGCGGGCTTTGCCTTCGTCGCCTTTCCACGCTTCAACGCGCCCCATCCCCAGGTCAAACGGATGGTATTGCGGCGGCGCTACTGGCTTTATTACGCCTTGCAGTTCATGGCCGGCGCGCGGCGCCAGATTTTCATTGTGTTCGCGGGCTTCATGATGGTCGAGAGGTTCGGCTTCGACGTCCACGAGGTCACGGCGCTGTTCCTGATCAACCTGGTCGCCAATATCATGCTGGCCCCAGTGTTCGGCGCGGTGGTGGCGCGGTTCGGCGAACGCCGCGCGCTGGGGTTCGAATATGTCGGCCTGACGCTGGTGTTCTCGGCCTATGGCGGCATCTACCATTTCGGCTGGGGCGTGGTGCTGGCGGCAACGCTCTATGTGCTGGATCACATGTTCTTCGCGCTGGCGCTGGCGCTCAAGACCTATTTCCAGAAGATCGCCGACCCCGGCGACATCGCCCCCACGGCGGCGGTGGCGTTCACCATCAACCATATCGCGGCGGTGTTCCTGCCTGCGGCGCTGGGCTATCTCTGGCTGATCTCGCCGTCCGCGGTGTTCATGCTGGCGTCCGGCATGGCGATGGTATCGCTGATGCTGGCGATGCTGATCCCGCGCCATCCCGAGCCGGGAAACGAGACCATACTGACCCGCTTCGCGCCCGCCCCCGCCGAATGAGCGGGGGCGCGGGCGGATCCCGCCGCTTGACCCGGGGCCCCTGCGCAACTACGCGCTTGCCGGACACCGCAGGAGAACCGGGATGCCCACCTTCACCGCCCTGACCACCCTTGCCGGGAAATCCGCCGCCGCGCGGCTGGGCGAGGCGATGGAACGTCTCGATCCGCCGCCGGTCGGCGTCGGCGTGTTCGAGATCGAGGACGGTTCCGGCCTCTGGGAGGTCGGGGGCTATTTCACCGCGGCACCCGACCCGGCCGCGCTGGCGCTTCTGGTCGCCGCGTTCGGCGCCAATCCCTTCGCGGTGTCGGAACTGCCCGAAACCGATTGGGTGGCGCATGTGCGGCGCGAACTCGCCCCCGTCAGCGCCGGGCGGTTCTTCGTCTACGGCAGTCACGACGCCGACAAGGTGCCCGCCGGCGCGGTGCCGCTGCTGATCGAGGCGGCGATGGCCTTCGGCACCGGGCATCACGGCACCACCCTGGGCTGTCTGCGGATGCTCGACCGGCTGGTCGGCCGGGGGTTCGTGGCCGGGAGGGTCGCCGATATCGGTTGCGGCACGGCGGTTCTGGCGCTGGCCGCCGCGCGGGTCTGGCGCGATGCCGTCGTCCTGGCCGGCGACATCGACCCGGTGGCGGTCGAGGTGGCGAGGGCCAATCTGGCGGCCAACGGCATGACCGACCGTGTGACCTGTATCGAGGCCGCCGGTTTCGAGCACGGCGAACTGGCGCAAGCGGCGCCCTATGACCTGGTGTTCGCCAATATCCTCAAGGGGCCGCTGGTGGCGTTGGCGCCGGACATCGTGTCGCGGATGCGGGCGGGCGGATATGCGATTCTGTCGGGGATTCTGAACGAACAGGCGGCGGATGTGGCCGAGGTTTATGCACGTTCGGGCATCAATGAGGTGGAGCGCGCGCGCATTGGTGACTGGACGACGCTGCTGCTGCAAAAGTCGGCGTAATTTGGCCCGGTTTGCGGTGGGTTTGCGGCACCTGCCACAGTTTTGCCGCATTTGACGCGTAAACATGCATGTCGCTGGTGGGGGCCAGCATGTGAGGCTGCCGGATGGATCAGGGCCAGCTCCAGTTCAACAAGCGCCTGCGGCGCCTGGATCGCAAGCACCGCGCGATGCAGCGCGGCTATGCGACCTATATGCGCCCCGACGGGCTGATCGTCGCCAAGCCGCAGGGAAGCCGGCCCAGGCTGCCAGTCAAGGCCGTGGTCATGTGCCTTGCGGGATTGATCCTGTTCAAGGGGTATCTGATCGCCCAGCTGGGCACCGCCGTCTATGGCGAAAGGGTCGGGCAGCTCGAGTCCGGCACGCTTGTCGAACAGGCCGGTGCCTGGGTCATGCAGATCGACCCGGCTTCGGACTGGGTTGCCGGCCATCTGCGCCAGATCCTGCGCTGAGGCGGCACGCTGCCGGGGCATTCCGACAGGGAAGCGGGGTTCGGCCGGGCGCCCGGGGCGCAAGGCCCGCGGTTCCGGGCACCATCCCCGGACACGCAAACGCCACCTGGCCGGGCGGGTCAGGTGGCGTCTGGCCGTGCCGGTGAAACGGCGTCGGGCCGTCTCAGTAGCCGCGTTTGCCGTGGGCGACGGCATCAATATCGCCGCGAAGGAGGCCGATATCGTCAAGTTCGCGGTCGCTCAGCGAGGACAGCGCCTTGCGCGTCATGCGGGCGTCGTTCCAGGCGCTGCAGGCGCCTGTGACGGCTGCCAGGGTGGCGCCGATACGGCCGGCAAGGCCGAGCGAGCCATGGGTGGTGCGGGTGGTGTCGAATGCGGCCATGTCCTTGGTCCTCTTGATCCGGGTTGCATCGCTGATGTTGCATCTTGGCGGCACCTAGGCCGGTCGTGCGAGGCGCACAAGCGCGGCGCTTGCATGGTTCATATGCAATTCCTGCATAGGTGCGATGTCGGGTAACGGCATTGAAACACTTGTGATTTTCGGCCCCGGGAAATGTCGTTTTCGATGCTGTGGCGTGTCGGTTTCAAGCCGATCGGATGCCGGCGGTGGGTCCGGCGCCTTTCGCCGATGCGATGGCAAATCATTTGGATAATGTTCGTGTTTCGTGCTAGTGCGTCAGAAAAGCAACAATTCGCGCGGGGGCGGGGCAGAACATGCGTATTCTGGGCATTGATCCGGGGCTTCGAACGCTCGGCTGGGGGGTGGTCGATTCGCACGGCTCGCGGCTCAGCCATGTCGCCAACGGGCTGTGCATGTCGCGGGCCGGCGACGATCTGGCGGCGCGGCTGCTGTCGCTCTACCGGCAACTGGCCGAGGTTCTGGCCCGGCACCGGCCCGACGCGGCGGCGGTGGAGCAGACCTTCGTCAACAAGGACGGCGCGGGCACCCTCAAGCTGGGGCAGGCGCGCGGCGTGGCGCTCCTGGCGGCGGCCGCGGCGGGCCTGCCCGTTGGCGAATACGCGCCCAACACCGTCAAGAAGACGGTCGTGGGCGTCGGCCACGCCGACAAGGCCCAGGTGCTGCACATGGTGCGCCTGCAACTGCCCGGCTGCGAACCGGCCGGGCCGGACGCGGCGGACGCGCTGGCCATCGCCATATGTCATGCCCATCACGGCGGCCCGGTCGGGCGGGTGCTGCGCAGGGTGGGCACATGATCGGGCGGCTGACCGGGCGGCTGGACTACCGCGCCGCCGATCATGTGCTGATCGACGTGCGCGGGGTCGGATATATCGTGTTCTGTTCCGACCGGACGCTGGCGGCGCTGCCGGGGGTGGGCGAAGCGGTGTCGCTCTATACCGATCTGGTGGTGCGCGAGGATCTGCTCCAGCTCTACGGTTTTGCAAGTCTGGTAGAAAAGGAATGGCACCGGCTGCTGTGTTCGGTGCAGGGCGTCGGCGCCAAGGTGTCGCTGGCGATCCTCGGGGCGCTGGGGCCCGATGGTGTCGGCCGCGCGATCGCGCTGGGCGACTGGGCGATGGTCAAGGCCGCCAAGGGCGTCGGCCCCAAGACGGCGCAGCGCATCGTGCTGGATCTGAAGGACAAGGCGCCCGGCGTGATGGCCATGGGCGGCGGCGTGGCCGATGCGATGGATGGTCCGCTGGCCGAGGCGGCGGAACCGGCGCAGGCCCTGCCCGCGCCCCGCCGTGCCGGCGCACCGCAGGCCACGGCGCAGGCTGATGCATTGTCGGCGCTGGGCAACCTGGGCTATGGCCCGTCCGAGGCCGCGGCGGCGGTGGCGCAGGCGGCCGGCGCGGCGCCCGATGCGGACGGGGCGGAACTGATCCGCGCGGCATTGAAGCTGCTGGCGCCGAAGGGGTAGCATGGGCCATGACCGAAAGCGACCCGACCCTGCGCCCCGATCCGCTGCCCGAAGACAACGACCGCGCGCTGCGGCCGCAGGCGCTGGACGAATTCATCGGCCAGGCCGAGGCGCGCGCAAACCTGACCGTATTCATCCGCTCGGCCCGCCAGCGCGGCGAAGCGATGGACCACACCCTGTTTCACGGCCCGCCCGGCCTGGGCAAGACCACGCTGGCGCAGATCATCGCTCGCGAACTCGGGGTGAATTTCCGCATGACCAGCGGCCCCGTGCTGGCGCGGGCCGGCGATCTGGCCGCGATCCTGACCAACCTCGAGGCGCGCGATGTCCTTTTCATCGACGAGATCCACCGTCTGAACCCGGCTGTCGAAGAGGTGCTTTATCCGGCGCTGGAGGATTTCGAGCTTGATCTCGTGATCGGCGAAGGCCCGGCGGCGCGCACCGTGCGCATCGAGTTGCAGCCCTTCACGCTGGTCGGGGCGACGACGCGGATGGGGCTGTTGACGACGCCGCTGCGCGACCGGTTCGGCATACCCACCCGGTTGCAGTTCTATTCGGTGGACGATCTGCACGAGATCGTGACCCGCAACGCCCGCAAGCTGGGATCGCCGGCCGATGACGACGGCGCGCGCGAAATCGCCCGCCGGGCGCGCGGCACGCCGCGCATCGCCGGGCGGTTGCTGCGCCGGGTCGTGGATTTCGCCGTGGTCGAGGGCGACGGCCGCATCACCCGCGCGCTGGCCGACAATGCGCTGACCCGGCTTGGCGTGGACCACCTGGGGCTGGACGGCGCCGACCGGCGCTATCTGCGGCTGATCGCCGAGAATTACCAGGGCGGGCCGGTGGGTATCGAAACCCTGTCGGCGGCGCTGAGCGAGAGCCGCGATTCGCTTGAGGAAGTGGTCGAGCCGTTCCTGTTGCAGCAAGGGCTTATCCAGCGCACGCCGCGCGGCCGGATGCTGGCCCACAAGGCGTGGGAGCATCTGGGCATGGCGGTGCCCCGGGGGCAGGACGATCTGTTCGCGTGACGGGCGGAACCGGGGGCGCCGCCCCC
>JAGRMG010000104.1 GCA_020441385.1 Paracoccaceae bacterium
CTCGCGCGCCATCAGCGCCTGCGCGCGGGCCGTGCGCTGCGCGAACTCCGCCGCGGGAAAGCCGCCCGGCAGGGTCATGCCCCGGCGCTTTCGCTGAGGATCAGCAGCACCTTCGCGCCCGCGCCCAGCCCGAGGGTTTCACGCTGCGCGCCGGCGGCCAGAAGCCCGGCCAGCCCGGCCGCGCCCGATGGCGTGCTCGCCAGCCCGGCCGCCGCCGCCGCCTGCGCACCCGCGCGGCCCTCGTCCTCGGTGATGGTTGCGAAGAAATCGGCATCCCGCGCCAGCCCGCGCAGCGCGATCAGCGACGGTTCCTTGCAATCCAGCCGCCCCATGACCGAGACCGGGCCATCGGCATGCACCGGCGCGCCCCGGGCGATGGAGGCGGCCAGTGCGGGCGCGGCATCGGGTTCGACCACGACGATCCCGGGCGCCTCGCCCCACAGACGGCGCGCCATCGCCGCCACCGCACCGGCAAGCCCGCCGACACCGGCCTGAAGGAACAGATGCGTCGGCCTCTGCGGTATCTGCGCGGCGATTTCGTGCATCAGCACCAGATAGCCCTGCATCAGCCGGTGCGGCCGCTCGGCATAGCCGGGCCAGGAACTGTCCGACAGCAGGCGCCAGCCATGCGTGTCTGCCGCCGCGGCCGCCGCCGCCATGCTGTCCTCGTAGGTGGCGCCGGCGCGCACCACCCGCGCGCCCTGCCCGCGCAGCCTGTCGGCAAAGCTCTCGGGCACGGTCCCGGCGATGTAGACCACCGCGTCGGCGCCGAAGGCCCGCGCCCCGGCGGCGACCGACAGCCCGTGATTGCCGGCGCTGGCGGTGACATAGGTTGCGCCCCGCGCATCGCCCCGCGCGGCGTCGTCGGCGATGACATGGGCCGCGCCCAGCGCCTTGAAGCTGCCCAGCCCCATGCGCCCGCGTTCGTCCTTGATCCAGAGGGCGCCGACACCCGCGGTCTCGGCCAGCCCGGGCGCGGCGCGCAGCGGCGTCGGGGCGTATTCGGGACAACGCGCGATCAGCGCCACGGGGCGCGCCGGGTCGTCGCCGGGCAGGGGCATGTCGCCCAGGGCTGGAAGGGCGTCGGGGTTGCCGCGATACGGATTGCGCAGGATATCCATTCTGCGAGCGGACCCGAACCGCCCGCCCGCGTCAACCCCGCGGGCCGCCCGGTCAGGCCGCGGGGCGGCCCCGGCGCGTTCCATGCGGCGCCGCGCGCATCGGATTCAAGCAGGCGCGATGCGGCCTGTCAGACGGTCAGGCCCGCCGGCGGCGCCCGCCCGCGCGTCCGCCGCGGCCGCGCCCTTCGTCACCCCCGGTCGGTGCGGGCTTGTTGAAGCGGATCCATTCACTGCCGTGAGAATCGTTGTCGGTGAGAAGGTTGGCGGCGCGAATGGCCAGCATTTCCGAGCCGGCGCGCGACTTGGTCGAGCCCATTCCGAACAGCGCAACGAAGGTCTCGTCGTCCATCCCGTCAGGCAGCGCGATGCCGGCCGCCGCGACGGCAGCCTTCTTTTCGGCAATCGCCTTCTGCGTCACCGGCAGCGCCACCGGGTTCATGATGGCGCTGGTCATGCCCGCACCCATCGCCATCGGCAGGAAGGCGTTGTTGATGCCATGCCGGTTGGGCAGGCCAAAGCTGATGTTGGATGCACCGCAGGTGGTGTTCACGCCCAGTTCCTCGCGCAGACGGCGCACCAGCGCGAAGACCTGCAACCCGGCGGTCGCCATGGCCCCGATCGGCATCACCAGCGGATCGACCACGATGTCATGCGCCGGAATGCCGAAATCGGCGGCGCGTTCGACGATCTTCTTGGCGACCGCGAACCGCACGTCCGGGTCTTCGGAAATGCCGGTGTCGTCGTTGGAGATCGCCACCACCGGCACGTTGTATTTCTTGACCAGCGGAAGAACGAATTCCAGCCGCTCCTCCTCGCCCGTCACCGAATTGAGCAGCGGTCGGCCCTCGCAGGCGACGAGCCCCGCCTCAAGCGCCGACGGCACCGAACTGTCGATGCACAGCGGCACATCGACCAGCCCCTGCACCAGCTCGACGATGCTGCGCATCAGCGGCGGTTCGGTCTCGTTGGGGTTGGGGTTGGAATTGTAGACCACGCCGGCATTGATATCGAGCACGGTTGCCCCGGCCTCGACCTGGGCCAGTGCGTCCGTTTCGACGGTGCTGAAATCGCCGGCCTCCAGTTCGGTAGCCAGTTTCTTGCGGCCGGTGGGGTTGATCCGCTCACCGATCACGCAGAATGGCTGATCGAAGCCGATGATTGCGGTTTTCGTCCTGGATTCTACGATGGTGCGGGTCATGTCGGGCCTTTTTTCAGTTTGCGTTTGCCGGACGCCCGGCGGCGCCGCCATTGTCCGTCACCCATTGGGCATTCGTCCTGATACCGCCCAGCGGAAAGAAATGCACGGCCTCGATGTTGAAATCCGGGTTCGCCGCCTTGTGCGCGGCCAGTTGCGCGACCACGTCGGTCGGTTCGTAGGGCATGAGCAGCTTGGTGACATCCATCGCCCGCTTTTGCAGCACCTTCAGCGAGGGGCCGACGCCGCAGGCGATGGCGAACTTGATCAGGGTCTGCAACTTGGCCGGACCGGCGATACCGATATGGACCGGAATCGCGATGCCGGCCTCGCGCAGCCTGTCGGCCCAGCGGATGATCGGCCCGGCGTCAAAGGCGAACTGCGTCGCCAGGGCCAGCTTCGCGTCGGTTCGTTCGCTGAACTTCTGCTTCCATTCAAGGGCTTCACCGACGACCTTCATGCCGCCATCGGGGTCTATGTCGCGGTTCCCCTCGGGGTGGCCGGCGAAATGCAGCCGCTTGAACCCGGCCTTGTCGAACAGTCCGGTTTCCACCAGTTGCATGGAACTGTGGAACTCGCCCGCGGGCCGGGCCAGCCCGCCGGCCAGAAGCAGCGCCTGATCGACCCCGGCCTCGCCCCGATAGCGGGCGATCCAGTCGGCCAGGACGGCCCTGTCGCGGATGATGCGGGCCGGGAAATGCGGCATGACCGGGTAGCCCTCGCGCGCCAGCCGCGCCGCGGTGGCGACCATGTCCTCGATGGGCGTGCCGTCGATATGGGCGATGTAGACGCGGGTGCCTTGCGGCAGCAGCGCGCGGAAATCCTCGATCTTCCCGGCGGTGCGCGGCATCACCTCGATCGAATAGCCCTGAAGGAACGCCTCGACCTTGCCGTCGACCGGGCGTTCGCGGTCGGTCTCGCGTTTTCTGAAGTTCAGCAAAGCCATCGCGGCCTCCCATAAGGTTCTTGGGCTCATGCCCAGCCATCGTTCTCGATCAGGGTCTTGATCCGGCCTTCGTCATATTCCGCGACCAGACGGGCCGTTTCGCTGTCGGCCACCGCGTCCGGCTCGCCCTCGACCGCATAGGGCGCGGCCTTGCGCCACTCGGCCAGATAGGCATCGGTCTCGCGCGCGCCTACCCGCATCGCCGCCCGGTCGATGGCCTGCTCGAAGCGCTCGGGCAGCGCCCGCTTGGCGCCGCGCCGGCCCTTGCCGACGATGACCTGGGCAGGAATGTCGCGCCAGAAGACGATGGTGACATCGGGCATGTCTGATTCCCTTTTCGATGGCTCTATCTAGTGCAGGCCGCCCCGCCGCCGGTGCCTGTTTTCGACAGATGGCGCATGTCCAGCGACGCCGGAAACGAATCTATCGCAAAGCGGCGATGCCGGAAACCCTTGGCCGGGGCCGGATTTCTCATGAAGATTATCAAAGCGGCGGATCGTGCGTCTGTGACTTGCAGGACGGGCGTCGCCTGCCTATTCTGTCACCAACACGAAATCGGAGGGCGTATCGGATGACGCCCAGGCGTCCCACGGGTGCGGGCGCATTTCCCAAAGCGGTCGAAATCCCCGCTCCCGAACCGCCCGATCCGGATGCGCTCTATGCCGCGCTGGACCTGGGCACCAACAGTTGCCGCATGCTGATTGCCCAGCCCAAGGGCAGCGGCTTTCATGTGGTGGACAGCTTTTCCAAGTCGGTCCAGCTTGGCACCGGGCTGGAACGCACCGGGAGGTTGTCGCGCTCGTCCATGGCGCGCACGGTGCAGGCGCTGCGGATCTGCCAGCAGAAGCTCAAGCGCAACAAGGTGCGGCGCATGCGGCTGGTGACGACCGAAGCCTGCCGCCGGGCCGACAACGCGGCCGAGTTCATTCGCCAGGTGCGGCACGAGACCGGCCTGACGCTGGAAATCATCCAGCCCGAGGAAGAGGCGCGCCTGGCGGTCATCTCCTGCGCGCCGCTGGTCAGCACCAGGACCGAACAGCTGCTGGTCGTCGATATCGGCGGCGGCTCGACCGAACTGGTCTGGATCGACGTCTCCTCGGTACCGGCGCGCGACAGGGCGCGCACGATCATGCGCCTGCATTCGGGGTTTCACCCGCCCGAAAGCCCGTTCCCGGCCGCCAAGGTGGTGGACTGGATTTCGGTGCCGCTGGGCGTGGCGACGCTGCGCGACCAGTTCAGCGACGTTGCCGACGATTCTGCGCGTTTCGCCCTGATGAGCTGGTTCTTCGAAGAGAACCTGGCCGATTTCGCCCCCTATCACGGCATCCAGGAACGCGAGCGTTTCCAGATCGTGGGCACGTCGGGCACGGTGACGACGGTGGCGGCCAGCCATCTCGGGCTGAAGCGCTATGACCGCAGCAAGGTGGACGGGTTGCGCATGACCTCGGACCAGATCGACAGGGTGATCCGCCGCTATCTCGATCTGGGGCCGGCCGGACGGCGCCGCGATCCGCGCATCGGCGAGGACCGCCATGCGCTGATCATGTCGGGGTCTGCGATCCTTCAGGCGCTGTTGCGGGTCTGGCCCACCGACCGGCTTTCGGTGGCCGACCGCGGCCTGCGCGAGGGGCTGCTCTACGCCCAGATGAGCGCCGACGGCGTGCTGGAGGATGGCCCGTTCTGACCCCGCGCTAAACGGCACGATCTTGCCGCGCCGGCGCGTTGGCGCTATCGAACCGGCTGCAACAAGGGGCATCGACATGGCCAGGAACACATCGGGGCGCGGCCAGCGCGATCTCAAGGTCAAGGTCAAGACCGCCCGCGGACGCCGGCCGAGTTCGACGCGATGGCTGCAACGTCAGCTCAACGACCCGTACGTCAAGCGGGCGCAGGCCGAAGGCTATCGCGGGCGCGCCGCCTACAAGATTCTCGAACTGGACGACAAGTACCGCTTTCTGGTGCCCGGCGCCCGGGTGGTCGATCTGGGCTGCGCGCCGGGCGGGTGGTGTCAGGTCGCGGTCGAGCGCGTCAATGCCCTGGGCGAGAGCCCCGGCAAGGCCGTCGGCCGGGTGCTGGGCGTCGATCTGCAAGAGGTGGACCCGGTGCCGGGCGCCGAGATTCATCGTCTCGATTTCATGTCAGATGCTGCCGACGAGACCGTCAAGGGCTGGCTGGGCGGGCCTGCGGATGTGGTCATGTCGGACATGGCCGCCGCGTCCTCGGGCCACAAGCAGACCGACCATTTGCGCATCATGGCCCTGTGCGAGGCGGCGGCGCATCTTGCCTTCGACGTTCTGGACCCGGGCGGCACCTTTGTCGCCAAGGTTCTGGCCGGGGGCGCCGAGGGCGATCTGCAAAAGCTGCTGAAGCAGAAATTCACGCGGGTCGCCAACGTGAAACCGCCCGCCTCGCGTTCCGACAGTTCCGAGAAATTCGTGGTGGCGACGGGGTTTCGCGGCTGATCAGCGGCGCAACGCGCCGCGCCCGGGGCGCGACCAGGATCGCGCCGCCAGCGATTGCACCAGCCCGATCTCGGCGGACTCGGCCGCCGGGCGGGACCGGCAAAGCCTGTCGCTGGCGCTTTCGGCCAGGTTCTGCTGGCGCAGCAGTTCGAACAGAACGGCATGGCGCGCGGATTTCGTGTGCTCTCTCATCGCGGGCCTCGTGGCGGCTCGGGACCGGTCCCGATACCTCAGCCTGCCCGCGAAACATGCCCGCGCCATGGCCATGCCCCGGCAATTGCGTGGCATCCGGCGCGTGGCGCCGCTCAGCCGTACAAATCCGCCGCGCGGGCCTCGAAGGCGCGCACGATGCGATGCATCGCCTCGTTGAACACCACGCCGATGATCCGGCGCAGCACCGCGTTGCGAAACTCGAAATCGACAAAGAACGAAACGGTGCAGCCACCCTCGGGGGTGTCGGAAAAGCTCCATCGCGATTTCAGGTACCTGAACGGCCCATCCAGATATTCCGTATCTATCCGCAGATCGTCCGGCCGCAGCGTCACGCGGCTGCCGAAGCGTTCGCGGAACACCTTGAAGCTGATCACCAGATCGGCCTCCATCACCGTGGCGTCGCCCTGCGGGAGGGTCTGGCGCACCCGCGCCGCGGCGCACCAGGGCAGGAACTGCGGATAGGCGGGCACATCGGCGACCAGGTCGTACATCTGCCTTGCGGTATACGGCAGGTGGCGCGTTTCCGAATGGGTTGGCATTCCGGGTCCGGTTTCCTGGGTGACAGTGGCGCGTCATGTCGTATGGTTGGCCGCGAAGTTCAAGGGGAAAGCCATGCCCAGGCGGCCATATGTCATAGAAGAAATGATCTCGGCCAAGGCCATC
The DNA here is from genome assembly GCA_020441385.1 of Paracoccaceae bacterium. GTDB lineage: Bacteria > Pseudomonadota > Alphaproteobacteria > Rhodobacterales > Rhodobacteraceae > JAGRMG01. The sequence continues at coordinate 6,601 of JAGRMG010000104.1, forward strand.
GCCGCCCGCATCGAGGCGCTGTGCCGGGAAATCCAGGCCGAGTTCGAAGGCACCGACAAGCTGGTCGTGGTCGGGCTGCTGCGCGGCAGTTTCGTCTTCATCGCCGATCTGGTGCGCGAACTGGATCTGCCCATCGAGGTCGATTTCATCGAGGCGTCGTCTTACGGCGACGCCACCGAATCCAGCCGCGAGGTGCGCATCCTCAAGGATCTGCGCGGCGCCATCGAAGGGCGCGACGTGCTGGTGGTCGAGGATATCATCGACACCGGCCATACGCTGAGCCATGTCACCAGGCTGCTGCAAAGCCGCAACCCGGCGCGACTTAAGACCATCGCACTGCTGAACAAGCCCAGCCGGCGCGAGGTCGAATTCTCGGCCGACTGGATCGGTTTCGACATTCCCGACGAATTCGTCGTCGGCTATGGCATCGACTTTGCCCAGCGCAACCGCAATCTGCCCCATATCGGCAAGGTGAGGTTCATCGAATGAACCGCTGGTTCCTCAAGATGGCCCGCTGGGCGCACCGCCCGCCATCAGCCAGACAGGTCCGCATCGTGCTGGTGGTGATCGCGGCCTGCCTGATCGTGTTCGGGATCGAGTGGCTGGGCCTGTGGCCCGACTGGGCCACCGCCGAACGGATGCGGCGCTGAGACCGGGCTGTGAGGTGCCGCAGGGGGCCTGTGCGGAAAAGAACAGCCGATAAACCAAGCGTGATTTCCCCTGCGTGCGGGTGGGGCAATAGGCTTTGGGGATAATATCGTTTCAGTTTTACGGAGGACCAGATGACAAGATTTTCATTCCTTTCCGCCCTCGTGATCGCTGCCACGTCCACCGCCGCGCTGGCGCAGGACGGCCCGACCGCCGAACAGAAGGCACGCCAGGGCATGATGCGAATCATGGCGCTGAACATGGGCGTGCTGGGGGGCATGGCCAAGGGTGAAATGCCCTTCGACGCCGCCAAGGCGCAGGGCTCGGCCGATACGCTGGTGGCTGTCTCCGGCATCCATCAGGGCAATCTCTGGCCGCAGGGGTCGGGAATGGACGATTCCATGACCAGCGAGGCCCTCGGCACGATCTGGGAGAAGCCGCAGGAATTCGCGTCCGACTGGAGCGCCTTCGGCGAGGCCGCCAGCGGCCTTCAGGCGGCCGTGGCCGGGGGCCAGGCCGCGCTGGGTCCGGCGATGGGCAAGGCCGGCAAGGCGTGCTCGGGCTGCCACGAGACCTTCCGCAAGAAGCAGGAATGACCGGCGGCAAGCGATGCGGTTCATCAGGTGGGCGATCTTTCTGGCGCTGATTGCCGGGGCGGCGTTCTGGGTCGTTTCCCGGCCCGCCCCGCTGAGCGATGATGCGATTGCGGGGCTGAGCGGCGACGCGGTTCGCGGCGAAACGGTGTTCTGGGCCGGGGGCTGTGCCGCGTGCCACGCCGCGCCGGGCGCCGAGGGCGATGCCAGGCTGGTCCTGTCGGGCGGCTATCGCATCAACAGCCCGTTCGGCACGTTCGTGGCGCCCAACATCTCGCCCTCCGATCAGGGTATCGGCGGCTGGTCGTCCGGCGATCTGGCCAATGCGCTGATCGCCGGTGTCGGAACCGGGGGGCAGCATCTCTATCCGGC
>JAGRMG010000005.1 GCA_020441385.1 Paracoccaceae bacterium
CCCTTACCAAGGGAGTGCTCTACCACTGAGCTACCACAGCGCCGTGGGCGGCTGATTAGACGCAAACTCCCCCCCGCGCAAGGGCAATCTGGACGGTTTTCGACGACTGGGATAGAGAGGGTGCATGACGAAACGCCCCCCCTCCGACACGCCTATGAAACCGTCCGGACCGGCGGCACCTTCGGGCGATCGCGAGGCGCGGCTCGGGGCGGCGCTGAAGGCGAACCTGGCCCGGCGCAAGGCGCAGGCGCGGGCGCGCGCGGGCGGGCGCGGGCCGGCGAACGCGGACAAGACCAAGACCAAGAGCGAGGACTAGAGCGGATGGATTCGATACTGGTGAGCGGAAACGGCCCGCTGCACGGCCGCATTCCGATCGCGGGCGCCAAGAACGCCTGTCTCACGCTGATGCCGGCGACACTGCTGAGCGACGAGCCGCTGACGCTGACCAACGCGCCGCGGCTGTCGGACATCCGCACCATGACCGACCTTCTGGCCTCGCTGGGTGCCGAGGTCCAGAGCCTGCAGGATGGCAAGGTGCTGGCAATGTCCAGCCACGATCTGAACAACCATACCGCGCATTACGACATCGTGCGCAAGATGCGCGCCTCGATCCTGGTGCTGGGGCCGATGCTGGCCCGGCACGGGCGGGCGGTGGTGTCGCTTCCCGGCGGCTGCGCCATCGGGGCGCGGCCCGTCGATCTGCATCTCAGGGCGCTCGAGGCGCTGGGCGCGGTGATGGATCTGAAGGACGGGTATGTGCATGCCACGGCGCCCGGCGGGCTGAGGGGCGGGGCGGTGGACTTTCCCTTCGTCTCGGTCGGCGCCACCGAGAACGCGCTGATGGCGGCGACGCTGGCCCGGGGCACGACCGTCCTGAAGAACGCCGCGCGCGAGCCCGAAATCGTCGACCTGGCCCGCTGTCTGCGGCGCATGGGCGCGCAGATCGAGGGCGAGGGCACGAATGTCATCACCGTTCAGGGCGTGGAGCGCCTGGCCGGCGCGACGCATCCGGTGGTGAGCGACCGGATCGAACTGGGCACCTACATGCTGGCCCCCGCGATCTGCGGCGGCGAGGTCGAGCTTCTGGGCGGGCGCAAGGATCTGGTCGGCGCCTTCTGCGACAAGCTGGACGAGGCCGGGATCGACGTGAGCGAGACGCCCGACGGTCTCAAGGTGGCGCGGCGCGGCGACAGGGTTCGTGCCGTGAACGTGCACACCGAGCCGTTCCCCGGCTTTCCCACCGACTTGCAGGCGCAGATGATGGCGTTGCTTTGTACCGCGCAGGGTGTAAGCGTGCTCGAGGAGCGCATTTTCGAGAACCGCTTCATGCATGCGCCCGAACTGATGCGGATGGGCGCGCAGATAGAGGTTCATGGCGGCACCGCGACGGTCACGGGCGTGGACCGGCTGAAGGGTGCGCCGGTGATGGCCACGGATCTGCGCGCCAGCGTGTCGCTGATTCTGGCCGGGCTGGCCGCCGAGGGTGAAACCGTCGTCAGCAGGGTCTATCATCTGGACCGGGGGTATGAACATGTGGTGCGCAAGCTGAGAGGCGTGGGCGCCAGAATCGAACGGATCAGGGCACGGTGACGGGCGACGCGACATTCGAGGACGGGCGCGAGCGCCCCTTGAACCTGGGCGCGCGGGATGCCGAGGATCTGAAGGTCGTCTCGGCGCTGGTCCAGGATGCGGTGTTTCCGATCACCGAAATGGTCTGGCGGGCGTCGGAGCGGCGCTTTGCCGTGCTGGTGAACAGGTTTCGCTGGGAGGACGGGGCGCGCGAGAGGCACGGGCCGGAACGCGTGCGCTCCCTGCTGGTGGTGGACAACGCGCTGCGCGCCGCGAGCCAGGGGATCGACCGGAACGACCGCGATCTCGTCCTGTCGGTTCTGGCGCTGACGTTCGAGCCGGACGGGGATGGCGGCGGGCAGGTTCTGCTGACGCTGGCCGGCGACGGCGCGATCCGGCTCGATGTCGAGGCGCTCGAGGTCACGCTCAAGGATGTGACCCGGCCTTACCGCGCGCCCGCCCGGAAGGCCCCGTCGCACCCGGGGTAAGCTTGCCTGCCGGCGCCCGGATGATTCGCGAATTCTCTTGCATGCGGCCCCGTTGCCAGCGAGAATAAGATATACAAAAAATGCATATTCGGCAGTCCTGTTGTGCGGGGGGGCCAGCAGCATGGGGTTTTCAGGGGTTTTCAAGCGAACCGCCGCCAGGCCGGCGATCGTCATGGTGGTTGCGCTCGCGCTGCCCGTGCTGGCGGCCGGCCGGCCGGGACCGGCGCTGGCCGACACCGATCCCATGGATGCCCCGATGCAGGTCGTGCGATTTGGAGAGACCGACACGATCCGCGACATCGTCGCCCGGTATCTTGGCGATCCCGACCTGTGGCCGGCGGTGCTGGCGCTGAACGATATCGCGTCATCGGCCGATCTGCTGCCCGGGGCGGAACTGCGTCTGCCGGTGCGCCAGGTCGCGGCGGCCGATCATGCGCTCGTGACCTCGCTCGATGCGATCCAGAAGGCCAATGCCGAGGGCGCGCGGATTTTCGCGCCGGTCCAGATCGGCAGCGCGCTGGACCATCGCGACACCGCCGTTCTGCGGCGTGTCGAAGGCGAATGGCGGCAAGTGGTGAGCTTTGCCGGGCGCGCCACCGCCTATGCCAACGAGGCGCTGGACATCTCGGTGGCCCAGCGCGACCGGTCGGCCGAGGCGGTGGTGTCGGATGTCCAGGGCGCGGTCGAGGGTCGCGCTCCGGCCGAACCGCGCTGGTCGGGGCGCGAACTGAACGATATCCTGGTCGAATTCGAACGTCTGCGCACCCTGTCCGCCAGCACCGCGCAGGTGACGTTCCGCGACCTCAGCCGGCTTCGGCTCAACGCCAATTCCAACGCCACCATTCAGCGCATGCGCTCCGATGCGCTGACGGGCGGCGAAGTCACCAAGGTATCGCTGGCCGAGGGCGATTTCTATGCGCTTCTCAACCAGTTGTCGGAAAAGACCACGTTCGAGATCGAGGTGCCGGGAATCGAGACCACCACCAATTCCGCGGATTTCTGGATCAAGAACGATGCTTCGGGGGCGCGGTTCGTGAATTACGACGAGCCGGGGCTCATGGTCAGCCGTGACGGTCGCACCGAAACGCTGGGCCAGGGCGAAGGTCTGGTCGTCAGCGGGCGTGTCACCGAACGGGCGCAGGTTCTGGACAGTCCGCTGCCCATGACGCCCGAACCCGGTGCGGTGATCCATACCGGTACGGCGGTTCTGGGCTGGCAGGCCTATGAGGGTGCCGAAGCCTATTGGCTCGAGGTGGCGACCGACCCCGGTTTCAACCATATGCAATTGTCGGAATGGGGCATCCGGGCAACCGGATTCCAGGCCGGGGGACTGCCGCCGGCGCAGTATCACTGGCGGGTGGCGGCGCTCGACCGTCTGGGCCTGCCGGGTAACTGGAGTGCGCCACGCGATTTCATCCTGCGTCAGGATGCGGCTCCGCCGTTCCTGACGCTGCTGTCGCCGGCCCCGAACACCATCGTCGCGCAGCGCCGGATCGAGGTGCTGGGCGCATCCGAAGCGGATGCAGCCGTGGTGATGAACGGGCAGCCGCTGACCCTGAGCCGCGATGGCAGCTTTGTGTCGCCGATGGTGCTGACACCCGGTGAAAACCGGATCATCCTTCGCGCCACCGATGCGGCGGGCAACATCAGCAGCCGTGAACGCAGCGTGGTCTACAGGCCCGCCGCAGCGGTCGCGATCGCGCTGTCGCGAACCATCCCGCGGGTGAAGGGCGCATTGGCGACACGTTCGGACGAGCTTTCGGTTGCCGGGCAGACCGATGCCGTGCCGGGGGCGCCTGTCACGGTGCGCGACGCGGCTGGCGGGGTGGCGGTGCAGACGCGGGTGGCCGCGGATGGTTCGGTGCAGTTCGTCGTGCCGGTGGCGCCGGGCGAGCGGCGCTACGTCATCGAGGTTCTGGCACCGGGCGGCGCGGTCGAGGGGCGGCTAGAATTCGGCGCCGTGCAGGATGGCGACGCGCCGCTGGTGGTGCTGGACCAGCCGCCGCCGCGCGCCACGAGCGAGGCCGTCCTGAACCTGAGCGGAAGCGCCGGCGACGCGGTGCGCCTTGAACTGGACGGAAACGCCGTGCCGCTGCGCGACGGCCGGTTCGACCTTGCGCTGACGCTGGCGCCGGGGCCGAACGGGTTCGATCTGGTGGCCTCGGATGCGGTCGGCAATGTCGCGCTTACCCGGATCAGCACGCTGCTGGACATCGAACCGCCACAGGTGCTGCGGACCGAACTGTCGCGCCCCGAGGGATCGGGCGGACCGATCCGGTTGCAGGTTCAGGCGCGCGACCAAAGCGGGCTGCGCCAGGCGGCGCCCTTCGTGATCCGCATCGGCGATGGCGAACGGGCCGGTTTTCTGCGCTGCGACGGGCAGACAGGCACATGTTCGGCGAGCCTGCCGCCCGAACCCGGGACGCTGGCAATCGTCGAGATCGCGATCGAGGATTACGCCGGAAACGTGGCGTTCGAATGACTGTTGGAGGGAACGGAGCGCCGGGCCGCGCGGCGGCAGACCGGCGGCGGAGGGTGGATGTGATGCGCATGATCGGAAAACGGGCCGCTGCGGGCGGGCTGGCGCTGGCGCTGGTCCTGCCGGGCGAAGCCTTGCGGGCGCAGCCCGATGCGATGCAAGCCGGCATGCTGGTCGTCTACGGCAGCGGCGCACCCTCGCGCGAGGGCGATACCGACTGGCGTGAACAGGTGTTCTTCGGGGTTCCCGCCGAGCACGAGGGGCGGCTTCATGTGCGGCTGTTCGATCCCGAAACCTTCGGTGACGGCGATTTCACCTATGGCGGCAGCGCCGATTCCGAAACCACGTTTCGCCTGTTCGGCGGCGCCGGCGCGTTCAGCGAAGCCGACCGCCCGGCGCCGGTGCCGGACGGCGAGCGCGGTCCGCGCACCGGCACCCCCGCCCCGGTCAAGAGGCCGGGCCGGCTGATCGGGGAACGGGCCTGGACCAACGACCCGGCCAGCGACGGGCGCTGGGTCAACCTGGTTGCCGTGAGCACGCGTCAGGGCGAGGTGATCGACGGCCGTGCCTGGTTTCGCGTGGACGTACAGGGCACGCGCGGCAATGACGGCAACGGCTATTCGCTGGATGTCAGCCAGGCGCGCGACCGGTCCCGCCCGCCCGAGGGGCTCGAGATGTTCTCCTACCGGCCCACGGTACGCTGGAACAGCGGCGACCCGCCGACCCAGCTGCGGTTTGCGCGCACCGCCGGCGGGAAGCTGACGATCCAGAGCTTCGATGCCGCAGGCGGCCGCCTGGCGCTCGTGACCGAATTCAGTGATCTTGACGTGCGCGTGTCGGGGCAGGATTTCTGGGCCTCCGATGTCGTGGAAACCGGCGAAACCAACCTCGCCCTGAACCTGCTGGGCGGATACGAGCAGCCAAACGACGTGACGCTGGCGGTGTTCGACGCGGCGGGCGAGCCGGTACCTCTGGCCATGCCGCCCCGCCCTGCCCCGCTGCCGGGCCGGCCAGACGCCGTCGCGTCGGGACGGCCGCTGGCCGATTGCCGGTCGGTCGCATTCGACGGCAGCGCCACGACCGGGCGCGTCCCGCTGGAGTTTCTGTGGGAATTCGGCGACGGCAACACCTCGGATGAGCCCGTGATCGCCCATCGCTATGACGAACCCGGCCTCTATACCGCGCGTCTGAGCGTGCTGGAGCCCGGCAACCGCCCCGGCCGTGGCGACCGCGCCGAGGTCGAGGTACATGTGCGCAACGCGCCCGTGGCGATACCCGGCAAGGATGCGGTTGTCGCGCCCGGTCAGCCGCTGGCATTCGACGGCACCGGCTCGCAAGCGTCCGACAGCCCGATCAGCCGCTTTCGCTGGGATTTCGGCGACGGCACGGCCGAGGACGGGGCGCGGGCAACCCATGCCTATGCCCGCCCGGGGCAGTACCGTGCGGTACTGCGGGTCGAGGACGACAGCGCCCATCCCTGCGATTTCGGCGTCGCCGTGCGCCGGGTGAGCGTCAATTTCCCGCCCGTGGCCGAGGCGGGCACCGATCGGACTTCGGTAGTGGGACAGCCGGTCGTGTTCGACGGCGCGGCCAGCTATGACATCGACGGCACGATCGCGGCGTGGCGTTGGGACATGGGCGACGGCACCGAACTGGAGGGCGAAACCGTCACCCATGCTTATGCCGCTTCGGGCGACTATACCGTGACGCTAAGGGTGATCGACGACAGCCAAGTCGCCAATTCCGCCGCCGAGAACCGGCTGCGCGTGGCGGTGAACGCTCCGCCTGCGCCGCGCTTCACCATTCCGCCGCGCCCGGTCTCGGTGTCGGAACTGGCGGTCCTGGACGCCTCGGCTTCGAGCGATGCCGACGGGCGGATCCTGTCCTGGCTGTGGGACTTCGGCGATGGCGTGTCGGGCGCGGGGCAGGTCGTCAACTATGCCTGGACCCGGCCGGGAACCTATACCGTGACGCTGAGCGTGACCGATGACAGCGGGACGGCATCGGCCGTGCAAAGCACCACGATGCAGGTGCGGGTGGATGCCGCGCCCGTCGCCGATGCCGGCGCCGATCAGTTCGTGACCGCCAGCGAGATCGCCTTCGATGGCGGCGGATCGAGCGATAGCGACGGCACGATCACCGCCTGGGAGTGGGATTTCGGCGATGGCGCCACCGGCTCGGGCAAGACTGTGCGCCACGCCTATCGGCGCACGGGCAGCTATGAGGTGGCGCTGGTGGTGCGCGATGACAGCGGCGCGCCGCTGAACGCCGACCGCGACACCATGCGCGTGACCATCAACGCCTTGCCCATCGCCGATGCCGGCCCGCCGCAGGTGGTGGCGCCGGGCGAGGAGTTCATCCTGTCGGGCGGCGCGTCGGTCGATCCCGACGGGCATGTCGCCGAATATGTCTGGACGTTCCCGGGCGGCGCAACCGCAACGGGCGAGCGGGTCGCGCACAGGCTGACCGAACCGGGGCTGCACCGCATCCGGCTGCGGGTCCGCGACGATTTCCCCGGCGGCGCCGCCGGCGACGAGGCCGAGGTTCTGATTACCGTCAACGCCGCCCCGGTGGCGGTGGCCGGCGCCGACCGGCTGATCGCGCCCGGCGACAGCGTCATCTTCGATGCGGGCCAGTCCTTCGACCCCGATGGCGACCTGACCGCGTTCCGCTGGGAGTTCGACGATCTGGGGGCGCCGCTTGATGCCGCGCGCATCGAACGCGCGTATGTCACGCCCGGCGTCTGGTCGGCGCAACTGGTCGTGACCGACGACAGCGGTGTGCTGAACGCCACGGCGACAGACGACGTGACCATCCGCGTCAATCACCCGCCGCTGTCCGAGGCGGGTGCGCCGATCGACACCGAACGCCTGCATGTCGTCTTCGACGGCTCCGGTTCGAGCGACGCGGACGGCGATGCGCTGATCTACACCTGGGATTTCGGCGACGGCTCGGGGCCCGGGCACGGCGTGCGGGTGCGGCATGTCTATCCGCGGACCGGCAAGTTCCCGGTGCGCCTGACGGTGGACGACGGCACCGGGCTTGCCAATGCGCGGGCGGTGGATGCCACCACGGCGACCGTCCGTGCCCGGCCGGTGGCCGACGCCGGCGGCAATCGCGACGTGTGTTCGGGCGAGCCGATCCTCTTCGATGCGTCCGGCAGCGTCGATCCCGATGGCGGGCTGCTGCAATATGCGTGGGATTTCGGCGACGGCTCCAGTTCGGATCTCGTCAATCCGAACAAGACCTACGAAAGGCCCGGCGTCTATCCCGTGACCCTGACAATCCGCAACGAAACCGGCACCGAATACGGCACCGATCGCGACCGTATCGCGGCGCTGGTGCGCGAAGGCCCCATCGCCGATGCCGGCGACGACCGGACCGTCTGCTCCAACCAGAAGGTGCGGTTTGACGGATCCGGATCGACCGATGCCGATGGCGCGGTGAACGCCTTTGCCTGGACCTATGGCGACGGCGGCACCGGCAATGGCGAAACGCCGAGCCATACCTTCATCCGGCCCGGCACCTACGCCGTGACGCTGACCATCACCGGCGACGCGCAGGGCGCGTGCAGCCCGCTGGATTCCGATATCGTCAACATCACCGTGATCGCCGCGCCCGACCTGTCCATCGAGGGGCCGCGCCGCGCCGCGGCGGGCGTGGCGGCGGCATATGCCGCGCGCCTGGGCGAACTGGCGGGCGCCCGACCGGGAACCTTCAGCTGGGATTTCGGCGACGGAACCACCGCGCAAGGCGGCGAAGTCCTGCATGTCTACGACGAACCCGGCGAATACCTGATCGGGCTGAGCGTCGATCTGACCGGGGGAACCGAAGGGTGCAGCACGCTCGGGGTGGTGCGCAAGGTGGTGGTGAACGCCCCGCCCGAACCCGTCATCGACGGCCCGGCGCAGGTCGCGGCCGGGGCGGCGGTCGCCTTCGATGCGACAATGTCGGCCGACAGCGACGGCGCGATCACCGGCTATGCCTGGGATTTCGGCGACGGCGGCAGCGCGCGCACGATTCTGGCACCGCACCGGTTTGACGAACCCGGCGTTTACGACGTGCGCCTGACGGTGCGCGACGATGCCGGGGTCGCCAACAGCGAGGTTTCCGCGACACGCAAGGTCGAGGTGCTGGCGGCGCCGGCTGCCGATATCGTGGCGCCGCCCGGGCTGTGCCCGACCGAACCGGTGCCCTGGTCGGTCCATGCCGGGGCGGGTACCGATGTGCGATGGCGGTTCGGCGACGGCGCCTCGGCGAAGGGCGCTTCGGTCGGCCATGCCTTCGACCGGCCCGGCGTGTTTGCGGTCAGGGTGGAACTCGACAATGGCCGCGGCCTGATCAACAGCCGCGCCAGCCGCGAGATCTATGCCCGCGTCAACAATTCGCCCACGGCCCTGGCCGGACCTGACCGGGTGGCTTGCCCGGGCGATGTGCTGGTGTTCGATGCCGGTGCCTCGGCCGATCCGGATGGCGATATCGCCAGCTATGAATGGACCTTCAGCGACGGCATGGTGAGCCATGGCCGGCGCGTCGAACGGGCGTTCGACAGCCCCGGCGAGGTGCAGGCGCGGCTGGTGGTGCGCGACGACAGCGGCGCGGCCGGTTGCGACACCGGCACAGATACCGCGCGAATTCTGGTCAACGCCGCGCCGCGCGTCGATGCCGGCCCCGACCGCACCGTGCCGGTGGGCGCGGCGCATGACGCTGTAGGCTTCGACGCCGGCGACGCGGACGACCGGGGGCTCAGGTTCACCTGGGATTTCGGCGACGGATCGCAGGCGACCGGCGCGCATGCCCGCCATGCCTATGCCGCACCGGGCAGTTACACCGTGACGCTGCGGGGGCAGGACGATACCGGCCTGGCCTGCGGCATCGCCAGCGACACGGCCGAGATTACCGCAGTGGCGAGAGAGTGACGCACCCCGGCCGGCATTGCGGGGGCGGAAAACTGTTCGTCTTTCAGCAATACCGCTTTACCCTCACGTCATGCGATTCCCGCTGCGCCTCAAGTTCTTCGTCTTTGCGGCGCTGTTGGCGGTGGTGCCGCTGGCCATGGTCGGCCAGAACCTTACCCGGCTGACGCGCGACGAGTTGAAAAGCGCGGCCAACGAAGACCTGACCACGGTTGCCGCCAATCTGCGCACCGCGTTCGACAGCACCTTCGAGGGGCGCTGGCTGACCCCGCTGACGGTGATCCGCAACGGCGTGGACAGCACCGCCCTTGGCGTCGCGCAGAAGGTGTCGCTGCTGACGCTGGGCTTGCAGGAATTGCCGCGGGTGGTGGCGCTGCAACTGTCGATCGAAGGGTCGGATCTGCCGATTCTGGTGACCAACGAAGCCTTTGCCGCGCGGCTGACGCGGGCCGGGCTGGATCCGGTGCAGGTGCTGGCCACGCCGCCGGACCTGATCAAGGCGATCGAGGGGACGGGCCAATACGGCCGCCCGGTGGTCGGCCGCATCGAGGCGACCGGCGACTGGCTGGCAACGCTGGCCCTGCCGCTGACCTCCACCATCGCGGGGCGCCAGGTGACGATGGCAGCCAAGATCGACCTGTCGATTCTGGGCGACATGGTGCGCCGCCACCCGTTTGCCCAGCGTGGCGAGATCACCGTGATCGACCATGCCGGGCGAACCGTGCTTGGCGAGGATGTTCGGCTGTTGACCGACCGGCGCATCGTCGCTTCGGTGATGCCCCTGATCGTGGCCAGCGCCCGCGCCGACGCGCTCGAGCCCTATACCCGCCCCGAAGGCACGGCGATGCTGGGCGCCTATGCCTTCCCCGACTGGTTTCCCTGGGCGGTCGTGACGGAACTGAGCGAAAAAAGCGCCTATGCCGTGGTCAATGCCATCACGCGCCAGATCCTGCTGGTGGGCCTGTTGGGGTTCGCGATCGCGGGGGCCGGGGCGCTGGTCTTCGCGCGCCGCCTGACGCGGCCCATCCTGGACATCGGGGCGGTCGCCGAACGGGTCGGCGCCGGTGATTTCACGGCGCGCGCCGGGGATACCCGGCGCCGCGACGAGATCGGCGACCTGGCGCGGCGGTTCAACCAGATGATTGCCGAACTGGCCGAAAGGCTGGAACTGATGAAGTTCGTCTCGCACGGTACGCTGTCCGCGATCCAGAGCGTGCGCGAGGGCGGCATGCATCGCGGCGGCGAACGGCGCCGGGTTTCCGTCATCTTCACCGACATCCGCGGCTATACCGAATTCGCCGAGAGCGTGCCGCCGGAACGGGTGATCGAGGCGTTGAACAGCTATTTCGACGTGCAGGCCGATATCGTCGAGGCGAACCGGGGCGATGTCGACAAGTTCATCGGCGATGCGCTGGTGGCCGTTTTCGATGGCGACGGCATGGAACGCCGCGCCGTCGCCTGCGGTGTCGAGATCACCGCGGGTCTGGCGCTACTACTGGAGGAACACCCGGAATACAACCTGCATGTCGGCATCGGCATCGCCTCGGGCGAGGTGGTCATGGGGGCGATGGGCGCGCATGACCGGATGGACTTCACCGTGCTCGGCTCGACCGTGAATCGTGCGGCCAGGCTGTGTGGCCGGGCAAGGCCCGATCAGGTGCTGGTGGACCAGACGACGCGCGATGCGGCCGGCGAACTTGAGAGGGTGACGTTCTCGCCGCTCGACCCGCTCCCGCTGAAGGGCTATGCCCGGCCGGTCCCGGTGTTTCTGGCGCAACGCGCAGCGGCGCCGACGACCGATCCGGCGGCACGGGCATGACGCGGGCGCGGCAAACGGCCGCGAATGCTCAGGCGGCGAACACCACCCAGGCCCAGACCATCGCGATATAGGTGAACTGATGCAGCGCCTGGTCGAACCCGGCGGCGCGCCAGAACCCGGCATTGGCCGGACCCAGCCCCCTGCCGTCGCAATAACGCGCCTTGCCCCAGTCGATATTGAAATGCACGACCCATTCCAGCGCCGCGACGATCAGCACGAAGCCGACCGGTGCGCCGATGGCCACGAACGCGATGATCGATCCCAGCGCATGCACGCCGGCATGCTGGGCCCGGCCCAGATGCAGGTATTCGCCGCGCCCCGACAGCATGCGCGGGGTTTGCAGAAAGTAATCCGCGAACATGTGCTTGATCTGCAAGAGGCAGAACAGCAGCAAGACGGTGCCCACCGTGGCCGACACGCAATTCCTCCCATCCGGTGGGGCAACTCTAGGGGCTAAGCCGCAAGGCCGCAATGTCGGGCGGACCGATGCGAAACCCGCCGGGTGGCCGGGCCGCGGCGCATGGCGCCCCGCGTGCGCGCGCCGCCGCGATACAGCGCCTGCATGCTGCATTCGCAGAACGGGCCTTGCGCGCGGGGGCGCAATTTAATACCTCCCTGAGGCCAGAAACCCGCAATTTCCTTGCCCGAAAGGTCTCGCCCCATGAGTTTCCGCATCCAGCCGGCCGCCCCGGCCCGACCCAACCGCTGCCAGCTTTTCGGCCCCGGGTCGAATACCAGGCTGTTCGCCAAGATGGCGGCCAGCGCGGCCGACGTGGTCAACCTCGATCTGGAGGATTCGGTAGCGCCCAGCGACAAGGACAGCGCCCGTGCCAACGTGATCGCGGCGATCGGCGATATCGACTGGGGCAGGAAATGTCTGAGCGTCAGGATCAACGGCCTGGACACGCCCTACTGGTATCGCGACGTGGTGGAGATTCTGGAACAGGCCGGCCCGCGGCTCGACCAGATCATGATTCCCAAGGTGGGCTGTGCCGCGGATGTCTATGCGGTCGATGCCCTGGTAAGCGCGGTCGAACGCGCCAGGGGGCGGGAAAAGCCCGTATCGCTTGAGGTCATCATCGAATCGGCGGCCGGCATCGCCCATGTCGAGGAGATCGCCGCCGCCTCGCCGCGCCTGCAGGCGATGAGCCTGGGCGCCGCCGATTTCGCCGCCTCGATGGGGATGCAGACCACCGGCATCGGCGGCACGCAGGAAAACTACTACATGATACATGAGGGTCAGAAGTACTGGCCCGATCCGTGGCACTGGGCGCAGACGGCCATCGTGGCGGCCTGCCGCACGCATGGCATCCTGCCGGTGGACGGCCCGTTCGGCGATTTCAGCGACGACGAGGGCTTCATCGCCCAGGCACGGCGGTCGGCGACGCTGGGCATGGTCGGCAAATGGGCGATCCACCCCAAGCAGATCGCGCTCGCCAATCAGGTGTTCACGCCTTCCGAGGAGGTCGTGGCCGAAGCGCGCGAAATCCTGGCGGCGATGGAAGAGGCCAAGGCCAAGGGCGAGGGCGCGACCGTATACAAGGGCCGGCTTGTCGATATCGCCAGCATCAAGCAGGCCGAGGTGATCGTGCGCCAGGCCGAGATGATCGACGGGTAGGGCCGCACCCGGTCAGAGCGGCCGGACCGGCTGGCGCAGGATGGTCCTGAGCCGGTCCGGCGCCGTGCGGCGCGCGTCGGACAGGTAGATCTCGTGATGTGCGCCGTTGAAGGTCAGGCCCAGTTCCGGCATCTCGCGCTCGTGCAGCGCGGCAAGCACCGGGGCCTCGGCGCTGAAGGGGCCGACATGCAGCGTTTGCAGGCAATCGCCCTCGTCCAGAACGGCGAGCCTGATCCGGGCAAACATGCCGGGGTCAGATCCGGGCTTGCGCCGCGCCCTTGCCGCCGCCGCGGCGCGGGCGGTCTCGACATCCTGCGCCCCGGCGCCGTCGGGAAGGCGGATCATCGCGGTCCAGCGCCAGGCGGCACGCTCGCCGGTGACGAAAGCCGACGGATCCTCGGCGCTCCACAACGCTTCGAGCGGCGGCACCGTGAAATCCGCGCCCCGCGCCTTGAGCAGCGCCTTGACCCCATAGGCCAGCGGATAAAGCGCGGCCAGCGCCGATGCATAGCCGGCGGCATTCGGATCGCCCTGCCCGTCGATCATCAGAAATCGTATCGCCGGCACGACGATCCGGTCCCAGCGGCCGGGCTTGCCGGAATAGAGCGGCCGGTCGGTCTTCTTGAAGTCGAGCTTGTCCATGGGCGGTCCTTTCCTCTCCCCTCGTCTCGCGCCGGGCAGGCCGGTTGCGCGCGCGGGGCGCTGTTGCGCCCGGCCGAGTTGCATCCGCGCCCGCGTGGCGTCATATAAACACAGAATTCGCTGCGTGAGGCGCCATGACGCATTATCTGGATTTCGAGAAACCGCTGGCCGAGATCGAAGGCAAGGCCGAGGAACTGCGCGCGCTGGCGCGGGGCAACGCGGAAATGGACGTCTCGGACGCGGCCAGGGCGCTGGACGCCAAGGCGGCCGCCCTGCTGGACGACCTTTACAAGAGCCTGACCCCCTGGCGCAAATGCCAGGTGGCCCGCCATCCCGAACGGCCCCATTGCAGGGATTACATCGAAGCCCTGTTCACGGAATTCACCCCGCTGGCCGGCGACCGCAACTTTGCCGACGATCACGCGGTGATGGGCGGTCTGGCGCGGTTCGACGACCGGCCGGTGGTGGTGATCGGCCACGAGAAGGGATCGGACACCAAGAGCCGGATCGAGCGCAATTTCGGCATGGCCCGCCCCGAGGGCTATCGCAAGGCGATCCGGCTGATGCAGCTGGCCGACCGGTTCAACCTGCCGGTGGTGACGCTGGTGGACACGCCCGGCGCCTATCCCGGCAAGGGCGCGGAGGAACGCGGCCAGTCCGAGGCGATCGCCCGGTCGACGGAAACCTGCCTGCGGATCGGCGTGCCGCTGGTCAGCGTGATCGTCGGCGAGGGCGGATCGGGCGGGGCCGTGGCCTTTGCCACCGCCAACCGGGTGGCGATGCTGGAACACGCGGTCTATTCGGTGATCACGCCCGAGGGCTGCGCGTCGATCCTGTGGAAGGATGCCGAAAAGATGCGCGAGGCAGCAGAGGCGATGCGCCTGACCGCGCAGGAACTGAAAAAGCTCGACGTGATCGACGCGATCATACCCGAACCCAGGGGCGGGGCGCATCGCGACCCCGGCGCGGCGATTGCCGCGGTGGGCAAGTCCATCGCTGCGATGCTGAAAGACCTTGACGGCAAGTCCCGCGCGCAGCTGGTCAAGGACCGGCGCGCCAAGTTCCTCGACATGGGCTCCAAGGGGCTGGCGGCCTGATCGCGCCGTTCAGCTGCCGCGCAGCCGTCTGAGAAGTGCCGCCGAGGGCTCGCCGGTCACGGGCAGGCCGGCGCTTTGCTGATAGGCGCTGATCGCGGCGGTGGTTTTCGACCCGATCACCCCGTCGGCGCCTTCGGTATCGAACCCCCTGGCGGTCAGGGCGCGCTGCATCTCCTTGCGGTCCTCCAGCGTCAGGCCCCGGGCGTCGGGTCCGAACGGCGTGACCAGCGGCCCGCCGCCGGCGATCCGGTCGGAAAGATGGCCGATGCCCAGGGCGTAGCTGTCGGAATTGTTGTAGCGCTTGATGACCTGGAAATTCCGGAACACGGCGAATTTCGGCCCCGGCACCTGCGGCTGGAGGATCGCCAGCGGCGTGCCCGACCGGGCCGCCGCCGATCCGACCTCGCCGCCCCAGGGCTGGCCCGTCACCCAGCCCGAGCGTTTGAGATAGGCGGCGGTCGAGGCCAGCGCGTCGGCGGGATCGTCCGACCAGATGTCGCGCCGCCCGTCGCCGTCGAAATCGACCGCATAGGCCTCGTAGGAGGTCGGGATGAACTGGGTGTGCCCCATGGCGCCGGCCCAGCTGCCCGTCATGACGGCGGGCGTCGTGTCGCCGTTTTGCAGGATGCCGAGCGCGGCCATCAGCTGACTTTCGTAAAAGTCGCCGCGCCGCCCGTCATAGGCCAGCGTCGAGGTGGCCGAGATCACCGGGATGTCGCCGCGCCGCGCGCCATAGCGGCTTTCCAGCCCCCAGATCGCGGTGACGATCTGAGGCTCGACGCCGTAGCGATCCCGGATCCGGTTCAGCAGCGCGGCGTGCCGGGCCAGCATCTCGCGCCCCCTTGCGACGCGCTCGTCGGAGGCGGCGATGGCGAGGTAGTCCTCGAGGCTGCGGGTGAATTCGGTCTGGTTGCGGTCGCGTTCGATGACCTCGGGCAGATAGCCGGCATCGGCGAACGCCCGATCGAGCGTCGCCGCGGAAATGCCGCGCGCGGCCGCGCGGGCGCGGAAGGCCGCCACCCAGGCATCATAGCCCGCGTCGGGCACCGGCCGCGGCGCCGCACCGGTCCGCGGCGCCGGGTTCGGCGCGCCGCCGCCGCAGCCGGCCAGCAGCGCCGCCAGCCCGAAACACACGAATCGTCTGTCTGGTGTCATTGTCCTGTCCCGTCCGGTGCGTGCCGTTCTTGCCTGTGCCCGCGCTATAGCGCAAAGGCCGGGGCTGGAAAAGCGGCACCGGCCGAAGCTTGCCGCCGGCGCCGGATTCGGGGACGCGCCTGGCGGCGCGTGCCTGCGGCGCGAGTATTTGTCACCAGAAAGAAGCAGGGCCGGATGCCTTGTTGCGGCAACGCGCTGCGGGTATGGACGGGCGGGATGTAGCCATGAAGAACGGATGACGGGGCGAGATGGCGGTTTTTCTTGATACCACCGAGGCCGGATTCGAGGCCGGTTTCCGCGCGCTGCTGAACGCCAAGCGCGAGGACAGCCCGGATGTGGACGAGACCGTCGCGGCGATCATCGCCGATGTCCGGGGCCGTGGCGACGCGGCGCTGATCGAACTGACGGAGAAATTTGACCGGGTGCGGCTGACGCCGGAGCGGCTGGCCATCGGCAGGGGCGAGATCGACGCCGCGATCGCGTCGGTATCCGAAGGCGACCGCGCGGCGCTCGATCTCGCCGCCGAGCGCATCCGCGCCTATCATGTCCGCCAGATGCCGGCGGACGCGAAATGGACCGACCCGGACGGGGCCACGCTGGGCTGGCGCTGGAGCGCGGTCGCGGCGGCGGGGCTCTATGTGCCCGGCGGGCTTGCCTCCTACCCGTCCTCGGTGTTGATGAATGCGATACCGGCCAAGGTGGCCGGGGTCGGGCGGCTGGTGGTGACGGTGCCGACGCCGGACGGTGCGATCAATCCGCTGGTCCTGCTGGCGGCGCGGCTATCCGGGGTGGACGAAATCTATCGCATCGGCGGCGCGCAGGCCATCGCGGCGCTGGCCTGGGGCACGCAGACCATCGCGCCGGTGGACAAGATCACCGGCCCCGGCAACGCCTTTGTCGCCGCCGCCAAGCGCCGCGTGTTCGGCAAGGTGGGTATCGACATGATCGCGGGGCCTTCGGAGATTCTGGTGATCGCCGATGCCGACAACGACCCGGACTGGCTGGCGCTGGATCTGCTGAGCCAGGCCGAACACGACGCCTCGGCCCAGTCGATCCTGATCACCGACGATGCCGCGTTCGGCCGTCGCGTGGCGGATAGGGTCGCGGCGCGGCTTGTCACGCTGGAACGCGCCGCCATCGCCGGCGCCAGCTGGCGCGACTTCGGCGCGGTGATCACGGTGCGCGACATGGACGAGGCGGCAATGCTGTCCAACCGGATCGCGCCCGAGCATCTGGAGCTTTGCGTCGCCGACCCCGAGGCATTGGCCGAACGCTGCGTCCATGCGGGGGCGATCTTTCTGGGCGCCTACACGCCCGAGGCGATCGGCGATTATGTCGGGGGGCCGAATCATGTTCTGCCGACCGCCCGTTCGGCGCGGTTTTCCTCGGGCCTCGGGGTGCTGGACTTTCTCAAGCGCACGACGCTGGCGCGGATGACACCCGGCGCGCTGCGTGCTATCGGGCCTGCGGCCGAACGGCTGGCGCGCTCGGAGAGCCTGGAGGCGCACGGGCTTTCGGTGCGGGCGCGGCTGGACCGGCTGAACGGATGATGCGGATGAAGCGGATGGGAACACGGGTTGGAAACACGGATGTCGCGGATCATTGATATTGCCCTGGACGATGCCGGCCTGCCGCCGCCGACGCCCGAGATCGAGCAGGAACGCAAGGTGGCGATCTTCGATCTGCTGGAAGAAAACCGGTTCGATCTGCCCAAGCGCGACGACCGGGTCGTGCCCGACGGCCCTTTCCGCCTGAACCTGTCGATACGCGACAAGCGGCTGGTCTTCGATATCGAGACCGAAGACCACAGCCGGGCGGCCGAATTCCACCTGTCGCTGGGTCCGTTCCGTCAGGTGGTCAAGGACTACTTCCAGATCTGCAAGAGCTATTTCGATGCCGTCAAGACGCTGCCGCCCAGCCAGATCGAGACCATCGACATGGCCCGGCGCGGCATTCACGACGAGGGCAGCCGGGTGCTGCGCGAACGGCTGGAAGGCAAGGCCGAGATCGACGCCGATACCGCCCGCCGCCTGTTCACGCTGATCTGCGTGCTGCATTTCGGGGGCTGACAGGTGGAGCCGCTGCCCCAGTCCGTCCTGTTCTGCTGCGATCACAATTCCTGCCGCTCGCCCATGGCCGAGGGCATCATGAAACGGTTCTACGGCACCGGGACCTATGTGCAGTCGGCGGGCGTGCACAACGACATGGAGATCGACGGTTTCAGCATCGCCGTCTGCGACGAGATCGGCGTGGAACTGGCGCGCCACCGCTCGCGGTCGTTCGACGACATGGAACAGTGGGGCGACGATCTGTCGTCCTTCGATCTGGTGGTCGCCTTGTCGCCGGCCAGCCTTCGCCGGGCGCAGGAACTGACGCGGGTGTTTCATCTGGACGTGGAATACTGGCCGATCCTCGACCCCACCGGCCTTGGCGAGAGCCGGGCCGACAAGCTCGCCGCCTACCGGCAGGCGCGGGACCAGATCGTCGCCCGCCTGATCGCCCGCTGGGGCGCGCCGATCGAGGAGGGCTGATTCGCGCCCTGCCCGCACCCACGCATCGCCGCGCCGGCTCGCGGCGGGCGATTGTCGGGGCGCCCGCGGCGGGTCGGATTCGGTCACATATCGCCGCGCCGGGCGATTGCGCCCTTGAAAAGCCGGGCGAAACGCATCATTTAAGCGCACGGTCCGCATTTTGGCGGACGAGTCTCAACGGAGAGAACATGGCCAAGGAAGATACGCTCGAATTTCCCGGTGTCGTGAAGGAACTCCTGCCGAACGCGACATTCCGGGTCGAGCTTGAGAACGGCCATGAGATCATCGCCCATACGGCAGGCAAGATGCGCAAGAACCGCATCCGCGTTCTGGCTGGCGACAGGGTGCAGGTCGAGATGACCCCCTATGATCTGACCAAAGGGCGGATCAACTACCGTTTCAAGTAGGGCGGCGCGGTTTCGTGCCGCGCGGGCAGGCATTCTGCCCCGGCACGACGGGGTGCGTCCGGTTGCAGGCAAGGCGCAATGGTGAATGAACCCCGCCTCATCCTCGGTTCGGGCAGCCCGCGGCGGCTGGACCTGCTGGCGCAGTTGGGCGTGCGCCCCAATGACATCCGCCCCCCCGATATCGACGAAACCCCGCGCCAGGGCGAGTTGCCGCGCCCCTATTGCGTGCGGATGGCGCGCGCGAAGGTGCGTGCCGTTCCGGCCGCTGACGACGACATCGTTCTGTGCGCCGATACCACCGTGGCGCTCGGCCGCCGGATTCTGGGCAAGCCCGCCGATGCGGGCCAGGCGGCGGCGTTCCTTCACGCGCTCTCGGGCCGGCGGCACCGGGTGATCACCGCCGTGGCACTGCGGCGCGGCGACCGGCTCTGGCAACGCGACATCGTCAGCCAGGTGCGGATGAAACGTCTGTCCGATCCCGAGGTGAACGCCTATCTCGCCACCGGGGACTGGCAGGGCAAGGCCGGCGGATACGCGATCCAGGGGCCGGCGGGGGCGTTCATTCCCTGGATATCGGGGTCTTTCAGCGGCATCGTCGGCCTGCCTCTGGCCGAAACCGCGGCGCTGTTGCAGGCCGCGGGCCATCCGCTTTGCCGGGCGTTGCCATGAAGGGCCGCACCATCATCCTCGACCATCTCGGCGGGCGCGAAGCCGCGGCGCTGATGGTCGATGGCCGGCTGGAGGATCTGCTGATCGCGGGCGACGCGCCGCCGCCGGGCACGATCTACCGGGCCCGCGCCGAGCGGCCCCTGAAGGGCCAGGGCGGGCTGTTCCTGACCACGCCGGACGGCCCGGCCTATCTCAAACAGGTCAAGGGCATCGCGCCGGGCACGATGCTGCTGGTGCAGGTCACGGGTTATGGCGAACCCGGCAAGGCCATCCCGGTCACGCGCAAACTGCTGTTCAAGACGCGCCATGCCATTCTCACCCCGGGCGCGCCCGGCCTCAACGTCTCGCGCCGCATACGCGACGAGGGTGAACGCGACCGCTTGCTCGAGATCGCGCACGAGGCCGCGGGCGGGCGCGGCCTCGGCCTGATCCTGCGGTCGTCCTGCGAGGGCGCCGACGCGGAGCCCATCGCGCAGGACATCGCGGCGATGGCCGGGCTGGCCGCACAGGTGCTGGGCGATGCGGGCACCGGGCCCGAAACCCTGGTCGAGGGCGAGGGCCCGCATGCCCTGGCCTGGCGGGAATGGAGTGATCCGGCCGAGAACGTGACCGCGGCGGGCGGATTCGCCGAACATGGCGTGCTGGAGGCGATCGAGGCCGCGGCGGACCCCGAGGAACCGCTGCCGGGGGGCGGGCGCTTTTTCGTCCAGGCCACCCGGGCGCTGGTGGCCGTGGATGTCAACACCGGGCCCGACGGTTCGATCGCGGCGGGGCTCAAGGCCAACCTGGCCTGCGCCCGCGCCCTGCCGCGCGCCCTTCGGGTGCGCGGGCTGGGCGGTCAGATCACGCTCGACCTCGCGCCCATGGCCCGCAAGGATCGCCGGGGTTTCGAGAACGCCCTGCGCACGGCCTTCCGCACCGATCCCGAAGACACGATCCTGGCGGGCTGGACGCCGCTGGGCCATTACGAGTTGCAGCGCAAACGCGGCCGTGTGCCGCTTGCGGAACTTCTGTGACCTGCCGGACCGGCGCGAACCCGACGGCGTGCCCGGTCCCTTCGGGGCGCTGTCGTCCATCGACCCCGGCCGCCGCCCGAGCGGTGGCAATGCGGCCCCGATGAACCGGCCCGCCGGCCCGGCGCGGGGCACATGACGGCGGTGGCACGGACCGCCGGGCGACACCGCTGAAAACCGAAGAATGTCTCTGGACACCTGTCCCGGCAGCGCCTAGAACGCCTGCACCCAAAGGCCAGCGCCTTTCCCGTGCCCGGGTAGCTCAGGGGTAGAGCAGTGGACTGAAAATCCTCGTGTCGGTGGTTCGATTCCGCCCCCGGGCACCA
>JAGRMG010000105.1 GCA_020441385.1 Paracoccaceae bacterium
GGCGCCGGGTTCCAGCGCGAGGACAGCATGCATTTCGAGATCAGCCGCAGGCAGCTTGACGACTGGATCGCCAATGGCGAGCTTTGAGGCCGGGCCATGCCTCATGCCGGGGCCATGCCGGAGCGGACGCGCGAGGCCGCCCGGCCCGAATTCATTGCGGTGCGGCTGAGTGGTTGAACACCCGGCTTGGGTGCAGTTCGCCGGCCTTGTAAACGCCCAGCGCCACCGCCCGCCCGTCAAGCGAGGCCCAGCATTCATCGCCGTATTCCACGTCCGACCCCAGCACCATGGCCGGGTTGCCGTTGCGCAGCCGGGCCGCGGATTCGGGCGTGCAGCGCAGTTCCGGCAGATCGGCCAGACCCGCCTCGAGCGGGCGAAGACGGGCGTCGATTTCGGGCGTTCGCGCCATCGCCTCGATCTGTTGCAGGCTCAGCCCGTCACCGGCATCGAACGGCCCCGACCAGAGCCGGCGCAATTCGCGCACATGCCCGAAACAGCCCAGCGCGGCGCCCAGGTCGCGGGCGATGGCGCGAACGTACCCGCCCTTGCCGCAGATCATTTCGAGCGTGACGTGATCGGCATCCGGGCGGTCGGTCATGACCAGTTCCTCGACCCAGAGCGGGCGGGCCGCGATCTCGACCTCCTCGCCGCCCCGGGCCAGCCTGTAGGCCCGCTCGCCGTCGATCTTGACGGCCGAGAATTTCGGCGGCACCTGCACGATGTCGCCCACGAACGCGCCCAGCGCGTCCTTGATCGCCCGGTCGTCGGGGCGGATGTCGCTTCGCGCGATCACCTCGCCCTCGGCATCGTCGGTGTTGGTCGCCTCGCCCAGCCGCACCGTGAACCGGTACGCCTTGAGCGCGTCGGTGACATAGGGCACGGTCTTGGTCGCCTCCCCGAGCGCCACCGCCAGCAGCCCGGTCGCCTCCGGGTCCAGCGTGCCGGCATGGCCGGCCTTGCGCGCGTTCAGCGCCCAGCGCACCTTGTTGACCACGGCGGTCGATGTCATGCCCGCAGGCTTGTCGACCACCAGCCAGCCGGAAATGTCGCGTCCCTTTCGTGCCATGTCTGACCTTCGATAGCGGTTGCAGGTGGCGCGTTATACGGGCTTGCGCGGGGCGGTCAACGGGGGGCGGTCGCCGGGGTTTGCCGGCAGCGGGGCAGGGGCGCCATCAGTGCGCCGGTTCGACCACGCCCACCACCGGGCCCATCGCGAAACCGGCGTCGTTGCGGCCGAGTTCCGGCGCATAGAGCCGCGAAATGCTGCCATCGAGATACAGCGCGCTGGGCAGGTCCAGGCCATCGCGGAACAGCCGCCCGAATTCATGAAACGTCACCGGCTCGCGGGACATGGCGAATACCGCGCGGCGCCCGTCGGCGCTGGTGCCGACACCGTTGCGCACATGGCGCGAATCCGAATCCGGCAGGAACCGGGGGTGCAGCTTTCCGTCGATGACCAGCATCGGGCCGGACTGGGTGGCATAGGCGCAATCGGGGGCGCGGTCGATATAGCGCAGCGTTTCGATCACGTCGGCCCGCCCGTTGCCGATGCAGAACACCCCGTTGGGCAGCAGCCCGAAATTCCCGGGCCCGGCATCGGCGATAACGTGCATGAACTGACGGCCGTCCTCGACATAAAGGCCGACCGGCGCACGGTCGTCGTGATACATGCCGGCATTCATGGCAAAGTTCAGCCGCGCGCCGCGCGCCGCCAGCATCGCGTCGATCGACGCAAAATGCCCATAGGGCCTGCCCTCGCCGTCATGGAGAAACAGGCGCAGTTCCTCGCGCGAGGCGTCGACCTCGCAGACCGCATAGCGGTGCCCGTCATGGGCGACATCCCGGCATTGGGCCGCGGCGGCCGGCATGGCGCAGACGGCCCCCAGCAGGAAGACCCAGAGACGGATCACCCGTCCAGATCGCGGCGTACCGCGTCCTGCGCGAACATGCGTCGCGTGTCGTCCATCCGGTCGAAGGTCTCGTCCAGCCGAAAGCGCAGATCGGGCGCGAATTTCAGCCCCAGCTTCCTTCCCGCGACCTTTCGCAATTCGCCCTTGTTGCGCGCCAGCAGTTTGAGCGCGTCCTCCTGGCCTTGGCCGCCCAGCGGCAGAACATAGGCCGTCGCCACCTTCAGATCGGGCGAAACCCGCACCTCGCCCACGGTGATGGACATCCGGTTCAGTTCGGGGTCGTGCACGTCGCCGCGCGCAAGTACCTCCGCCAGCGTGCGCCGGATCTGTTCCCCGACCCGCAACTGGCGCTGCGAGGGGCCGGGACCGTCATGAAACCTGTTCTTGGCCATGGCCCTGATCTAGCCCTTCCCCGCACCTTTGCCAAGCGGCACGCAAACGGGTATCGAACGGGTGAACGCAAAGAGGGTGACGGTATGACACACAAGCCGGCAATCGTCGTGACCGGGGCATCGGGGCGCATGGGGCAGATGCTGATCCGCACCATCGCCGCCAGCGACCGGGCGCATCTGGCAGGCGCAGTCGAACGACCGGGGCATGACTGGGTCGGGCGCGACGTGGGCGAGGCGCAGGGCGGCGCGCCGCTCGGCGTGATCGTCACCGATCAGGCGGTGGATGCCTTCGCGCGGGCGCAGGCGATCATCGACTTCACCGCCCCCGAGGCGACGCTGGAATTCGCCGAACTGGCAGCCCAGGCGCGCGCGGTGCATGTCATCGGCACCACGGGGATGAGCGCGGCGCAACTGGACCGCCTGAAACCGGCGGCCCGGCACGCGGTGATCGTCCGGGCGGGAAACATGAGCCTCGGCGTCAACCTGCTGGTGCAACTGACCAGACGGGTGGCGAGTGCGCTGGATGAGGATTTCGACATCGAGGTGATCGAGGCGCATCACGGGCAGAAGGCCGATGCGCCGTCGGGCACGGCGCTGATGCTGGGCGAGGCCGCGGCGGCCGGGCGCGGCGTGGCGCTGGCCGATGTGGCCCAGCGTGGCCGCGACGGCATGACCGGGGCGCGCCGGCGCGGCGATATCGGGTTTTCGGCCATTCGCGCCGGCGACATCGTCGGCGAACACGACGTGCTGTTCGCCCAGCCCGGCGAACGCATCGTGCTGCGCCACGTCGCCACCGACCGGGCGATCTTCGCTCGCGGTGCGCTCAGGGCGGCACTCTGGGGGCAGGGCAGGGCTCCGGGCGAATACGATATGGCCGACGTCCTGGGGCTTTAGCATGCCGCCCCGGGAACGGCGCCAAAACCTTGAGAAAGGTTTTGCACGCGGTTTTGCAACCGCGTGTACAATCCGTTTCTTAACGGATTGGCGCATTTGCGCGCGGCATCGCGCCTCTTGCCCCGGCATCCGACTTCGCCCATAAGAAGCCGCGAGACAAGAAGGACCGGCCCAGGATGACAATCAAAGCCCCCGAAACCAGGATCGTGGATCGTCACAAGATCGCCTGCGACGGCGGCGAAGGTGCGCTGGGCCATCCGCGCGTCTGGCTTCAGATCCCGCACGAACAGGGCTGGGTCGAGTGCCCCTATTGCGATTGCAGGTTCGTCTACGCGAAGGATTAGGTGCCGGGCGCGCCGATGCCGGGTCCGTGGCGACGGGACGGGCCAACGAGTATTTGCGACCAGAAAGAAGCAGGGCGGCTTGCCGGTACGGGCGCCTCACAGATACATGCGTACCCGCTCGCGGTAGCGCCGGTATTGTTCGCCATAAGTTGCTTCGAGCCAGGGTTCCTCGGCCCAGGGCGCGAGCAGCAGGGCCGCGATGCCCATTGCGGCCACCGGCAGCACCGCAGGTGCGCCCGACCATAGCGCCCAGCCCGCCAGCATCGCCGTATCGGCGACATATTGCGGATGCCGCGACCAGCGATAGAAGCCGCCGGTTCGCAACGCACCCTTCGCGCCGCTGGTCTGGTCGTAGCCGAATCCGGCGGCGGCGGGCCAGACCACCAGATTGGCCAGCACGAACAGCGCCGGCCCGGCCCCGAAGCGCAGCCAGCCGGGATAGCCGCCCGCGCCCCAGCCGATCAGACCCAGCAGGCCCGCCGCGCCGAACAGGCCCAGCGTCAGCGCCCAGACCGCAGCCGAAAAGGCCCGCGAATAGTGCCGCGGCGGCCAGAGGCGGCGATCCGGGCGGGCCATCGACCAGACCAGCGCCGCCACGGCCGCCGCGCCGCACGACAGTCCGACGGTGATTGCGGCGGCAGTCAGTGTCATGGCGTCTCCGTTTTCCCCGCCCCTCGCGTCTGGCACTGCGCGCGAGGGCATGGCAGAAGGGGGCGGTGACGACGGAGGTTGGGCGATGACAACGCGATTCGGCAAGGGCTGCCATCTGCACCTGATCGACGGATCGGCCTTCATCTTCCGCGCCTTTCACGCGCTGCCGCCGCTGACGCGCAAGTCCGACGGGCTGCCCGTCGGTGCGGTGGCGGGGTTCTGCAACATGCTGCAACGTTATGTCGACGGCGATCACGGCCCGGATGCGCCGACCCATATCGCGGTGATCTTCGACAAGGGCAGCCATACCTTCCGCAACGACCTCTACCCCGAGTACAAGGCCAACCGCGAGGCGATGCCCGAGGCGTTGCGGCCGCAGATTCCGCTGACCCGTGCCGCGACCGAGGCGTTCAACATCGCCTGCAAGGAACTGGAGGGCTTCGAGGCCGACGACATCATCGCCACCCTGTCCTGCCGGGCCCGCGACGCCGGCGGGCGGGTGACGATCGTGTCGTCGGACAAGGACCTGATGCAGCTGGTGGGCGGCGGGGTCGAGATGCTGGACGCGATGAAGAACCGCCGCATCGACCGCGACGGCGTGATCGAGAAATTCGGCGTTCCCCCGGAACGGGTGGTGGATGTGCAGGCGCTGGCCGGCGATTCGGTCGACAACGTGCCCGGCGCGCCCGGGATCGGGATCAAGACCGCGGCGCTGCTGATCAACGAATACGGCGATCTGGAAACCCTGCTTGCGCGCGCCGGCGAGATCCGGCAGCCCAAGCGCCGCCAGACGCTGCTGGACATGCGCGAGCAGATCGAGCTGTCCAGGCGCCTGGTGCAGCTGGACATGGACACGCCGCTGGATTTCGGGCTGGACGATCTGGAACTGCGCGAGCCCGACCCCGATCGGCTGATGGCGTTTCTGGCGGAGATGGAGTTTCGCACCCTGTCGCGCCGGATTGCCGAGAAGCTGGATATCGAGCCGCCTTCCATTCCCGAGGCGCCCGCGCCCGAGGCCGGCGAGGCCTGCCCGCCCGCCCCGTTCGATGCGGCAGGCTATGAATGCGTGCGCGACGCCGACCGGCTGAAGGCGTGGATCGGCCGCATCCGGGAACGCGGCTTCGTGGCGGTGGATACCGAAACCACCGGGCTGGATGAAATGGTCGCGGGGCTGGTCGGCATATCGCTGTGCGTGGAGCCGGGATCGGCCTGCTATATCCCGCTGGGCCATCGCAACGGCGGCAATGGCGACCTGTTCGGCGCGGATGCGCTGGCCGAGGGGCAGATGCCGGCCCGCGAGGCGCTGGCGCTGCTGAAGCCGGTTCTCGAGGACGCGGCGGTTCTCAAGATCGGGCAGAACATGAAATACGACGCCAAGATCCTTGCCCGCCAGGGTATCGAGGTGGCGCCGATCGACGACACCATGTTGCTGTCCTATGCCATGCACGCGGGCCTGCACGGGCATGGCATGGATACGCTGAGCGAACGGTATCTGGATCACGTCCCGATCCCGATCAAGCCGCTTCTGGGCAGCGGCAGGTCGGCGATCACCTTCGACCGGGTCGCGATAGATGAGGCGACCGCCTATGCCGCCGAAGATGCCGACATCACCCTGCGCCTGTGGCAGACCTTCAAGCCGCAGTTGCACCGCGCCCGCGTCACCACCGTCTACGAGACGCTGGAACGGCCGCTGGTGCCGGTGCTGGCGCGCATGGAAATGCACGGCATCAAGGTGGATCGCGCGACGCTCTCGCGCATGTCCGGGGCGTTCGCGCAGAAGATGGCCGAACTCGAGGCCGAGATCTGCGACCTCGCGGGCGAGAAATTCAACGTCGGTTCGCCCAAGCAGCTGGGCGAGATCCTGTTTGACAAGATGGGGCTGGAGGGCGGCAAGCGCGGCAAGACCGGCGCCTATGCCACCGGCGCCGACGTGCTGGAAGACCTGGCGAGCCTGCACGAGTTGCCCGCGCGCGTGCTGGACTGGCGCCAGGTCAGCAAGCTGAAGTCGACCTACACGGATGCGTTGCAGGATCATATCAACCCGGAAACCGGGCGCGTGCATACCTCATACGTCATTTCCGGAGCGAGCACCGGGCGCCTCGCCTCGACCGATCCGAACCTCCAGAACATTCCCGTGCGCACGGACGAGGGCCGCCGCATCCGCGAGGCCTTCGTGGCGGAACCGGGCAACGTGCTGCTGTCGCTGGACTATTCCCAGATCGAGTTGCGCATCCTGGCCCATATCGCCGATATCGCGGAACTGAAGGCGGCGTTTGCCGACGGGCTCGACATTCACGCGCTGACCGCGTCGGAGATGTTCGACGTGCCGCTGGACCAGATGACGCCCGAGATCCGGCGCAAGGCCAAGGCGATCAACTTCGGGGTGATCTACGGCATCTCGGGCTTTGGCCTGGCGCGCAACCTGCGCATCCCGCGGGCCGAGGCGCAGGGTTTCATCGACCGCTATTTCGAACGCTTCCCGGGCATCCGCGCCTACATGGACGACACCGTGGCCTTCGCCAGAAAACACGGATTCGTTCAGACCCTGTTCGGGCGGCGCATCCACACGCCCGAGATCAATGCCAAGGGGCCGCGCGCCGGGTTCGCCTGGCGCGCCGCGATCAACGCGCCGATCCAGGGCACGGCGGCGGATGTGATCCGCCGCGCGATGATCCGCATGCCGGGCGCAATCGACGGGCTGCCGGCGAAGATGCTGTTGCAGGTGCATGACGAATTGCTGTTCGAGGTCGAAAAGGGGGCGGTCGATCAGGTGACGCAGGCGGCCCGCGACGCGATGGAAAACGCCGCCGACCCCGCCGTCCGGCTCGACGTGAAGCTGACCGTCGATGCGGGCCAGGGGATGAACTGGGCCGAGGCGCACTGAACCCGGCGCGCCCGCGCCGGCGCGTCAGTAGTCGCGTTCGTAGAAGATGCCGAGCGCGGTGTTGCCGGAATTGTCCACGGTGCCCTTCAACGTCACCGAATCGGTGACGTCGAGGTTCAGGTTCAGTTCGGTTTCGCCCTCGGTGTTGACCGAGAAATCGGTATAGACATTTTCCGACAGATAGCCGCCGCCGCGCAGCAGGCCGGCGCCGCCCGCATCGGCGCCCACGCCGACGGTATCGGCGCCGGTCGCATCCCTCACCTTGCCCGTCACGCCGCCCCCGCCGCTGCGCAGCCGTGCCAGCGAGGCCGCCATCTGCGCGATCACCAGCGGCGAAAGCTCGGAAAAGCGGTTGCCGAACAGCAGCATCGCCAGCGCCTCTTCCGAGGGGCGCTCGGGGTCCGAATAGACCTTGACCTCGGGGGCGTCCAGCGGCCCCGAGATCTCGATGGTGGCCTGGCCTTCCGAAGTGCTGGTGGTGGACTGGAACTCGACATAGGGTTTGAGATCGCCTTGCAGGTCGATGACGCCGCGCGTCAGTTTCAGCCGCCGCCCGAACAGATCCAGCGAACCGCGGATCAGTTCGATCTGGCCGGCCGGTTCGACCTGTGCGGTGGTGCCGCGCAGCAGGATGTCGCCGCCCATCTCGGCCTGCAATCCGTAGCCGCGCGCATAGACCCGGTCGCCGTTGACGAGCCGCACGTTCAGGCCGATCACCGGGCCGCCATTGCCGTTGCCGGTGTCGATCAGCCCGGCGCGCTTGAGTGTGGCGCGCACCGCCGCGGTTTCGCCCCGATGGTCAATCGGCGGAATCGGCGCCGCCCCCGCCGCGCCCGAGGCGGTATTGAGATTGATTTCGGTCCTGCCAAAGCGGATCTCGCCGGACAGATCGCCGTTTCCGGTCAGCGGCCCGGCATAGACCAGCTGCCCGCTGGCCGATGTCGTGTAGCTGATGTTGTCGGTCAGAACGAGGTTCGACAGATCGGCCGTCAGGCGGCCGTCGAAGGGCGGGCTCAGCGCCACGGTTCCGCCGACGCGCAAGCCGCCGCCCGCGCGCAGCCCGCCGGTCATGACGATATCGGCGCGGCTGTCGGCGATGGTCACGGTGGCGCCGATGTTCTCGATGGTCTGGGCCACCGACGGGATGGCCAGGACCGTGCCCGATGTGCTGATCGTGCCGCGCAGCGCGGCCAGCGAGGGCTGCCCTTTGAGCGTCAGGTCGAAATTCGCCGGGCCGTCGACGGAATTGGGCGAGATGAACAGGTTGGCCACGTTCAGCCGCAACTGCCCCTTGGCCGCCAGATCGGTCTGCCCCGTGCTCTCGTCGAACGTGCCCGTGATATTCGAGGATATGCCGGCCGGGCCCTTCGCGTCGGTGTCGATGCTCCAGGTGCCCGCCGGGTCGCGCCGGGCGCGGCCCTTGGCGGTCAGGCTGCCGGCGAGTTCCGGCACCAGCCGTTCCAGCCGCGCGAGTTCGGCGCTGAACCTCACCCCCGCCGCTCCGTCGGGCGCGATGATCCCGGTCAGGTCCGCATGCGAGGCTTGCGGCCCCTCCAGCCGCAGCCTGCCGCCCCAACCCTCGGGGCTGCGCCGGCCGCGGCCGGTCAGCTTCAGCGGGCCGGAAAGCTCGGGGGTCAGCAGCGCCAGATCCGCCAGTTCCGCGCTGAGGCGCAGCGTGCCGTCCGTGCTGCTGAGCCGGCCATCGGCGTCGGCGGAAAGCTGTTTGCCGTTCAGACGGAACGCGCGCAGGTTCAGCCCGGTCTCGTCGCGGGCGGCATCGAGATGCAGCACCGTCTGCCCGGCGATCACCGGGTCGAGCCTTTCGATCCCGGTGGCGAGTTCCTGGGCGCGGGCGTCCAGCACGATATCGAAGCTGCCCGAAAGCGGCGCGCCGCTGCCGCTGATCTGCGCGTTTGCCGCGCCGCTCAATTCCAGCCCCGCCAGCCCGGAGAACCGCGCCAGATCGGCCGCGCCGGCGCTGATCGTTCCCTGCACCTTCGGGCCGCTGTCCAGCCAGCGCAGGGTGCCGTCCAAGGTGGCGCGGTAGTCGGGCCCGTTCACCTCGAACCCGTCAAGGCCAAGCACGCCGTCATTGCCCAGCGCGAAATGACCGTCCAGCGACAGGCCCGCCCCCACCGCCGCCGCCTGGGCCGGGTCGGCCAGGTCGATGCCGCGCATGATCGCCTTCAGATCGCCCTGGATGCGCGGCGCTTCGGCGCCGCCCAGATCGCCGACCCCGGTGATGCGCATCATGTCGACCGAGAGGTCGGGCCGCTCCAGCCCGTCGGCCTGCATCCGCAGCGCCCAGCCATCGCCCTGGGCCCGGTCCAGCTGGGCCGAGAACGTGGCCTGTGCCAGCGTCGTCCTCGGCCCGGTCAGCGGCAACAGCACGCGGCGGCCGTCGGGCGGTGTGATTCCGCCCTGGAAATCGACCATCTCGACGGTGCCGGCCGCGTCGATCACCAGCGATCCGTCAAGGCCCAGCGCGTCCGATCTGACGCTGAGTTCGCCGATCTCGACCCGGCCTTCCCCGTCGCGCGCGCCGTCCAGGACCAGGCGCGTGTCGGTGCCGAAGAACTCGCGATAGTCCGGCGGCAGGAACGGCGTCAGATCGCCGCCCAGATCGGCCGAAAAGGCGATGCCGCCGCCCGCCTTGTCCGGCCTGTCCGACAGCGCATCGGCGCGCAGCCGCACCTGGCCCGCGACCCGCCGCTCGCCATCGCTTGCCAGCGCGATGTCGGCGGTGAAATCGGAAACCGGCCCCTCGCCGGCGGCGGTCAGGCTCAGCGGCGGGCGGCCCGGCAGTTTCAGCGCCGCCGAGATCAGGCCGCCGGCGTTTTCGGTCACCGAAAGATCCAGGGCGATGTTCCGGGTGGCGTTGTCGAACCGCGCAATCAGTTCGATCGCGTCGGCTGGCCGGTCCAGCCGGGTGACCGACAGGTTGGTATCGAGCGCGCCCTCGGCAAGGGTCAGCGTCCCGTCCACCTCCAGTTCGGCGGCAACACCCACCACGGCCTCGCCCAGTTCCAGCCGGCCGACCGAGATTTCGCCCAGTTCGATGGCCACCGGAAGGTCGGGCACCTGGAACGGCGTGGCTTCGGGGGTCGGCAGTTCGGTGTCGGTCGTGGTCTTGCCGGGCAGACGCGCGATGATGATCTCGTCGGCGCCCAGCGTGTTGACGGAAAACCGCCCGCGCACCAGCGCCAGCCGGTTCCAGTCAAGCACCGCGCCCGTCATGGTCAGCCATACGCCCTGGTCGTCCGAGACGGTCAGCTTCTCGATCGTGGCGCGGGAACTGAACGTGCCCTCGAGACCGCTCACGCGCACCTTCCGGTTTTCGTCCGAAAGCGTGTCCTGGAGGAAATTGACCAGCAGGCCGCCGGCCTCCTCGTCGGCATCGCTCTGGTCCTGCGCCCGGACCGGGGCGGTCAGGATCAGGGCCAGCATCAGCGCCAGGGCATATGCCGCAAACCGTTTCAAAATGCCTGTCCGATGCCGATATAGAATTGCAGGCCGTCGCCGGTGCTGCCGCTGACCGGCCAGGCCAGATCCAGCCGCACCGGCCCGAAGCCGCCCAGGGCGTAACGCACCCCGATGCCGGCACCGGCATGGCGGGGCGAGGTGGTGTCGATCAGCGATCCGCTGTCGACGGCGCCGAAATCGTAGAAGCCCACCAGCGAAATCCTTTCGGTGATTTGGCCGCGCAGTTCCGTCGAAAGCCCGAGGAACGACCGGCCGCCGGCGATGGCGCCACCGACCGGCACGCCGAGCGATTCGTAGGGCTGGCCCCGCACGGTTCCGGCGCCGCCGGAGAAGAACAGGAACTCGGGCGAGACCATGGACAGCGGCGCGCCCACGACCGAACCGACCTGAAGCCGCCCCGCCAGCACGATGCGCCCCGAGGCCAGCGGGCTCCAGTATCCGCGCGCGTCCAGCGCGATCTGCCCGCCCGATTCGGTGCCCCCCAGCCCGATGAACGGGCTGACCCGCGTGTTCAGATAGAATCCTTCGGTGGCGTTGACCTTGTCGTCGCGCCGGTCCCATTCCAGACGCGCCGGCACCACCGCATAGCGGAACTTGCGATTGGTGCCGAAAGCGTCGTCGGCGGTCGAATAGGCGGCATTCAGGGACATTTCGCCGAACAGGTCGGGCGAAAAGAAGCGTCGCACGCCGATCCCGGCCCGGGCGCGGGACAGATCGTAGTTGGTCCGGTTCAGGCGTTCCAGTTCGGCGATATAGAAGATGCTGTCGTCCGGGCCCAGCCGGTCGGGCCGGTCCAGCCGCAGCGAAAAGGTGCCGTCGATGTTCTCGGTGCCGCCGATGTTGCGGATCCGGGTTTCGAATTGCAGCCGTTCGGCGCCATGAAACAGGTTGCGGTGGGTCCAGCGGAACGTCAGATCCAACCCGGTGCGCGAGGACAGTTCGGCCCCCACCGACAGACGCCGCGGCGGCAGATCCTCGATCTCGGTGGTGACATCGAGGGTACCGTCGGGATTGGCCTTGTCGGCCTCGCGGATGGCCACGGACGCAAACGTGCCGGTGCGGCGCAGCCGCGTGCCGACGCGTTGCAGCTTTTCGGGGTCGTAGACCTCGCCCGTGGGAAAGCCCGCGATGCGGCGGATCGAGGTTTCCCGCACCGCGCTGTTGCCCGTCACCGTCATTTGGCCAAAGCGCAGCCGCGGGCCGGGCAGCAATTCGATGTCGGCGTCGAGTTCGGCCTTCGGGTGGCGCGCGACGATGCGCTGCCGGCCCACGTCCGCCTTGGCGTGACCCACCGCGCGCCAGCCGTTCACGCCGGCGACGGCGGCGGCCTGGATGCGGCCGGTGCTGGCGGGCTGGCCGGTGGCAAAGCTGTCCGGAAGCACGGTGCCCGGCGCCAGCGGCGCGATCGCCGCCCTCCCGAACCGGAACGGCCGCCCCGGATCGACCGCGATTTCGATGCGGCTCACCCGCGAGGGCGGGTTCAGCGGCTCGATATAGGCGGCCTCGCGCCCGTCGAGGCGGATGTGGACGACGGCGCTGAAATAGCCTTCGTCGTAGAGAACCTGCACCAGCGTGCGGTAATCCGACAGAGCGGCGGCAAGCAGTTCCTGAACCGTGCTCAGCCCGCGGGTCTGCGCCGACATCACCGCCGAAGCACCGGTCAGGCGTTCTTGCAACTCGCCCGGCGCGCCGGGCGCCTCGAGCGCGGTCTCGTAGGCCAGAACAGGCGCGCCGGCGAACATGGCGCACATCAGAACCATGGCCCGCAGCGCGGCGACGCATCGACCCGGGTTCGGCATTGACGGGCTCCTGACTGCCTCAATCTTCAACACGCGCCACCATATGCGTGACTCGCAACATTGCGGGCACATTACACACCATATCCGGGGGAATAAATGCGGTTCCGCGGCCGTCGCCTCAAGTTGTTGTGGTGCGGCGGCTTTCCGCCCGAACCACGGCGGCCGGCCGGCCCGGCGTCTGCGCGGCGGTGCGGTCCGGGCCGGTTCACGCGGCGGACGACGCTTGCCGCGCCGGGGCCTTCAGCGGTGCGGCGGTCAGGATCATCGGGCCGCCGGGGCGCATGGTGAAGGTCAGGACCGGCTCGGGAACCGGGTGCGCGCTCGGGCGGAACTCCAGTTCGCGCAACAGCGACGCCATCAGCACCATGATCTCGGTTTCCGCGTATTGCGCGCCGATGCAGATGCGCGGCCCGTCGCCGAACGGTATGAACTGCCCGCGCGGGAACGTGGTGCCGATGAACCGGTCGGCGCGGTAGCACTCCGGCGCTTCCCAAAGGCGCGTGTTGCGATGCAGCGCATAGACCGGAAACATGATCACGTCGCCGCGCCTGAAGGTCACGGCGCCGATCGTGGTGTCTTCGGTCGCGTCGCGCGCGAACAGCGCCCCGGCCGGGTAGAGCCTGAGCGTCTCGCGCACATGCGCCTGCACGCGCGGCATGGCCGCCAGCGTCTCGAATCGTACCGGGCCGTCGGGACACGCCGCCGTGACCTCGCGGCGCAAGTCGTCCTGCACGGCGGGGTAGAGCGCCAGCAGGTAAAGCCCCCAGGCCAGGGTGTTGGCCGAGGTTTCATAGCCCGCGGCGACGAAGGTCAGCAGATTGTCGACCGTGGTATCGAGTTCCTCGCGATCCTCCTCCAGCGCCTCGATCATCAGGTCGAGAAAGTCCTCGGGCTCGGCATGCCGTTTGGCGCGGCGGCTTTCGATCACGTTGCGGCCCAGCGCGCGGACATTCCTGACCGGCGCCTTGCCCTTCAGCCATTTCAGCCGCGGCACCCATTTCGGCAGTCCCATCAGATCGAACAGCGACATGTAGCTGATGAAATCCGTGAACTCGCGCAGCGCGTTGCGCACGTCGCGCTTGTCCACGGTCTCGGTGCCGGAAAACATCACGCGCGAGATATTGGTCAGCGTCGCCTCCTGGGCTGCGTCCGCCACGTCGATCTCGCCCGGCCTTGCGGCCATCGCGCGGGCCATGTCCTGCCCGGTCTCGCCGAAATGCGCGCTCAGAACCGGCAGGTTGCGCGCGGCGAAGAGGGGCGCGTAGCGGCGGCGCTGTTCCTTCCATTCCTCGCCCTCCGCCAGGATCATGCCCTTGCCCACGGCCGCGCCGATCACGTTGCGGGTGAACTGCGACTTGGGGAAATGGCGGCCCTTTCCGACCAGCAGTTCCATGATCGTGTCGGGATCGCAGACATAGTGGATATTGGCCGGCCCGCGCAGATAGGTCTGGTGCAGGGTGGCCTCGGGGATGACGGAAAAGATGTTCTTGCCGGCCTTGCGGGCAAAGGCGATCAGGCCGATCTGCCCGCTGGCCAGTCTCGCCGCCATCGGAACGGGGGCGCCGGTCTGGGATTCTGCCTGCCTTGCGCACATCGGCGCGCCCTCCTATCGGGCCCGTTGCCGGACCTGTTGCCGGAAGTCGTATTTGCCACTCATGTTAGAGGGCGCGGGCGGCTGCGGCAATGGCGCAATCGGTACGGCGCGTAGTGCGCCTCAGGCGGGGCCGGCGGGTGCGCCCGACATCAGGGCGGCCACGTCAAGCATCCGCGCCGAAAACCCCCATTCGTTGTCGTACCAGCCGAACAGACGCACCTGGCGGTCGTCGATCACGCGGGTTTCGCGCGCCGCGATCACCAGGGATTCCGGGCGCGCGCGCAGATCCGAGGACACCAGCGGCGCCTCGGTCCAGCCCAGCACCGGCGAGGCCTTCGCGGCGTCGTGCAGGGCCTCGCGGAACGCCGGTTCGGGCATCGGGCGGGCCAGCTGCACCACCAGATCGACCGAGGACACGCTGGCCACCGGCACCCGGACGGCGGCGCCGCTGACGCGCCCGGCGAGATCGGGCAGAACCTCGTCGATCAGGTGGGTGGCGCTGGAGGTGGTGGGAACCATCGACAGCGCCCCGGCGCGGCTGCGGGCGAAATCGCCGCGCGGCGCGTCCACCATCGGCTGGCTGTTGGTATAGCAGTGGATGGTCGTCATGTGCGCCCGTTCGACCCCGGCGATGCGGTCCACCACGCGCAGCAGCGGCGCCAGCGCGTTGGTCGTGCAGGATGCGTTGGAAACGATGCGCGCGTCGCCCAGCCGGTCGTGGTTGGCGCCCAGCACCACGGTCAGTTCGGCGGCCGGCGACGGCCCCGAGATCAGCACCTTGCCGGCCCCCGCGCCAAGACCGCGCGCCGCCACATCGCTGCTGCGCGCGATGCCGGTACAGTCCAGCAGCACATCGACGCCGCTCAGATCCGTGTGCGCCAGATCGGGCGCGTGGGTGACGGGAATCGCCCGGTCCGCGACATGCAGGGCAGCACCGCGGCCCGCGACCTCGCCCGGCCAGGGGCCAAAGGTGCTGTCATATGCGAACAGATAGGCCAGCATGTCCAGCGGCGCGATGTCGTTGATCAGCGCCACCTCGATCGGCGCCGTTTGCGGGCGGGTCAGGACCTGCCGCAGGATGGTGCGGCCGATGCGGCCGAATCCGTTGATTGCAATCTTCATGTCGCGTGCCGGTATGGCAGGACAGCGGGGCGGTCTCAATGGGGGATCATGCCGGGCGATGGCGTCCGACCGGCGCGGCAGCGATCAGGTGCAAACGACCTGCGAAAAGAAATGGCCCGAGATGTTCTGCACCAGGGTCGAGCGGTCCACCCGGCAGCCGGTGGCCGCCTCGATGGCGCGGATCGCCTGGATCGTGCGCAGCGCCGCGGGCGGGCCGTAGGGGTTGAAATCGTTGGTGTCGCGCACCGCCCGATAGATCGCCGGTGCATCGCCGACCTGCGTCACCGCCCAGGTCCGGCTCATCACCTGGACCCCGCGCGTCGGATGATCGGCCGTGACAGGTATTTCTTCGCAGGCCGACAGGGCGAGGGCCGCAACCAGAATGAGGTGCTTCATGTCACTGTCTCCGGTTCCGGGCCGCGATACGCATGCCCTTGCTGTAGATCGTCCGCCGCGGCCAGGGCCGTGCCGTTGCCGCAAGGTTAGCGAATTTGCCTGCCGTTGCAAATGCGCATCCGTCCCCGGCACGGGCGCCGCGCGTTGCGGTCGCGGCGTCGCCTGGCCTGGCACACGCTGCCGGCACCGCGGGTTTGGACAAGCCCTGCCGCGCGGTGTATTCAGGCGGCGGACGGTTCGTTCCCGACACTCAGCCGAGGTTTCCATGAAACGCTGCCTTTCCGTGCTCCGTCTTGCCGCGATGCTGGCGCTGTCCGCGTTCGCGCTGCAGGCCCAGACGCTTTCGCACATGATCCGCGATACCGGGCTGACGCCCGAGGACTTCACGATGATGGACGAGGCCGCAAGCGGCCTTTACACCGCCGACCGCCCGCAGACCGGCAGCGAGGCGTCGTGGTCGAACCCCGACAGCATGTCGCACGGCACCGTGCGCCTGGAGGCGATGCGCGAGGGCTGCGCCGCGATCCTGCATACCTTCCACGCCCGGGGCGCGTCGGCGGCGCGCGAGTTGCGCATCCGCCGCTGCAGGGATGCGAACGGGCGCTGGCTGCTGCAACCCTGAACGGGGTGCCGGCTGCGGGAAGCGGACCCGCGCGTGCTGCATCCGGGCCTTGCCCGCCGCTACGGGTGCGGATAATGTGCGCCCGTGCATGCGGGAGAACCGGCGCGGACGCGCCGGTGCCGAAGGAGCAACCGCCCCGGAAACTCTCAGGCCCAAGGGACCGCAGGCACGGACGGACTCTGGAGAGAGGCGCGTTTTGCGTCCGCCGAAGGGATAGCGATCTCAGGCCAAAGGACAGAGGGGGCATCGCATGGCGCCGGCATGGCGCCGCAAAATGGGGTGCCGCACGATCCGTCGTGCCGGTTTGGGAACGGGACGGGCACATGACGCAATCGCTCAGAACGCCGCTTTACGATCTGCATGTCGAACTGGGGGCCAAGATGGTGCCCTTCGCCGGGTACGACATGCCGGTGCAATTCGCCGGCATCATGGCCGAACACAAGCACACCCGCGCCCGCGCCGGGCTGTTCGATGTCTCGCACATGGGCCAGGTGGTCCTGTCGGGGGCCTCGATGCAGGCCATCGCCACCGCGTTCGAGACGCTGGTGCCGATGGATGTGGCCGGCCTCGGGGAGGGGCGGCAACGCTACGGGCTGTTCCTTAACGAAAGCGGCGGCATTCTCGACGACCTGATGTTCGCCAATCGAGGCGATCACCTGTTCGTGGTGGTCAACGCCGCATGCAAGGGCGCGGATATCGCGCGGATGAAGGCGGCGCTCGAACCCGATGTCGCCGTGACGCCCGTTGCCGACCGGGCGCTGCTGGCCTTGCAGGGGCCGATGGCCGAGAGCGTGCTGTCGGGGCTGAACGCGCAAGCGGCGCAGATGCGGTTCATGGATTTCCGCACGCTGGATCTTGACGGGGTGGAGTGCTGGGTGTCGCGGTCGGGCTATACCGGCGAGGACGGCTACGAGATATCGCTGCCCGCCGCTGCGGCCGAGACGCTGGCGCGCCGGCTGCTGGCCCATGACGACGTGCAGCCCATCGGCCTGGGCGCGCGCGATTCGCTGCGCCTCGAGGCGGGCTTGTGCCTTTACGGCCATGACATCGACGAAACGGTCCTGCCGGCCGAGGCCGGTCTCGGCTGGGCGATCCAGAAGGTGCGGCGCGCCGGCGGCGCCCGCGAGGGCGGCTTTCCCGGCGCCGGGCCGGTGCTGGCCCAGATCGCCGAGGGACCGGCGCGCAGGCGGGTCGGCCTGCGCCCCGGGGGCCGCGCGCCGATGCGCGAGGGGGTGGAACTGTTCGCCGCCGCGACGGGCGGCGATCCGGTGGGGCGGATCACCTCGGGCGGGTTCGGCCCGACCGTTGGCGGCCCCGTGGCGATGGGATATCTGCCGGTCGGGCTGGCCGCGCCGGGAACCGAGGTGTTTGGTGAGTTGCGGGGCAAGCGCCTGCCGATTACCGTATCCGCGCTGCCCTTCGTGGCGGCCGGATTCAAGCGTTGATCCACTGGAACATATCGAAGGGGACAAAAGGGACATGAAGTACACCGAAGAGCATGAATGGCTGCTGCAGGACGGCGACGTGGTTGTCGTCGGCATCACCGAACACGCCGCCGAGCAACTGGGCGACATCGTGTTCGTCGAACTGCCCGAGGTCGGTGCCGAGGTCAGCCGCGACGACGAGATCGTGGTGATCGAGAGCGTCAAGGCGGCCTCCGACATCTTGGCGCCGCTGGATGGCGAGATCGTCGAGATCAACGAGGCGCTGACGGACAATCCCGGCCTGGTCAACGAGGATGCCCAGGGCGACGGGTGGTTCTTCAAGATCAGGCCGTCGGATTTGTCGCCGATGGAGGATTACATGGACGAGGCGGCCTACAAGGATTTCATCGGCTAGCCGCGCCGCGGCCGGGGGAGCCTCCGGCGGGGATATTTGCAGCCAGAAGAAGCGGGGGGCCGCGCGCCCTTTCGGGAGTGACCGGGTATGACCTACAAGCCGACAGAGTATCTGCCATACGATTTCGCCAACCGCCGCCATATCGGCCCCTCGCCGTCCGAGATGGCCGAGATGCTGGAGCTGCTGGGCGCGGCGAGCCTGGACGAGTTGGTCGAGCAGACGGTGCCGGCGGCGATCCGGCAGGAACGGCCGCTGGATTTCGGCAAGCCCAAGTCGGAACGCGAACTGCTGTACTACATGCGGCAGGTGGCTCAGAAGAACCGGGTTCTGGTCAGCCTGATCGGGCAGGGCTATCACGGTACGGTGACGCCGCCGGCGATCCAGCGCAACATCCTGGAAAACCCGGCCTGGTACACCGCCTATACTCCCTATCAGCCCGAGATCAGCCAGGGCCGGCTGGAGGCGCTGCTGAATTTCCAGACCATGGTGTCCGACCTGACCGGGCTGGAGATCGCCAATGCCTCGCTGCTGGACGAGGCCACCGCCTGCGCGGAGGCGATGACCATGGCCCAGCGGGTGGCCAAAACGAAGGCGAAGGCGTTCTTCGTCGACGAGAACTGCCATCCGCAGAACATCGCGGTGATCGAGACACGGGCGGCGCCGCTGGGCATCGAGGTGATCGTCGGCGCGCCCGGGGCGATGGAGGCCGGCAAGGTGTTCGGCGCTCTGTTCCAGTATCCCGGCACCTACGGGCACCTGCGCGATTTCACCGACGACATCGCGGCGCTGCACGAGGCGCAGGCCGTGGCTGTCGTGTGCGCCGATCCGCTGGCGCTCACCCTGCTGAAGGAACCGGGCGCGATGGGTGCTGATATCGCCGTCGGCTCGACCCAGCGATTCGGGGTTCCGGTGGGCTATGGCGGGCCGCATGCAGCCTATATGGCGACCAGGCAGGCCTATGCGCGCAACATGCCCGGCCGCATCGTCGGCGTCAGTGTGGACAGCCACGGCAACCGCGCCTACCGGCTGGCGTTGCAGACGCGCGAACAGCATATCCGGCGCGAGAAGGCGACCAGCAATGTCTGCACGGCGCAGGCGCTGCTGGCAGTCATGGCCGGGTTCTACGCGGTGTTCCACGGCCCGCAGGGGCTGACCGCCATCGCCGAGCGCATCCACCGCAAGACGGTACGCCTGGCGCGGGGGCTTCAGGCGGCGGGCTTCAAGGTGGAGCCCGAGCATTTCTTCGACACGATCACCGTCGAGGTCGGCCTGTTGCAGCGCGGTGTGTTGCAAGCCGCCATGCGCGAGGGGCTGAACCTGCGCCGGGTGGGCGATACAAGGGTCGGGATCACGCTGGACGAGCTGACCCGGCCCGCGACCATCGAGGCGGTGTGGCGTGCCTTCGGCATCA
>JAGRMG010000106.1 GCA_020441385.1 Paracoccaceae bacterium
GGGTGATCGCCTGGCGGATCCACCAGGTCGCGTAGGTGGAGAACTTGTAGCCGCGGCGGTACTCGAACTTGTCCACCGCCTTCATCAGGCCGATATTGCCTTCCTGAATGAGATCAAGGAATTGCAGGCCGCGGTTGGTGTATTTCTTGGCGATGGAAATGACCAGCCGCAGGTTGGCCTCGACCATTTCCTTCTTGGCCTGGCGGGCCTCCTTCTCGCCCTTCTGGACCTGGGCGACGATGCGGCGGAATTCCGAGATGTCGAGCCCGACATAGGTGCCGACCTGGGCCATTTCGGCGCGCAGCTCCTCGATCTTGGGGGTGGAGCGTTCGATGAACATCTGCCAGCCGCGCCCGGCCTTGTCGGACATGTCCGCCAGCCAGTTGGGGTCGAGTTCGCGGCCGCGATATTCGTCGATGAACTCGCGCCGGTTGATCCGGGCCTGGTCGGCCAGCTTGACCATCGAACTGTCGATCGACATCACCCGCTTGTTGATGCCGTAAAGCTGGTCGATCAGCGCCTCGATGCGGTTGTTGTGCAGGTGCAGTTCGTTGACCAGCTTGACGATCTCGGCGCGCAGCGACTGGTAGGTCGTCTCGTCGGCCTCCGAGAACGTCCCGTCCTCGTTCAGCGTGGCGGAAATGCGGCTGTCCTGCATTTCCGAGAGTTTGGCGTAATCGGATGAAATCCGCTCGAGCATGGCCAGCGCCTGATCCTTCAGCGCGGCCTCCATCGCGGCCAGCGACATGTTGGCCTGCTCGTCCTCGTCCTCGTCGTCTTCCTTGACGATGGGGTTGCCGTCGGCATCCAGTTCCGGATCGTTGTCGTTGGCGGGCTTGGGGGCCTGCGCGGCGCCGGCCCCGACCAGCGGCTGGCCGACATCGCCTTCCTCGTCCATCTGCCCGGAAAACGTGGTCTCAAGGTCGATCACGTCGCGCAGGAGAATATCCTCGGACAGCAATTCGTCGTGCCAGATGGTGATGGCCTGAAAGGTCAGGGGGCTTTCGCACAAGCCCGCGATCATGGTGTTGCGCCCGGCCTCGATCCGCTTGGCGATGGCGATCTCGCCCTCGCGGCTCAGCAGTTCGACGCTGCCCATTTCGCGCAGATACATGCGCACCGGGTCGTCGGTGCGGTCCAGTTTTTCGGCCTGCTGTCCGGCCAGCGCGACCTCGCGCGCATCCTTGGTGGCGACGATCTCGGTGCCGCCCTTCTGCTCTTCCTCCTCGGCCTCCTCGTCCTCGATGATGTTGATGCCCATTTCCGAGAGCATCGACATCACGTCCTCGATCTGTTCGGAACTGACCTGATCGGGGGGAAGCACCTGGTTGAGCTGATCGTAGGTGATATAGCCCTTCTCGCGGGCCTCGGCGATCATCTTCTTGACGGCGGCCTGGCTCATGTCGAGCGAGATTTCGGCGTCCTGTTCTGCGGGCTTGGTGTCGTCGGTGTCCTTGGCGGCCATTCGGGGCTCCTGCAGGGGGCAAAGGGGTGATTCGAACTATGCGAATCGTTAGCGCGATCTGGTGATTCGGCCACCCGTTTACAAGGTTTTCCTCAAGCTTTCTTTAGCAAACGCCTCACCGGTCCGGTTTGGGTCGCATGATCTGTTGCACAAGCGCATCCAGCCGGCCGCGCTCTGCGCGGTTGATTCGGGCGCCGTTCTCTCCGACGTCGTATTCGACCGTGTCCTCCCGGAAGCTGCGTTCTGCCCGGTTGCGCGCTTCGGCCGCCTGATGCAGGCGCCATGTCACGGATTCGTCGGCGACGCCCGAGATGTCTTCCACCGCCTCGGCGATCTCGGCCTTCAGACCGGCCCTTGAGGCCAGAACGTCGAGCGCGGCCTGCATCTGCATGCGCGCCGCCTCGAGATCG
Organism: Paracoccaceae bacterium; assembly: GCA_020441385.1. GTDB lineage: Bacteria > Pseudomonadota > Alphaproteobacteria > Rhodobacterales > Rhodobacteraceae > JAGRMG01. Next base: position 1,876 of record JAGRMG010000106.1, read on the forward strand.
CCGCCCCTGAAGACCGGCGGCGACCCCTTGACGTGCTTTCGGGCGAACAGGCTGTCAAGTGCTGCCGGCCCGACCCGTTCGACCACCGCCTGTCTGACATCTGCGGGGGCGTCGGCCGGACAGCCCAGCACCGTCTGCAAAATCGCGCCGGTTTCCGCGTCTTGCGGTTCAAGCCTTTCAAGCTGCGCGGAAAACTCGTCGCGCAGCCGCGGCACCAGCAGCAGGGTCGCGCATATGACGTCATGGGTCATCGCGTCCTCGACCTGCGAACCGCCCGGCGCGCCCAGGGCCGAAGTCTTCGATGTCGCAACCGGGCTGCGGCTGAGATGCCAGGGTTCCGCGCGGCGCTGAACCCCGGCCATGCGCCTGCGCCCGCCGGGGGCGGCGGCGCCCGGTTTCTGGCGGAACAGCTGCCAGCGCAACTCCTTGATCTCGGCGCCGTAGTGGCTTCGGATCGACGGGTCGCGGATCAGCCGGATGCGCTCGCGCAGCGCCTTGTCGAGCGCCGCCTTGCGTTCGGGGCTGTCAAAGGCGCGCCCCTCGGTCTCGCGCCGCCACAGCAGGCGCACCATGGGTATCGCGCCGTCCAGCACCTTGTGCATCGCATCCCGCCCGCCGGCCCGGATCACGTCATCGGGATCCTTGCCCTCGGGCATCAGGGCAAAACGCAGCGACTGGCCCGCCTCCAGCAGCGGCAGCGCCAGATCCATCACCCGCATCGCGGCGCCCAGCCCGGCCCTGTCGCCATCCAGCGCGATCACCGGTTCGGGCGCGGCCCGCCAGAGCATCTGCAACTGGGCTTCGGTCACGGCGGTGCCCAGCGGTGCCACGGCCGCGGCGAACCCTGCCTCGGCCAGCGCGATCACGTCCATGTAGCCCTCGGCCACGATCAGCGGCACGCCCTTGCCCGCGGCCTCGCGCGCCGGGCCGATATTGAACAGGGTGCGGCCCTTGTCGAACAGCTCGGTTTCCGGCGAATTCAGGTATTTGGCCGGTTCCTTGGGGTCCATCGCGCGGCCGCCGAACGCGATGCAGCGCCCGCGAGGGTCGCGGATCGGAAACATGATCCGGTTGCGGAACACGTCATAGGGCCGCCCGCCTTTGGCCGAGGGTCTGGCCAGCCCGGCGCCCAGGATCAGATCCTCGGCCACGCCCTTGCCGCGCAGGTGATCCCAAAGCCCTTGCCAGCCGTCGGGGGCAAAGCCGATCTCCCATCTCCCGAGCGCGTCGTCCCTCAGCCCGCGCCGCGCCAGATAGTCGCGCGCCGGTCCGCCCGCGCCGCTGTTCAGCCGCAGGCAGAAGAACTGCACCGCCTGTTCCATGACCCCGGCCAGAAGCGTGCGCCGGTCGGATTTCTCCTGCGATCGCGGGTCGCGTTCGGGCAAGGCCATGCCGGCCTCGCGGGCCAGTATCCCGACCGCCTCCATGAAGCCGACATTTTCGGTCTCGCGCACGAAACTGATGGCGTCGCCCTTGGCGTGGCAGCCAAAGCAGTAATAGAATCCCTTGCGGTCATCGACATGGAAGGAGGCCGACTTTTCCTGGTGGAACGGGCAGGGGGCCCACATGTCGCCCTTGCCCTGGTTGGACTTGCGCGCATCCCAGACGACCTTGCGGCCCACAACCTGACTGAGGCTCGAGCGGCTGCGCAGTTCATCGAGGAATCCGGGCGGGAGGGACATGGCCGCAATATCCGCCGAATCCCGCAACGTGTCCAGACATGCCGGCCCTGCCAGGCTTGCCCGGCGTTGCGCTTTTGGGCAGGAAGGGCGGATGCAGACCGAGTTCCGGATCAACAGCCGCGGGGCGGGATTGTACGAATTCACCGCCCCGGTGCGCGAATGGGTCGCAAGCGCCGGTCCCGGCGCCGGTCTGCTCACGCTTTTCGTGCGCCATACCTCTTGTTCGCTGCTGATCCAGGAAAACGCCGACCCGGACGTGCGGCGCGACCTCGACACCTTTTTCCGCCGGCTGGTGCCGCGGGGCGACGATCCGTCGATGTCCTGGCTGCGCCATACCA
>JAGRMG010000107.1 GCA_020441385.1 Paracoccaceae bacterium
CGCAACCCCGATGGCCTGGACCGGGACTATGTTCTGGGCGGGCGCTATGAACTGGAGGTCGCATCCGAGCGCGTGCCCTGCGAGGTCACGCTGGAGCCGCTTTACGACCCCGCGATGAAACGCGTCAGGGGCTGAGCAGCAGCACCCTGCCAAGCCATGCAGCCGGCGCCAGCCCCTGCCCTTGCGCCCGCATGCATGCGCCGCGCAGGATTTGGCGCGCACAATCCGGCGGTTTCGCGCGCCACCCTGGCAGCGTTGCCCGCCGCCCCATCGCACCCGATAAGATGCGCTTATCGGGACGCACCCGGAGCGGGCTCGTCAGCGGACAAGTTCGACATCGCAGGCTCCCAGCTTCGTGTCGGAGCTGGCGAGGCGCACCCCCCGCACAGGGCTTGCGCCACCGGCATCCGGTCGAACGGGCCACCCCGGCATGAAGCTGCGCCCGAAACCCGGGTCCGCCAGCCTACCAGTGCCAGAACAGCAGCCACAGCGACCAGATGGGCGCCGCCAGCGCGGCACTTGCCGCCACGCTTGCCGCCGCGCGCGGCAACGCGCTGGCATAGCGCCCGAGGATCCGCCACATCAGCCATATCGAGGCCGAGGCGGCACCGCCCAGCGCCCAGACGCGCAGCGGACCGACCCAGTCCAGCGCGAACCCGTCGGCGCGAAGCTGCGTGAAGGTCATCGACGACAGGCCGAGAACGACGCCGGTTGCCGCCAGCGGAATCAGCCCGTGGCCGAGATGGTGAAAGCGCCGCCAGTCCCAGCGCCCGGTGATCCGGACCGCCAGCGCCAGCGGCAGCCCCACGGCAAGCGTCATCGCGGCGGCGGCGGCCGCGATATAGCCGACCAGCACCACACCGTCGAGCAGCGTCAGCACGTCGTTGCGGTCCGGATAGTTGGTCAGCAGGAACCAGGGCAGGCTCTGCTCCAGCGGCCAGACGATGCCGTGCCGCACGAGCCAGGTCGCCAGCGCCTGCTTGGCGGCGACGAACCAGGGGCTCGCCGACCATTGGAAGGCGCCGATGGCGACGCCCATCAGGCCGGTGATGATCAGAAGGCTGTCCCAGAGGCTCGCGCTTTCGCCCGCGACGTTGACCACCTCGTGATCGGGGCGGCGCGGCTTCAGCTCGACCGCGTCGCGGAAACCCGCGCAGCGGCCGCACATGTGACAGTCGCTGGCGCCCTTCATCTTGCGCACGACAACGAGCGGCGCGCAGGTGAAAGGCGTCATCGCCCCCGGGCTGTGCGAGGGCGCGTTCCACCGCTGCGGGTCGACCGCGTAATGCACCGGCGCCAGCTTGGCCAGCAGCCCGAAGACCCCATTCACCGGGCAGAGATAGCGGCACCAGACGCGCTTGTTGCGGCCGTACATGTAGCCCACCGCGACCGCCGCCACGGTCGAGCCGCCCAGGATCGCCAGAACCGGCAGGGGATATTGATAGACGCTGATGAGCTGGCCGTAGACCGTGGTCAGCACGAAGGCGGTGAACGGCCAGCCGCGCCAGCGCATCCAGCGCGGCGTGGCGCGGCCGCGGCCGTGACGGGCGGCGAATTCCGACAGCGCCCCCTCGGGGCAGAAGATGCCGCACCAGAGCCGCCCGAAAACCAGCATCGAGATCAGCACGCCGGGCCACCAGACGCCCCAGAACAGGAACTGCGCGAACAGCGTCAGGTTGTCCCAGACATGCGCGCCCGCCGGCGGCAGCGGCAGCACCGCCGGGCCGATCAGCAGCACCGCATAGACAACGACCACGCCCCATTGCACCGCCATGACCGCGCGGCGGTGATCGCGCAGCCAGAGGCCAAAGCGCGCGAGGCGCCCCTGGCGCGGGTGCTGCGTGTATTCGATCGCGGTCATGTGGCCTTTTCCCCGGCGCGCTGCGCCTGCCGCGACTGCCACGAACCCAGGCCGAGCACGCCGCCCCAGTAGAGCACCCAGACCGCCACCGTCACCTCGCCCGGCATCGCCCGATAGCCGGTCAGCCCGGCGATCAGCCCGCCCCAGCGGCCCATGTCGTTCAGCAGCCAGCTCGTGTCCCAGAGCGGGTCGGTGAAGGGCAGCACGCCGAGCCCGATCAGCTTTTCCGCGCCGCTGGTGAACATCTGGCAGGCAAGCAGCAGAAGCAGCACCTCGGTGATGCGGAAGAACAGCCGCCAGGACAGCCAGCGCCGCCCCAGCTGAAGCAGACCGTAGGTTGCCAGCGCCAGCGCGAAGCCGCCGAGGATCGCGCAGGTCACGGGCACCAGCCCGCCCATGGCATCGGCGCCCGCCGACAGGATACCATAGAGGAAGACCACCGTTTCGCTGCCCTCGCGCCCGACCGCGATCAGCGCCAGCGCGAAGATGCCCCACCAGTGCCGCTGCCGCGTCGCCTCGGAAAGCCCGCCGTGCAATTCGCCCTTCAGGGTGCGGCCGTGGGCGTGCATCCAGAACACCATCTGCACGATCAGCACACCGGCGACCAGCACCAGCGCGGCCTGAAACCAGTCCTGCGCCTCGCCCGACAGCGCGCTGGCGAAGACCATCAGCGCCGCCGCCAGCGCGAAGGCGGCGGCGAGACCGGCCAGAACGCCGCCCCATAGGTATTTGCGCCCCGCCGCCGCGGCCTCGTTCGCGGTCATCCAGGCCGCCAGGATGCCGATGACCAGAAGCGCCTCGACGCTTTCGCGCCAGACGATGAAGAGGATCTGTGTCAGCATGGCGCGCCCCGGTCTATCTGGCGGTGATGGTGCCGTTGGCACTGTCGAGGTTCATGTGGAATTCCTCGAAGAACGGATAGGTGCCGGGCGACAGCTTGCGGAACACCAGAAAGGATTCCGCCCCCGGCGCCAGAACCTTCTCCTTGTAGAGGCGCAGGCTTTCGAATTCGGCCGCGGTGGTGCCGATGTTGCGGATCGCCAGCTTGAAGGGCTTGTCCGCCTCGACCTCGATATGCTGCGGCGTCACCACGCCGTCGTTCAGCGTCACCTCGATCACCGGCATCTCTTCGGCCCGCGCCTGACCGGCCCCGCACAGGCCCAGAACCAGCGCGATTTCGACCAGCATCTTCATGCGATATCTTTCCCTTGCGGGGCGGGCAAGTCGCCGGGACCGGCCCGCCGGACCATCAATAGGCGCCCTTCTTGCCGGTGCCGGCGAAGATGAAGTCGTACTCGCGGGTAAACGGCTCGAACCAGGCGGCGACGCCGGTTTCGGGATCGGTGTGACGTCCGAAGGCCATGCCGTCGGGGGCCGCCACGGACAGGACCAGGTGATATTCGCCCGCCCCGTCCAGCTTGACGTTGTCTCCGTAATGCGGCCCGTCGCTGGCGACCATCGGCATCATCTCTCCCGCGGCCGACCAGTCGCTGTCCTTCTTGGTCAGTTCAAAGCCGATCCGGAGATAGGGCGCCCATTCGCCTTCGGCGAGACCGTTGGGATTGCCCGCCAGCGCGTGGATATCCGCCTCGAGGTGGATATCGGCCTCGGCCGCCGGCGTCATCATGCCCTCGGGCTCCATCACGATGGGTTGCAGGTAGACGGCGGCAACTTCCAGCCCGCCGCCCTCCTGCGGCTCGCCGATGGGATATTCCGCAGCGGCGGCAGGACCGACGGCGGCCAGACCGAGCATTGCGGCAGCGCCGAGGGTGGTGCGAATCATCTAGTCGTTCTCCTGTGTGTATATTGCGAACGATTCGCACGGTATCTGATGGTTTCTGTCAGGTAAAGGGGTATCGCAACCAGCGCGC
>JAGRMG010000108.1 GCA_020441385.1 Paracoccaceae bacterium
CCAGGAACCAGGCCGCCTCGACCCCGGGGGCGTCGCGGCAGGCGCGAAACAGGTTGTGCGCGGCGATCTCGCCGCCGCCCTTGGAGAAATCCGGGTGGCCATGGGCGATGACGAGAATTCTGTGGGCAGTCATGGGCAGCTCATCCGGTCAGTCGGCGTTAAGGAATTGCGGCCAGCGCCCGGAATGGCGCACCGAATTGGCGATCATTACCCGGGTCTTGAAATCGTCCGAGCCGATGCCGGAAAAGGACTGGCGTTCCAGATGCACCAGCGACACCGTGGGCAGATAGCCGATATCCAGATCGCGCGAGCGGTACTTGTAGCACAGATCGGAATCCTCGAAATCGCCGATCAGATAGCCGGTATCCCAGCCCCCCAGTTCCTCGAACTCGCCCCGGCGCAGCAGCATGCAGGCGCCGGTGGCGATCGGCACCGCATCCAGCGCCTTGCGCGGATCCAGCGCCGGATCGAAACCCATATGCGGGTGGTGGTTGATCCAGACACCGATGGAATCCAGCCGCCGCGACTCCATGCCGGCATGCTGGATGCCGCCGCCCGCGAACCGCAATTGCGGGGTCACGACGCCCAGCTTGGGATGGCTGTCCAGCGCCGCCACCATCTCGGCCAGCCAGCCGGGGCGGGTCGGGAACACGTCGCTGTTCATGAACAGCAGCCGGTCGGCCCGGGCCCGCGCCGCGCCCAGGTTGTTGGCGCCGGAAAAGCCGCGGTTGACGCCGCCCCAGATCCAGCGGAAGGGCTGGCGGTAAAGCCCGTAAAGCTCGGCCAGTTCCGACCCCGAGGAAATCACGATGGCCGGATCGTCGACCACATAGACGATCTCGGCGCGCTCGCGCATGTAGGGGTCGCGGCAGAACTCCATCAGCTGGTGTTCGACGAAATCGTGGCGCCCGTAAAGCGGCACGATCACCGACACCTCGGGCGCCTCGGGCTGCGGCCCGAACGCGCGCTCCTCGATCTCGCATTCCGCCCACCGCGCCTGACTGGCGGCGATGACGGGGGCGAGGAATTTCCAGTCGATCCGTTCGACCCGGTCGTGAAAGCTCTGGATCGGGGTGTGCATCGCGAATAGCGCCCGCGCCGCCTCCTTCGGATCGGCCGGCAGCGGCTCGGGCTGTATCGGTTTCTTGGACAGCAGCAGCACGGTATCGCCGGTGGCCGCGATGAACTGGATCGGCGCAACCAGATCCTGCCGGATATGGGCGACGAACCCGGCCCGCGCGGCCTGGTTGGGCGAAACACCCTCGATGCTCAGCAGATCCGGGCGATCCAGCCGGTCCATGCCGGTCAGCGGCACCACCGTCTGCGCGGCATCCATCAGGAAGAACTCGGTATTCTCGCGCCCGATCGCCCAGCCGGAAACCGCGTATCCCTGCGTCTCGTGTTGCAGGATCCGGTCCACATGGCCCCTTGTCCGGGTGCTGCCCGCCATCGCGTCCGACAGAAGGACGGCATGCGACACCCAGTCCGCCGAGCCGCGCGGCAAATCCCTGGCCTGCCGCTCGATCATCGGCATCAGGCTGTTCAGATCCTGGTCCGACCAGGTTTCCCGAATCTCCAGCGGTGTCTGTTGCGGGCCGGCCGAGGCCGGCGAAACCCATCCCAGGGCCAGATCTCCCGCCAGATCGCCCGCCAGATCGCCCGCCGGCGCCGGGATGGCCGCGACAAAGCCCAGCCCCTGCCCGGTGCGCAGCCCGTAGACGTCCGACACGTCGGGGCGGTCGTGGCGTTGCACGATGCAGTCATGCAAGGGACCGGCGCCGATCCCCGAGACCCGCGGCCCGGCCCAGCCCGTCACGTAGGTCCAGCTTCCGACCCGGGTGGCGAAATCCACCACCAGCATGTCCGCCGGATCGGTCGGGTTGGCTTGGCTGTCCTCTACCATGGCTCTCGATCCGTTGAACTGGGCGGCGAACCGGTGCGCGGCCCCGACATGCCGGAAGATGTTTCCGGCCCGGCCTATACACTCGATATCCCGACCGGGTTCAACCCGTTTCGGGCCCGGCCCGCCGGGACAGGCGGGCGGGCGCGATCGCGCCGGGCGGGTCCGGCGGCAGACGGGCGGCGGCCCGGCGGCCCTTTCGGGCGCGCCGGGTCTGCCCTCTCAGCTATCGTTGCCGGCCGCGCCCGCCCCGCCACTCTCCCCGCCGCCTGGCATCGCCGGGCCGGGAAACAGTGTCTGTTGCGGGGCATCGGGCCCGTGCGGCCGGATCAGGGTCAGCCGGATCACGCCGCCCTCGCGCACCACGTCCGAGGCCAGCCAGTCGCAGCCCACCGCCTCGCGCGGACATGTGCCGCCCTCGGGAATATCCGAAAAGTCGAATATCTCGCCGTTGATCGTCAGCACGTCGCCCGACCGGCTGAGGGCAAACGCCGCGTCGCTGCGCTGCGGGGTGAATGAGATCTGCATGCCTCGCTCCTTCAGAACCAGCGCCCGGTGGCCGTCACGAACGCCTGCGTCGTGTCGGGCGCGGTGAAATTGGTGCCGCCGAAAACACGCCTGACCAGCACCGAGCAGGAGGTCGTCGAGACCGACGCGAAATTCACCCCCAGCAATTCGTCCACGGCCGGCGTCACCGAAAGGGTCGAGACGTAGATGCTGCCCTGGAGGCTGATCCTGGAGGCCCCGGAAAAGCCGGCCGGAAAGATCCAGGGCGCGACCAGCGTGCTGCCGCTGGCATAGACGGCGTCCGCCCGGTGCCAGCAGATCTGGGTGCCGTCGGCAAGGCGCACATATTCGCCGTTGGCATTGGCGCCGCGTTCGATCGCGGCGCCGGCGGGAATGCCGCCCGATTGCGCGGCCGCGCCCACCAGGTTGCCGGGGCAATAGCCGTAATCCGCCCGCATCAGCCGCCCCGGCGTGACATCGCCGGGTGCGGCCTGCACCGCCGACCCGCCGACCGGCACGTCCAGTTGCAGGCCCGCATCCGCCAGGGTCATGCGGACCGCCCCGGCGGGCGCCCAGCTGACCTGCCCGGTCAGCGGGTCGGCGCGCATCGCCTCGCTCCAGCCCACCCCGTCGGGGCTGATCTTGACGGCGAAGGCAAGACCGCCGGTCAGCCCCATTTCCGCATGTCCCGTCCAGCCGGACTGGAACAGCAGGCTGGCGGTCTCGGCCGTGCCCGCCTTGTTGATCTTCAGCTGGTGCCCGGCGCCGTCATGGCTCAGCAGCGTCGCGTCCGAGGCGACCGCCAGGCGGTTGGTCTCGTCGGGCGCGGTGGCGATGCCGAGACGGTCCAGCACCTCGACCCCGGTCGGCACCGGCCCCCAGCCGGCCCCCCCCGAGACCCGCAGTTCGGCCTCGGCCCGGCCCCAGGCCAGCCAGCCCTCGCGCGGCGCGACGAACCGCCAGCCATCGGCCTCGCGGACCGCCACATGCCCGCCCTGCCCGGCCCACTCCCCCGTCGGCGCCGCTCCCAGCGCGTAACAGGTGCCGGTCTCGGGCAGGGGCGGCGGGGTCAGGGCATCGAAGCTTTCGACCGTCAGCTGCACCAGCGCGTCCAGCCGGCGCAGCGCCTCGTTGTGGGTCACGTGTTTCTGCGCCTGCGACGGCAGGATATAGGGCAGGCCGAGGCGGTCGGACTGGTCTGGCATGGCGGCTCCTGAGGGTCGGAAAATCGTCGGAAAATCGGCCGCCACCCTGGGCCGGCAGGCACCAAGAAAGGCTGAAGCCGCCGCGCGCAGGGGTTAAGGGCGGATGAATCTCCCCGGCCCCCGCTGCCTTCGCCCGCCCCTTCGCCGCCCCGGCCGGGTTTCGCGCTCTTGTTTTCGAAGGGCGCAGCCCCGATACATGACAGACCCGAATGCTGGAGGCCGCGCCGCGTCATGATCACCCCCGTCATTCTCTGCGGCGGCTCCGGCACGCGCCTGTGGCCGCTCAGCCGCAAGAGCTATCCCAAGCAGTTCGTGCCCCTGACCGGCAAGGTCTCGCTGTTCCAGAGTTCGGCGCTGCGGCTTTCGGGCGCGGATTTCGGGCCGCCGCTGATCCTGACCGCTTCCGATTTCCGCTTCATCGTCACCGAACAGCTGGCCGGCATCGGCATCGACCCGGGCGCCGTGCTGATCGAGCCGCAGGGCCGCAACACCGCCCCGGCGATCCTGGCCGCGGCGCTGTGGCAGGCGCGCAGCGACCCCGATGCGCTGATGCTGGTGGCGCCCTCCGATCACGTGGTGCCCGACGCCCCCGCCTTCCGCGCCGCGGTGGCGGCCGGAACCGAAGCCGCCCGCGCCGGGCAGCTGGTCACCTTCGGGATCCGCCCCACCCACCCCGAGACCGGCTATGGCTATCTCGAACTCGACGGCGATCCGGGCGATTTCACGCCGCGCCCGATAGCTCTGAAACGCTTCGTCGAAAAGCCCGACGGCGCGCGTGCCGCCGAAATGGCGGCCTCGGGGCGGCATCTGTGGAATGCCGGGCTGTTCCTGTTCAGCCCGGCCTGCATCATCGAGGCCTACCGGAGCCATGCGCCGGACATGCTCGCCGCCGTGCAGGCCGCGCTGGACGAGGGCCGGCCCGATCTGGGCTTCTTCCGGCTGGCGCCGGCGCCCTGGGCCCGGGCCGGAAACGTCTCGATCGACTACGCGGTGATGGAGAAGGCGGACAACCTTTCGGTGGTGCCCTTCGCCGGCGGCTGGTCCGATCTGGGCGGCTGGGATGCGGTCTGGCGGCAGGCGGCGCGCGACGGGCGCGGCGTCGCCACGTCCGGCCCGGCCACGGCGCTGGATTGCGACGACACGCTGCTGCGCGCCGAGGATGGCGGCCAGGAGGTGGTCGGCATCGGATTGCGCGGCATCATCGCCGTGGCGATGCCCGACGCGGTGCTGGTCGCCGACGCCAGCCGCGCCCAGGACGTCAGGCAGGCGGTGAGCGCGCTCAAGGCCAAGGGCGCCAAGCAGGCCGAGACCTTCCCCAAGGATCACCGCCCCTGGGGCTGGTTCGAAAGCCTGGTGGTGGGCGAGAGGTTCCAGGTCAAGCGCATCCTGGTGCATCCCGGCGCGTCGCTTTCCCTGCAAAGCCATCACCACCGCTCGGAACACTGGATCGTGGTCGAGGGCACCGCCAGGGTGACGCTGGATCACGAGGTGCGGCTGCTGTCGGAAAACCAGTCGGTCTATATCCCGCTGGGGGCGAAACACCGGCTGGAAAACCCCGGCAAGGTGGCGGTGGTGCTGATCGAGGTGCAGACCGGCAGCTATCTGGGCGAGGACGACATCATCCGCTACGAGGACGTCTACGCCCGCGGCTGATGCGCGCGCCCCGAGGGCCGCGGAAAACGCAGCGACAAAAAACGAAAGACGGGCCGCCCGGCCCGTCAGGAAACGCCATGTCGGCAGACGCCATATCGGCGATCACGCACGCGAACAGGGCGCCCGGGCGGGCGCCCCTCACCATGTCGCGCCGCGATGCGGCTCAGCTGCCGCCGGTGGTGGTGGTCGAGGAGGTCACCGCGTCATCGCTGCCCGCGGCGGCGACGACCAGGACACCGGCCAGCGCCAGTCCGGCCCCGGCGGCGGGCGACAGGCTGCCGGCACCGCCGGTCAGCGACCCGCGCGGGCAGACGACCTTGAGCCGGCCATCGGGCGCGGGCAGGATTTCCGCGCTGACCGGCGCGGCGCCGTTGCAGTAGTTGCCCTGGACCGCACGCTCCATCGGGGTGAGGGCGAAGGCGGCGCTCGAGACGGTGATCGCGGTTGCTGCGACAGCGGCAAGTGTCTTCTTCATGCTGCAAAACTCCTTTTGGCACAACTTGTACAAGGTCTAGCGCAGTTGCCAACCCTTTTCAACGCGGCTGCGGCCAACTGGATGCCGCCGCCGGTACATTTTTGCCGCATCGCGGCCAGGCCCGCGCCGGCCGGCGTCCGATCGCATTCACCCGGCGGCTGAACATGCGATTCCGGTCGGCCCCGGCACGCCCTAATCCGTCAGCCGGCGGAGCCTCAGATAGCCCACGTAAGGCCCGCCCCATTGCCGCGACTGGCGGACCGCGCCGCCGCCCGGGCCGGGGGGCGAATCGATCCAGTAATCGTTGATCACGATGCCGCCGCCGCCCTCGCAGCGTTCGCGCAGATGCCGGGTGGGATATCGCCGGCCCAGGATGTCCAGCGTCTCGGGGCCGATCTCGGCGGCCGCGCAGGCCAGCGCCAGCGGCACCACGCCGTCGTCGCTGTCGCGGATATGCTGCACGCGCTGGCCGCCCGCCGCCGGCCCCGGCCGCCCGGACGGCGGCGGCTGCATCTCGGTCGAAAGCACATCGCCGCCCAGCCCGCGGGTGGCGATCAGCACGCCGCCGCGCAGCGCCAGCGTCACCGCGTCCTCGGTGCGCCAGACCGTGACCGCGCCGCCGCCCCGGTCCGGGCGTTCGGCATTGACGAACAGATAGGCGGTCTGGCCGGTCTTCTCCCGCGTCGCCTCGAGAAACGGCCCCGGGCCCAGCGCATCGAGCCGCGCCCGGGTCATCGCCTCGGGCGCGCCCCGGCCGGCGGCGCGGGCGGCCACACCGCTGCGCACCGCCGCCATCAGCTGCACATTGGCCGCCGGCCGGTCGTTGCCGCCGCTGCATCCGGCCAGGGCCAGAACCAGACCCAAAGCCGGCATCAGAGCCGGAATCCGCGCCAGTCCCGACTCCCCTAAAACCGCGCCCCGCCTCATTCCCAGGCCCTCGCCCATTGCCCCGACAACGCCTTGTAATGGGCATCGCGCACCTGGCCGTAAAGCCGCCCCGGCACGTTCAGCCGGGCGCCGCCGTCGCGGGTGATCGGGCGGATCGTGGTGCCGACGCTCTGGCGGCTCTCGGTGCCCAGGAACCAGGTCAGCGGAATCGAGAACCGGATGCCCTTGTCGAACGACCCTTCGCCGAACTCGGCCGCCGAGACATCGGTCTTGGTGAAGAAGCCGCCCACCGACCAGCCGTTGTCGAACACCCGGTCGATGGCGAAGGTGGCGCCGACATCGCCGGCCAGGTAGCGGCCGACATCGACCTGGGCGATCAGCCCGGGGCCGAATTCGTAATAGGCCGAGACATGGCCGGTGACGACGCTGTAATCGAGAAGATCGAGGCGCTGGTCATAGTCGCGCTGGCGCACGTAATTGGCCTCGACCCCCAGCGCCAGCCGGCTCGACACCGGCTTCCACAGCAACTCGCCCGACAGGCCGGCATACATCTGCTCAAGATATCCCAGCGTGACGCGGCCATAGAGATCGCGGCCCGGCCGCCACTGATAGGCGGTGAACAGGTTCTGCATCGTGGTGCCGTACTGGGCGTATTTCACCGCATCGGTGCGCACATGCGGCAGCACCGAGGTCGAGGCCCTGCCATCCTTGACGTTGCCCGCCAGGCGCTGGCGCAACAGGCCCGAAACGATCCAGCCCGGCGCCGGGCGCCAGGTGCCGCGCAGATCGAGCCCGACATCCAGCCGGAACGGCACGCTCGGGTCGAAATAGCTGGGCTGGAAATAGGGCGCCAGCGACCAGCTCTTGTCGGGGTAGAGCCCGGGCATCGGCGTGGCCGCCGGCGACAGCGGCGGCGCGTCCGAAAACCCGGTCACCGCCAGCAGCGCCGCGGCGGCGTCGCCGTCGAATTCCAGCGCCTCCAGATCCGACCGGCGCAGGGTCGCCCGGCTCAGCGCCATGCCCCCCGACAGCGGCACGATGTGGAAGGTCTCGACCGAGGCCGGCAGCGCGCGCGCCATGGCCCGCGCCGCCCGGCCGATGGCAAGCGCATGGCTGTGGTATTGCAGGTTGCGGATGCGCAGCTCGGCGGTATGGGCATCGACGCGCAGCGATTCCACCACCACGCCCTCATCGGCCAGAAGCGCGCTCAGCTGGCCGCTCAGCCGCACCGGCGCATCCGGATAATCCGCCCATTCGGTGCCCCAGACCACCGGATTGCCGGCCGCCGGCGGGCGCACATGCACCGGCTGGGGCGCCGGCACCCGCAGCTTGGCCGGCGTGTTTTTCGGGTTCAGCTGGATCTGGGCGGTGAGTCCGAACTCGGAGCCGTACATGTAATAGGCCCCCAGCCTGGTGCGCGGCGTGGCCTGGTACTCGATGCCGAAATTGAACGGCGATCTGCGCTCGAACACGTTGCTGGTCCGGGTCTCGGTCACATAGGCATCCGAGGAATATTCCAGCTTCAGCCCCCAGCGGTCGTCGGGCTGCCATTCGATGCCGCCGAACGGCGCCACCGGGCCGCGGAACCACTGGTCGAAGGCCAGCTGCCCGCCGGTGCCGGACGGATCGTAGGGCGGGCGGGCGCCGAAGGTGGAGCCGATGGAATTGTACGACCCCAGCCGCCCCCAGCCCAGCCCGGCGGTCAGCTTGAGCCGCCCCGGCAGGGCGGCCCGGCCCCAGCCCGGGGTGACGAAATTCTTGGTCGCCGCGATATATTCGGCGGAATAGATGCCGGTGCCGGCGAAATCCTGCAATCCCAGCGTGATCTCGGGCCAGCGGCGGGTTTCCCGGTGCAGCCGGAACCGGGCATCGAAGCTGCGGTCGTAATAGGTCGAAAAGCCGTAAAGGTTGAGATCGCGGATGCCGTTGTAGCGAAAGCTGGCCGACACCCAGGGCAGCGCCTGAAAGCTCATGGTATAGCGCAGCTGACCGCCGAAATAGCCGATCCCGGTGGTGAACTGCCCGTCGGGCAGCGTCTCGCCCGAGGGCATGTCCATCAGGCCGGGGGAGCCGTAGAAGTTCAGGCTGGGCGGCAGGGGCGGCGTGAAGGAGGGCGCCAGATCGGCGATCGCGCCCGCCTGGCGCGCAAAGGCCGGCTCCGAATCCCGGCCCTGCGGCTGGGCCGAAGACTGGGCCGAAGACTGGGCCGAAGACTGGGCCATGAGCGGGGCGGCCGGAAATGCGGCCAGCAGCACGGCCAGCAGCGCACCGGCCGGCAAGCCGGTCGCGGCCCCGGTGCTGCGCTTGCAATGGCTCAAAGCGGCGATGCCCCCATCTGCTCGATCATGTCTGCCGGATCGTTCCTGCCGGTTGCGTTCGATCCCGCTTAGACCACGAAGCCTGCGGCGGGATCAACGGCCGGGGCCGGGCGGCGCGGGCGGGGCGGGGCGGATGCGGCTTTCCGGTGACAGACCCGGGCCCGGCCCGTACCAGACCCGCACCCGGCTCGTCAGGAAGAGGCCCGGCTGACCGATTCGCCCTGGTGATAGCCGTCGACCCAGCGCCGGATCAGCGCCCGGGCGGCGTCCTCGTCGCTGGCGGCCAGCGCCTCGCGCAGGCCGCGCAGCACCGCGGCAACCTCGATTTCCGACAGGAACGCCTCGCGCGCGCAGAAGATCTTGGGATGGCGGGTGCCGACCAGGTCGCCCGACAGCGTCAGCTCCTCCTCGATCTTCTCGCCCGGGCGCAGGCCGATCAGCTCGATCTCGATGTCGCCGTCGGGATTGTCCGCGTCGCGCACCGTGTAGCCCGCGCTCTCGATCACCTGGCGGGCCAGGCGGATGATCGGCACCGGCTGGCCCATGTCCAGCACGAACACCTCGCCGCCCCTGGCCTCGGCGCCGGCCTTGAGCACCAGCTGCACCGCCTCGCGGATGGTCATGAAATAGCGCATCACGCGGGCATCGGTGACGGTCACGGGGCCGCCGCGGCTGACCTGTTCCTGAAACAGCGGCACCACCGACCCGCTCGATCCCAGCACGTTGCCGAAGCGCACCATGGTGAAGACGGTGCCGGCATGACGCGTCGCCAGATCCTGCAACACCAGTTCGGCCAGGCGCTTGGAGGCGCCCATCACGTTGGTCGGCCGCACCGCCTTGTCCGACGAGATCAGGATGAACCGCTCCACCTGCGCGCGGGCCGCCTCGCGCGCCAGGGTGCGGGTGCCGATGACGTTGTTGGCCAGGCCCGGCAGCGGGTTGGCCTCGACCAGCGGCACATGCTTGTAGGCGGCGGCATGCAGCACCACCTGCGCGCCCTGCTCGGCCAGCACCTGGCGCACCTGGCGCGCGTCGGTCACCGAACCCAGCACCGGCACGATCTCGATCGCGGTGCCCTCGACCAGCTGGCGCAGTTCCTGGTCCACGGTGTAAAGCGCCAGTTCGGAAAGCTCGTAAAGCACCAGCCGCTTCGGCCGGCAGGCCAGCACCTGGCGGCACAGTTCCGACCCGATCGAGCCGCCGGCCCCCGAGACCAGCACCGTGCGCCCGGCATAGCTGTCGCAGGCCTCGGCCAGGGTCACGTCGCAGGCGGCCCGGCCCAGGAAGTTCTGCGGCGCCACCGGCGTCAGCTTGTCGATCAGCGCCTCTTCGCCGATCAGCTGCGCAAAGCTGGGCAGCGCCTGCACCTCGAGCCCCATCTTCTGCAACCGGCGCGCGATCTGGGCCTGCTTGGGCTGGCTGAGCGAGGGCATCGCCAGCAGCACCCGGTCGATGGAACGGTCCTTGACCAGCTGCGCGATGCGCGAGGGCTGATGCACCGGCAATCCCGCCAGCAGCGCCCCGTGCAGCGAGGTGTTGTCGTCGACAAAGGCCACCGGGTCGATGCTCTCGTGGCTGCGCAGCGCCTGCGCCAGCTGGGTGCCGGTGGTGCCGGCGCCGTAGATCAGCACCCGGCGGCGCGGCTGGGCCCGGCGGTAGATCGCGGTCACCACCTGGTAGAGCAGCACCCGGCTGGCCACCGAGAACAGGAAATAGCTGATGCCGAACACCACATGGGTGCCCGGCGGCAGCGCCAGCCCGGCCAGCGCCGACAGCCCCGCCGAGGCCGCCGCCAGCAGCAGCGACAGGATCGCGGTCAGCCCGACGGCGCGGGCCTCGTAGGCGTTGAGCTGGACAAAGGGGATGCCCAGCCACATCGACACGCCGGCGGCGAAGATCAGGATGTAGGGCAGGATCGCCCGCGCCTCGATCAGCGCCTGCATGGCCGGGACCGGCAGCGCCTGCACCGCATAGGTGAACAGCAGGGCGATCGGTACCAGCGCCAGATCGACCGCGAGAAGGATGTAACCCTTCTGTTTCCGGGTCAGACTGGCGATCAAGCGCAACATGTCGGAGTTCGTCCCCACAATCCCGATGCAGTGATTATCAATTGCCTTCCTTCGGAAACGATATCTCGGATGTTGGGATACGCTTGCGCAGACGAGGAAACGAAAGCCTTGATGAACAACCACCAGATCACAATACCGTCACCAGCCTCTTTTGCAAAAGATAATGCCGGGCGCAAGCCCGGACCGGCAGAATCCCGCGCCCCCACCCGGCCCCGCCCCCGCCGCGCCGCGGCTTCCCGGTCGGGTGCGGTTTACTCCGGCGGCGAACCCCGCCATTTAGGGCCTCGCGACAACATCCCCCGACAACACTTCCCGACAACGCCCCCTCCGCCATGCCCGCACATCCCCCCCGCACAGCGCTCGTCACCGGCTCGGCCGGGTTCATCGGCTATCATGTCGCCGCCCGGCTGCTGGAAGCGGGCTGGCGGGTGGTCGGGCTGGACAGTCTCGACCCCTATTACGACCCCGGCCTGAAACGGGCCCGCCACGCGATGCTGGCGGACGATCCCGGGTTTCGCCCGGTGACCGGCCGGCTGGAGGATGCCGGGCATCTGGCGGACCTGTTCGCGGCCCACCGCCCCGGCCTGGTGGTGCATCTGGCGGCCCAGGCCGGGGTGCGCCATTCCATCGACGCACCGCGCGCCTATGTCGGGGCCAACATGACCGGCACGTTCGAGCTTCTGGAAGCCGCCCGCGCCCATCCCCCCGCGCACATGCTGCTGGCCTCCAGCAGTTCGGTCTATGGCGCCAATACCCGCATGCCCTACGCCGAGACCGACCCCGCCGATACCCAGATGTCGCTCTACGCCGCCACCAAGAAGGCCGGCGAGGCCATGGCGCACGCCTATGCGCATCTCTACCGCCTGCCGGTGACCATGTTCCGCTTCTTCACCGTCTACGGGCCCTGGGGGCGGCCGGACATGGCCTATTTCAAGTTCACCCGCGCCATTCTCGAGGGCCGGCCGATCGACGTCTACAACCACGGCGAGATGCGCCGCGACTTCACCTATATCGACGACCTGGTCGACGGCATCATGGGGCTGGCCGGCGCGGTTCCCGGTGCCGTCCCGGTTTCGGCGCGCGACAGCCTCAGCCCCGCCGCCCCGTTCCGGATCGTCAATATCGGCAACAACGCCCCGGTCCGGCTGATGGATTTCATCGCCGCCATCGAGGCCGCGACCGGGCGGCGCGCCGAAAAGCGCATGCAGCCCATGCAGCCCGGCGACGTGCCCGCCACCTGGGCCGATACCGGGCTGCTGCGCGATCTCACCGGGCTGGTGCCGACTGTCGCGACAGAGGAGGGGGTGCGCCGCTTCGTGGACTGGTACCGGCAATATTACCGCGCCTGAGCCGCGAAGGGGGCGTTTCGCGCGCGAAACATCTCACGCACTGAATGTGACTAGCGCCGCGCCACCAGCCAGGTCTTCAGCGCCTCGGCCAGATCGGCATCCACCCTGGGGCCGGTCAGTTCGACCCGGCCCCGGTCGGGGTAGAAGCTCAGCGATACGCCGGGGGCGGCATAGCTGCGCACCACGGTACCGGCGGCCTTGCGCGCCGGGGCCGGCGCGGGCGGGCTGGCGGGCGCGGCATCGGCGCCGGGCGACGGCGCCG
>JAGRMG010000109.1 GCA_020441385.1 Paracoccaceae bacterium
CGCAACCCCGATGGCCTGGACCGGGACTATGTTCTGGGCGGGCGCTATGAACTGGAGGTCGCATCCGAGCGCGTGCCCTGCGAGGTCACGCTGGAGCCGCTTTACGACCCCGCGATGAAACGCGTCAAGGGCTGAGCCGGCCCCGGCGGGCGCGCCCTACCCGTCCGCCTCGAACAGCCCCGGGTGCATCTCGTCCCAGAACGCGAAGATGGCCTGCGCGTTCAGCGCCGACATCCAGCCGAAGCGCTCGAAATCCGACCGCGCCGCCGGGTCCGCGATGCGGCCCATGAACAGCCGCTTGTCGGCGTCGCGCTGGGTCGGGCTGCGCGCGCTCACCGCCTGCTGCACCCGGCGCAGCCGTTCCGCCCGGTCGCCGTGGCGCGCCGGCGCCGTCTCCGCCTCCCCTGCCCCGCCGAAATCCTGATCCAGCGCCGCACTCAGATAGCCGACCATGCTTTTCACGCCCTTGCGCGCGCCGACATAGTCCAGCTTGGCCGCCACCTGACCCTCGCCATGGGTGGTCAGCCATTGCCGCGCCAGCCGGTCGCTGACCCCCATCTCGCGCAGCCGCCGATAGACCGGCCCGTGCCGCAGCCCGGGCCCGTCGTCCAGATCCAGGATCGCCAGTTGCGGGTTCTCCCGGATGCGGAACCGGATCTCGCTGACCACCCTGCCCCGCTTGCGGGTTTCCGGCGTCACCTCGATATTGCTGGTCTTGCTGACCTCGGCCACCGCCGGCTTGATCACCTTGGCGTTGAGATGCTTGAAGCTCTCGTAATAGCTCGACCCGTCCACCCCCATCAGCCGCCGGAACAGATCCAGGCTCCACCAGCCGGTGCTGCCGGTGCGCACGAATCGATAACAGTTCTCGTAAAGCGCCAGCGCGTGCCCGGACGTGAACCGCCGCTGGATGTTCAGGTTGATCAGCGCGAACACCTTGGGGTCGTGCAACTTGTCGGCCAGCGCCGGCGAATAGGCGTATTCACAGATGCCGCCCTTCAGCCTGGCATAGCTCAGAAGGCTCGACACGCCCCATTCCTGCTGGCCCCTCTCGTCCAGCATGTCCCACTCCGCAACAGTCTCTGCAAGGCCCTTCAGAGACGCTTTCAGCGTATCCATGTCGTTGGAATTGTAGCCGATCATCAGGCACAGCGTGCGCGCGTCGATCTGGAATTTCGCCTGGCTGGTGAGCGTGTCATAGGCGTTCAGCAGCAAGACGTTGCTCAGCTTGCGCTGAAGCAGCGTCAGCTTGCCCGAAACATGGATCGCCGCCACATGCTTCTTGACCGCGGCCCGTTTCAGCGATCCGGCCAACTGCCCGCGCGGTATCTCGTCCATCTGCCCTGCCCTTTTGGTTTTGACCCATTATGCACCCAAAGGCACCCGCGATCAACGCGTTCCCGGGTGCCCATCCGTCGCGGCCGCCGTTCCCGTATCCGGGTACCTGACGGCCAGGTACCCGCGACAGCCCGGCTTGAGGAACCCTTTTACGGGATATTCATTACCGGTTTGCGACACCACCGTGCGGTGCAAACGCAACAGTTCGCTCAAACCGGACTCTGGTACCGCCTTTCCCGCGAATCGGTGCCCTCTGCCCCGTATCCGGGCGCCTGCGGTCCCGTATCCGGGTACCCGGCTTCCCGCAAACGGGTGCCGAAGTCAGGCCAAGCCATTGTCATGGCACGGTTTTATACGGGCAAAGATTCTAAAGATCTGAAAGACTCTTCAACCTTTGCAGGGCTGCTGCCTTCGGATTCATGGGGGTTTCGCGGCGAAACCTGTGCATTGGGATTCCCCCGCACCGCTTGATGTGCGATAGTTCGGGGAAAATCACCGACAAAGCAGTACATCGCAAGGGATGTGAGATGACCGCAGGCAAAGACCCCCTCCCCCCCTATTTCAACATCGACCCGGCGGCGGCGGCGGCCAGGTTGTCCGACCCTATCGACACCGCCCGATTCGCGAAAGCCGCCGCCTTCGCCACCAGGGGGCGCGAGGATCTGGCCCGGCGGGGCTATGCCCCGGACGGCAAGAAGCGCCTGCGCCGGTTTTCCACCTGGGAGGTGTGCAAATACCTGATCCCGGTGGCGCCGGCGCATTTCCGGCGCGTGCTCAAGAAACATCCCGATCTGCCCCAGGGTGTGGGCGAGGGCAATTCGAAATGGTTTACGCTCGACGAGGTGCTGCGCCTGCGCCGGCACTTCGCCGCCGAGGGCGCGGCCGGGCGCGAATACCTGCCCTGGCGGCCCGAGGGGCTGCCCGCCAAGATCGTCGCGGTGTCGAACTTCAAGGGCGGCACCTCCAAGACCACGACGACCGCCCATCTGGCGATGTCGGCCGCGCTCGACGGCTACAAGGTGCTGGTCATCGACCTCGACAGCCAGGGTTCGCTGACCTCGATCATGGGCGGCACCGTCGAAGACGAATGGCAGACCGCCTTTCCGCTGCTCGCCAAGGACTACGCCCTCGCCGTGCAGGCCGAGAACCGGGTGCGCGAGGCCGCCGGCGACCCGCCGCTGCCCTTCGACGAAACCCTGACCGAAGCGTTGCAGGTTTCGCCGCGAAACCTGATCCAGCCGACGCACTGGCCCAACATCGACCTGCTGGGGGCCCAGCTCAACCTCTACTGGGCGGAATTCCAGGTGCCGGTCTGGCGCATGGGCCTGCGCAGCTGGCCGCTCTGGGATGCGTTGTCCAACGCCCTGAGTGCCGAACGCATCCTTGACGATTACGACATCGTGTTCCTCGATACTCCGCCCGCACTGGGTTATCTGACCATCAACGCGCTGGCCGCCGCCGACATCCTGCTGGTGCCGCTGGGGGCGAGCTTTCTGGAATTCGATTCGACGGGGCGGTTCTTCGACATGCTGTATTCCACATTCGCCAGCATCGAGGACGGCGAGAACACCGCGCGCCGCCGCGCCGGGCTGCCGGACGTCAAGTTCGAATGGGACGCGGTGCGCGCCGTCATCACCCGGTTCGACGCGGCGCAGCAGACCGATCTGGCCAACGTGATCCAGGCGTATTTCGGCGATTTCATGACCACCTTCCGCCAGGACATGACGGCGATGGTCGGCCAGGCGGGCGAACAGGTGAACGGCATCTACGAGGCCGATTACCGCGAATTCAACCGCGACACCTATGTGCGCGGGCGCGAGACGTTCGACCGCACCTGGGCAGAGGTCAAGGAACTGATCCTCGGCACATGGTGGCGCGATCGGCATCTGGCCGGGCAGGGCAAGGCAACGGAGGAGCAGGCAGATGGCCAAGCGTAGACGCGTCGAGGCGCCGAGCGCCGACGAATTGCAGCGTATCGAGGACGAGTTTCGCCACGAAACCCCGGCCGCCGCACGCGCGGCGCTGGGGCCGGGCAGGGCGGCCGCGCCGATCGCCCATGTCGCCGGCGAAAGCGCGGCCCTGTCGCACGCCGCCAGCCCCGAGGCGCGCGCCGGCCAGGCGCGGATGCGCGCCGAGCTGGACCGCCTGAAACAGGCCGAGGCCGAAGGCAGGCTGATGGCCGATCTGCCCACCGCCGAAATCCACGCCGATGCGCTGGTGCGCGACCGCACGGTGCTGGACGAGGCGGAGATGCTGGAACTGCGCCAGTCGATCGCCGTCCACGGGCTGCGCCTGCCGGTCGAGGTTCATGAACTGCCCGGGCCGCGCCCCGACGGAACGCGCTATGCGCTGTTGTCGGGCTATCGCCGCCTGATGGCGGTGCGGGGTCTGCATGACCTGACCGAGCAGGAGAAATACCTGCGCATCCGCGCCATCGTCCGGCCCGCGGCCGAAATCGACGCCGCCTTCGTCGCGATGGTCGAGGAAAACGAGGTGCGCTCCGATCTCAGCCATTTCGAGCGCGGCCGCATCGCCGTCATCGCGGCCCAGCAGGGCGCGTTCGGCAATATCGAGGACGCCGTGAACAGGCTCTATTCGACCGGTTCCAAGGCCAAGCGCTCCAAGGTCAGATCCTTCGCCATGATCTTCGAGGAACTGGGCGACATGCTGGAATTTGCCGAAGCCCTGACCGAAAAGCGCGGCCTGCGGCTGGCCCAGGCGCTGCGCCACGGCGCCGAGCCGCGCCTGCGCGACGCATTGTCGGGCCGCGCCCCGGAGACGCCGGAGGATGAATGGGCGCTGATGGAGCCGGTGCTGGCCGAGATCGAGGCCGGACCCCGCAGGCCGCACCGGGGCGGACGCCCGAAATCGGCGGCGCCGGTGTCGGGCTGGGCCGATGCGGAAACCCTGCACACCTCGGCGGGCATCACCATCCGCAAGCAGCGCGACGACAGCGGTTTCCTGCTGCGATTCGAGGGCAGGGGGCTCGACAGCGACCTGATGGACAGCCTGATCCAGGAGATCCGCGCGTTGCTGGAAAAACCCTGAAACGCCGGGTTTCGCCGCGAAACCCGA